>JADGCN010000021.1 GCA_015228975.1 Magnetococcales bacterium
CGCCTACTCTAATTTATCAGGGGGTCAGTGTCTCACTTTTCATTGGCACAGAGGGGACACTGCCTTCTCTTCGGTCAGGCGGCTTTGCTCAAGCACACTCCCTTTCCGTTCCGAAAAGTATTTCCCGCATGTCCGACAGTACAGGCCACGAATCCGACGAGCGTGTCCGCTCCACCCGTGCCACCTCAAATTTCCCTTGCCACGGAGTCCAACATCTGGACATTCCCGATTCTGACAACAGAAAACTTCAATCTTATGCGCCATCCTTTTTCTCCCATTGAAGATCCAAGAGTCCACATGGTGCATCATAACAAGGCATCGGTGTCACACACAATTTTTTCAATAACAAGCAGATCGAAGAATTCTTAGGTTAATGTAAGGCACCACCTGAAAGCCGGATATGCCAAAAATCCCAATGACTGAACAAAAAAGCAGTTGGTCTGATATGATTACCGTTAGATCTCGTGAATGCCCAAGAGATGCGGTTCAACTCATCAATGAGTTATCGAGAAGAGCTATTATGGCAGGACAGCATAAGATCAATGAGGAATTGTTCGCAAGTGAAATGATTAATTTTTCCAAGCAACGAGTTTCATTGCTTGCGCAGGAAGCTGAGTTTGAATGTCCTGAACTTGCGGACATTATCAGAGGATTCTATAAAATTGACTATGATTATGAATCTTTTAAAGCTACTGCAGAACTGGTCAAGGCAACACTTTCTGATTTGCCAAGTAGCTTTAGTATACGCCTTTATGGTCGTACATTGCAACCGAATAATGATGAAAGTGTTTTTGATTTATGGAAGTACCTTTTTGATGTCGGCTTCTTGAATGCTCGTGTTTCCGACAAGAGGAATCAAGATGGATTTCGACATATATATCCACATGAAGAACCTAATTATGTTGCAAAAACAAGGTGGAATGTTATGCAGGCAACCATATGGGAAATTGGCCCGTCTTATAGAGATTTCTTGATTTCGTATCAGAAAGAGATGGCTGCTAAAACTGGGCTTCCGCCAAAAAGGAAAAGTCTGTTTAACACCAGAAGATAATGGCATGGTTTCAACATTGTTGACGACCATGTATATGAAATCATACCATTTCAACCCAGAATAGCATCAAACGTAACAGATGCCAATAGAGACAGCGGATACATTAACGCATTGTGAGGGTGCTTATTGTTTGGACGGAGTGAATCTGGCTCATGTCGCTTGCCAACCGTTCCCGCTCCGACTCCAGGGTGAAGTGGGATTGCAGGTTCATCCAGAACTCTGGCGTTGTCCCGAAAAAGCAACCAAGTCGTAAGGCGGTGTCGGCGGAAATGCCGCGTTTTCCGTGGATGATCTCGTTGACCCGACGTGGCGGTACGTTGATCTCCTTGGCCAGACGATACTGGGAGATTTAGAATTCTTCCAGAAATTCAGCGAGATGTTCACCAGGATGGATGGGCGCGATATCATTCATGACCTGTTTCCTCAGTGGTAATCCACGATCTCCACCTCCTGTGCGTTGCTGTCTGACAAAACAAAGCAAATGCGCCATTGGTCGTTGATACGGATGCTGTGTTGCTTCAGTCGGTCTCCTTGCAAAGCTTCCAAATGGTGCGAGGGAGGAATGCGAAGGTCATCAAGTGTGGTGTCTGCGTCGATCCGGTCAAGGCGCATTCGTACTCGTTGCATTCGAGGTTCCCGCGAAAGCGGGAACCTCGAATGCTTGAATCGGGGGCGAGGATGACAATAACTACACATCCCAAGAAAGCAGCGGTTTAACGGGGCGTTTTATCAATCGCCAGAAAAAAAGTCTGGCTCTTTCGTGGAGGCCATGGTTGTCGGAGTTCCGATATTTTTTGAATTTTCTATGTCGGTAAGCGACTTAGAGCAGGCTGGAACTTTTTTGCCGCTTGTTGATCCAAATAAGCACGATGGCGTGGATTGGCCAGTGTGTTGCAAGATTGTTTACCGAGAAAAAAAATTCGATAGCACCCTTGAAATTCAGCGCGACAATGTTTATCTGAAACACTACAGAGATTGACAGGTAGGATTTGGCGGCGAGTTAACCAAACCACGAAAAGATTGTTTCATGGAGTCTCGAAGATGACGACATTCCCTGTAGCCATGTCCGGTCTGAATGATGTGGTGGTTGCTGAAGACAATCAAGGTTTGCGCAAGTTTTGGCAGCAAGCCATGCAGGCACCGATTTTGACGAGCGAGGAGGAGTTTCGTCTGGCCAGACGTTACCGTGATCACGGTGATTTGGAGGCGGCCCATCAATTGGTCCATAGCTACCTGCGTCTGGTGCTGAAGACGGCGCGGGAGTACCTCAATTATCGTCTGAATCTTGCCGATCTGGTGCAGGAGGGGACGGTTGGGTTGATGCACGCTGTTAAAAAGTTTGATCCCGAGCGGGGCAATCGCTTGTCCACCTATGCCATTTGGTGGATCCGTGCTGCCATTCACGATTTTATTTTACGTTCCTGGCGCATGGTGCGTATTGCCACGACGCAACTCAAACGGCAACTGTTCTTCAAATTGCGCCAAGCCAAAACCTCACTGGCCCCTCTGAATCGGGAGGAAGCCGAGGAATTGGCCATTAAATTTAGTACCGATGCCGATACCATTCTCGATGTGGATCAACGCATGGCAATGGCGGACACATCCCTGAATCAACCGGTTTTGGAAGATGCTGCGGAGATGATTGATTTTATCGCCGATGAGCGTCCAGATCAGGAAAATGCGCTTGTTTCTTGCCAGGAGCAGGAATTGCGGTCCGCGATGGTGCGCCGTGGCTTGGAGATGCTCACGGAAAGGGAACGGACCATTGTTTTTCAGCGTATCCTGACGGATAAGCCGGAAACCTTGGAAAATTTGGCGCAAAAGTTTGCCATCAGTCGCGAACGCGTGCGGCAAATTGAGACGCGTGCCATGGAAAAGTTGCGGAGCTATTTCCTCGCGGAACCGGAATCGGCTGATTTGATTGCTGTGGGTTGAAGGTGTTCTTTGCCGTAAAACCGTGAATCTTCCGATGGTTGTAGATTGACTCCATCCAAATCTTTGTCTGTCTGGGGATGGAGAGGGGGCGACTTTGAGGTGAGGATCTATTTGGGGTAGGGCTATTGATGAACGGAAAAGCTTGAATTTTTCCTCGTGTAAACCTATCCTTGCCGGGCTGGGGGCATCGGTTTGGTCGTGTCTCTTGCCTTACTTTTGCCTAAGACGCCATCAAAACGCGCCCGGGAGACCGCTTGTTGAACGGATTCTATAAAAATCTTTCGCTGTGGCTGGTTATTGGTTTGTTGCTGGTTATGCTGTTCAATTTGTTTAATCAGCCGCAAAGCCGCGATCAGCATATACCATTTTCTGACTTTTTGAATCACCTGGATCAGGGAAGAATCACGGACGTCACGGTACAAGGTCGCAATTTGACCGGTATATTTACCGATGGCGGCGGGTTTACAACCTACACCCCAGAAGATCCTGACCTGATGCGACTGCTCAGGGAAAAGAAGGTGAACATTACGGCACGCCCCCCCGAAGAGACCCCGATTCTGGTCACCATCCTCATATCATGGTTCCCCATGTTGCTCCTGATAGGGGTGTGGATCTTTTTCATGCGGCAGATGCAGGGCGGTGGTGGTCGTGGTCCCATGTCCTTTGGGAAATCCAGGGCGCGGATGCTTTCGGAAAAACAGGGGAAGGTGACGTTTTCGGATGTGGCGGGGATCGAAGAAGCCAAGGAAGAGTTGCAGGAGGTGATTGAGTTTTTAAAAAACCCTCAGAAATTCCAGAGGCTTGGAGGAAAAATCCCCAAGGGGGTGTTGCTGATAGGTCCCCCTGGAACCGGTAAAACCTTGTTGGCGCGCGCTATTGCCGGTGAGGCCAATGTTCCCTTTTTTAATTTGTCGGGGTCTGATTTCGTTGAAATGTTTGTGGGTGTCGGGGCGGCTCGTGTTCGCGACATGTTTGAACAGGGCAAGAAGAATGCCCCGTGCATCATATTTATCGATGAAATTGATGCGGTGGGGCGCCACCGTGGTGCTGGATTGGGCGGGGGACACGATGAGCGCGAGCAGACCCTGAATCAACTCCTGGTTGAGATGGACGGCTTTGAATCGGCTGAAGGGGTGATCCTGGTCGCTGCGACCAACCGCCCGGATGTCCTGGATCCGGCTCTGCTCCGGCCCGGACGATTTGATCGGCAGGTGGCGGTACCCAACCCCGATATTTTGGGACGGACGCGCATTTTGGAAGTTCATATGGGCAAAGTCCCCCTCGCGGAAAGTGTGGATCCAGAGATCATTGCCCGTGGTACCCCCGGTTTTTCCGGTGCCGATCTGGCCAATCTGGTCAATGAGGCCGCCCTTGGAGCGGCAAGGCAGGACAAAAAACTGGTCGAAATGGAAGATTTCGAGGCTGCCAAAGACAAAGTGATGATGGGTAAGCCACGCAAGTCGGCCATCATTTCTGAGAAGGAACGTTTGACGACCGCCTATCATGAGGCGGGACATGCCATTGTCGCAGCGGTCATTCCCGGTACCGATCCCGTCCATAAGGTGACCATCATACCCCGTGGGCGCGCTTTGGGGTTGACCATGCAATTGCCCACGGAGGATCGGCATACCTATTCCAAACAGCAACTTGAAGACAACATCGCCATCATGATGGGTGGGCGCATTGCTGAGGAGATGGTGTTGAACCAAATGACGACCGGTGCCAGTAATGATATCAAGAGGGCGACCGATGTTGCCCGTGGCATGGTCTGTGAGTATGGCATGAGTGACGTCCTGGGTCCCATGATCTATGGCGACAAGGAGGAAGAGATCTTCCTGGGTCGGGAAATCACCCAGCATAAGAGTGTATCCGAAGAAACAGCACGGATGATTGATAAGGAAATTCGGGCTATTATTGATCGCAATTATGATCGTGCGCGCACGATTCTGGTTGAGAAACGCCAAGTGCTGGACTATATGGCCAAGGCGTTGCTGGAGCGGGAAACCTTGGATGCCGAGGAAGTGGCCCATTTGGTTGCAGGGATGGCGATGGAGGAAGCTCTGAAGCCGTTACCCAAGGATTCGACGACCAAGAAGCGTAAGGCATCCGGTTCGCGTGCGAACAAAGAGGCCGAACCTGAGGACGGAGATGATGGCGAGGATCCACCGCATTCCGACGGCGCTGGTGATGGGGCTGGAAGTGGGGACGATACGGTTGCCGTCCTCGGTAAAGCGAAACCACGCCGGACGCGATCGCGGTCAAAAGAGGATCCTGCGGACATCTCTGGACCCAAAGACGAAGTTCCTTCATGAGCGTACAGGTTGTTCTTGAGCCCGAAACCAGGCTTTCGTGCGCATTGTCGCCCCCATTCCTTGGTCACGAAGTGAGCGGTTCGTCCAAACCGGTGGGAATAGGTTTTGCTGGTGCGTGGTATTTGGGACTGGAGCCTTGGACACGAAGTGGGGTAACGCTCCCCGCCGGGCTTGTCATCAGGGATGTTGGTGTTGGTCGCAAGCGTTTGGAAGGTGGCCTTGCAGGGGCTGACCTGATGCAATGGCTGGGCAGGATGGAGCGGGATGGGTTGGGCGAGGAGGCATCGGCGTTGCGGGATGCCCTTCAGGGGCACTTGGAGATCCCTGCCGCCATGTCCTGGAGTGCAGCCGGGGGGGCGTTTTACCTGGATTTCAGTCGACCGCGCATCATGGGTATTCTCAATCTGACACCCGATTCCTTTTCCGGGGATGGGCTGGTTGGTCGCGTTGACGAGGCGGTGGCTCGTGGTGTGGAAATGGTACGGCAGGGTGCCGACCTGATTGATGTCGGGGGGGAATCTACCCGACCGGGGGCTGATTCCATTGCTGCGGAGGAGGAAGCGGCACGGGTCGTTCCGGTCATTGCGGCACTGGCAAGAAAAGTCAAGGTTCCTGTTGCTGTGGATACCAGCAAACCGGAAGTCATGGAGAAGGCACTTGATGCCGGGGCAGCGTTGGTGAACGATGTGTCGGCATTGGGTATCATTGGCGGTGATGAGTCTTCCCCGATGGATCCCCGCAAGGTGAAGCTGCTGCTGGAACGGGACGTACCGGTCATTGTCATGCACCGGCAGGGGGAACCGCAGGTGATGCAGAAAAACCCCCAATATCATGATGTGGTCTGGGATGTGCATCGTTTTTTGGGCCGGCGCGTTCGTGAATGCGTGCAGGCGGGTATCGCAAAAAATCGGTTGATTGTTGATGTCGGTTTTGGCTTTGGCAAGACGAGTGGGCACAATGTGACGCTGTTGCGTCGGCAGCGGGCGTTTCGGGGCTTGGGGGTGGCATTGTTGTTCGGCGTTTCGCGAAAAAGAATTGTCGGCCTGCTCGCCGGTGAACAAGATCCAAAGTCTCGCGATGTTGGTAGCCATGTGCTGGCCGCTTTGGGAATGTTGTCAGGGGCGATGATCTTTCGTGTCCACGATGTCGCAGGGGCACGTCAGGCTTTGGCCGTTGCGTCAGGATGGGTTCATGATGGAGAACTTGCGGATACGTTATGAGTGATCTCGAGAATCAAATGCCACAAGGTGGATCAGGTGACGTTTTCCAAAAAAAGGAGCGCCGTATCTTTGGGACCGACGGTGTCCGTAGTCGGGCCAACAGCTTTCCCATGACCGCGGAATTGGTATTGAAACTGGGTCGGGCCGCTGGCATGGTGTTGCGTAAAAAAGAGTTTCGCTCCACCGTGGTGATCGGCAAGGATCCTCGTTTGTCGGGTTATATGTTTGAATCGGCTTTGCGTGCCGGTTTTACCTCCATGGGCATCCATTGCCTGCAGGTCGGTACTTTGCCAACGCCAGCAGTGGCGTTCATGACGCGAGCTTTGCGTGCCGATGCCGGTGTGGTTATATCGGCTTCTCATAATCCCTATCATGATAACGGCATCAAATTTTTTGATCCGAATGGCATGAAATTGCCGGACAGCATGGAGTTGGAGATTGAAAGGGTCCTGTTCAGCAATGAAATGGACCAGCATCAACCTTTGCCCATGGAGATAGGTCGGGCTACAAATATAGAGGATGCCCCGGGCCGGTATATTGAATTTTGCAAGAACAGTTTTCCTAAAGCATTGCGACTCAATGGATTACGAGTGGTTGTGGATTGTGCCAATGGCGCAGCCTATCAGGTTGCCCCGCGCGTGTTCTGGGAGCTGGGTGCCGAGGTGATCTCTATTGGCAACGAGCCCGATGGTTTGAATATCAACAATGGCTATGGTTCGTTGCATCCAGAAAAAATGCGTACCAAGGTTCGTGAGACGCGTGCCGATATCGGTGTGGCTTTCGATGGTGATGCGGATCGCTTGTTGGTATGCGACGAAAAAGGTCGCTTGCTCGACGGCGACCATGTATTGGCCATGTGCGCCCTGGCCATGAAACGTAACGATACCCTGAGAGGCGATGGGGTGGTTGCAACCGTCATGTCCAATCTGGGGCTGGAGCGTTATTTGAACCAGCATGGGCTGAAATTGATACGTACCCAGGTGGGTGATCGATATGTGTTGGAGCATATGATCACGAACGGCTACAACCTGGGCGGCGAGCAGTCGGGCCACATGATTTTTTTGGATCATAATACGACCGGAGATGGTATCGTATCGGCACTGAAAGTATTGGAATTGATGGCCTCCAAGCAAAGGCCGCTCTCTGAATTGACGGCTGGCATGGAAATCGTACCGCAGGTATTGAAAAATGTGATTGTGCCATTGGGTTCGGACCCCCTGTCGAGCCCCAAGGTGGCGGAAACCATTGCCAAGGTACAGGCCGCCGTAATGGGTAATGGCCGCATTTTAATACGCAAGTCGGGTACCGAGCCAAAAATTCGCGTCATGATGGAGGGTGATTCGTTGAGTAAAATTCAAGAATTGGTTGATGAAGTCTGTCAAGCCATCCAGGACTATTCGACTGGGGATTTCAATGGTTAAGGTAACGTTACCGGATGGTACCGGCAGGGAGTTCGACATGCCGGTGACTGTGGGTGAGGTGGCTCGCTCCATTGGTGCCGGATTGGCCAAGGCGGCGGTTGCCGGACGCTTTGACGGACGTTTGGTGGATTTGGATTATGTCATCGATTGCAATGGTGATTTGGCCATTATCACCATGCAGTCGGATGCGGGCTTGGAGATCATCCGCCACTCCACCAGCCATTTGATGGCGCAAGCGGTCAAGGAGTTGTACCCTGCGGCGCAGGTCACCATCGGGCCAGCGGTTGAAAATGGATTCTACTATGATTTTGATTTTGAACGCCCCTTTACACCCGATGATCTGAGTGCCATTGAAGAGAGGATGCACCTGATCAGTGAACGGGATGAGCCGGTGGTGCGTCGTGAGATGAAACGCGATGCGGCGGTTGCCCTGTTTGCGGAAATGGGGGAGCATTATAAATGTGAAATCATCAACGCGATTGATGCGGACCAAACGATTTCTTTGTATGTCCAGGGTACGTTCATGGATTTGTGCCGTGGTCCGCACGTACCGAGGACGAGTTATTTAAAGGCGTTCAAGCTGCTTTCGGTGGCCGGGGCCTATTGGCGCGGTGACGCTCGCAACAAGCAGTTGCAGCGGATCTATGGTACTGCTTGGGCCGATGTCAAGGCACTCAAGGCCTATTTGCACTTGCTGGAGGAGGCGGAAAAACGGGATCATCGCCGCCTGGGCAAGGAGTTGGATCTGTTTTCCCTGCAGGAGTCGGCGGGTGGTGGCTTGGTTTTCTGGCATCCCCTGGGTGCCCGTGTCCGTTTGGCCATCGAGGCCTATTGGCGGGAAGCCCATATCCAGGCCGGATATGAATTTCTCTATACGCCGCACATGGCGAATCTGGAGCTGTGGCGTACTTCGGGTCATCTGGATTTTTATCGTGACTCCATGTTCAATCCCATGCACGTGGATGAGCAGGATTATCAGATTCGGCCCATGAACTGCCCGTTTCATATTTTAGTCTATCAATCCAGGATGCATTCGCATCGAGATTTCCCCATCCGCTGGGCGGAATTGGGCACGGTTTACCGTTATGAACTCTCCGGGGCGTTGCACGGACTGTTTCGGGTACGGGGCTTTACCCAGGATGACGCCCACGTTTTTTGTCGTGAAGAACAGATTGAAGATGAAATCACCGGTATCCTTGATTTAACGTTGGCGACTCTGGGAACCTTCGGCTTTAAACAATATGATGTTTTCCTTTCCACCCGTCCGGAAAAATCGGTGGGGAGTACCGCCATTTGGGACAAGGCAACCCAGGCTTTGATGAATGCCATCAAAAAGCATAACCTGGATTTTGTTGAAGATAAGGGCGGTGGAGCCTTTTATGGCCCCAAGATTGATGTCAAAATAACCGACTGTCTGGGTCGTAAATGGCAATGTTCCACGATCCAATTGGACTTCAATCTTCCAGAGCGGTTTGATATAACGTATATTGGCGAGGATGGCGGCAAACACCGTCCCATTATGATCCATCGCGCCTTGATGGGATCCTTGGAACGCTTTTTTGGTATCCTGCTGGAACACTATGCTGGACGCTTTCCCATGTGGTTGGCCCCGGTCCAGGCGATGGTTCTGACAATTACCGATGCCCACCGGCCATGGGCAGCCGAGGTCAGGGATCGGCTGCGCGCCGCCGGCCTGCGGGCTGAGGCGGACTTGCGTAATGAGAAAATTGGTTACAAAATCCGGGAACACACTTTGAAGAAGATTCCATGGTTGCTCGTCGTCGGGGATCGGGAACAAGAGCAACGGGCTGTCAGTCCAAGGGATGCATCGGGAAAGGATTTGGGTTTGTTACCTCTGGACGGCCTTATTGAAAAATTGGTACTCCAGGCGCGTGAAAGACGAATCTGATTCGTCTGCAATTATGTGCGCACACTGGGGTGTTGTATTCTTTAGCAAGGAGTTACGCTCATCGCCAAACCACCTATCAAGGATAAGTTACCGCCGGTCAATCCAGATACGACCCGCATCAACGAACAAATTCGCATTCCAGAGGTTCGTCTGATCGATGAAAACGGCGAACAGGTTGGTGTCGTTGATCGACATAATGCCCTGAAACGGGCTGTCGAGGCCGGTCTTGATCTTGTGGAGGTCGCCCCTCAGGCCAGACCCCCGGTCTGCAAGATCATGGATTACACCAAGTTCAAATACCAAAAAGCGGTGCGGGAACGGCAGGCGCGTAAAAAACAGACGCGCACCGAAATCAAGGAAATCAAGTTTCGTCCAGGAACCGAAATCCATGATTTTGATGTCAAACTGCGTAACATCCGCAAATTTTTGGAGTCGGGTAACAAGGTGAAGTGTACGTTGCGATTTCGTGGCCGTGAGATGGCGCATCAGGAATTGGGATTGGCGCTTTTACGCCGGGTCGAACAAGAAGTTATGGAAATTGGCAAGCTTGAGCAAATTCCAAAGCTCATGGGTCGTCAGATGACAATGGTTATAGCGCCCAGTCAGTCGGCCAAGGTGAAAAAGTCGAGCGATACGGAGTGATTGTCATACTATCGCGTTGTGCGGGAAATGGAATGTTGGAACCCTGTTGTGGTCGAAGAACAGGGGCTTGGTGATAACTTAAAACCGATTTTTAGGAAGAATGGAAAAAAAGAATGCCCAAGATCAAAACCCATCGGGGCGCTGCCAAGAGGCTTTCAGTGACAGGCACCGGAAAAATAAAGCGCAATAAGGCCTTTAAACAACACATCCTGACCAAAAAGAGCCAGAAGCGTAAGCGCAATATGCGCCATGCGGGTTTGGTCGCGGCTGTGGATGTCGCAGCGGTCAGGAAAATGTTGCCCTACATGGCGTAGAGGTTTTTTTGGGGACGACCTGACACCGAGGGCAGTCCCATGATGCCATGATTTTAACGATAATCATTGAGGAGAGACGGCGATGCCGCGAGTAAAACGGGGTGTACCGGCGCATGCGCGCCACAAAAAAGTTCTCAAATTGGCCAAAGGGTATCGTGGTCGCAACAACAATTGCTTCCGTATCGCCCTGCAAAAAGTGGAAAAGGGGCTGAAATACGCCTATCGCGACCGCAAAAATCGTAAACGCGAATTTCGCAAGTTGTGGATCACCCGCATCAATGCAGCGGCGCGCCTGTCGGGCCTCTCCTACAGTCGATTCATGAATGGATTGGCAGCAGCGGGGATTGAGTTGGATCGCAAAGTGTTGGCAGACTTGGCGGTAACACAACCCGAGGATTTTGCCCGTTTGGCTGAAAAAGCCAAGGCGGCTCTCCCGGCGGCGGTTGCGGCGTAGGGGCGCGTGTTTCAACGATCCAAACAGGGTTCTCCCAGTTGATTCCTTAGAAAGCTTGCCTCACGTGATCTCCTGAGCCTTTGCTGGTTTGTATCTTCCCCAAAAGCTTTCCAATATCATTGGGCTTGTCTGTGACGGTGGCAGGGTGGTGGTTTGATGACCACCCTGCCGTCACTCTTTGCAGTTATCTATCAGAAAAATTCTGGCTATGCGTAAACAATTGGAAAATTTGCAGTCCCAAGCCTTGGAAGAGGTGGAAAGGGCGTCATCGGCCCATGAATTGGAGGAAATTCGGGTCAAAATTTTAGGCAAGAAAGGGATGCTGACGCATCTTTTACGGGGCCTGAAGGATGTGGCCGATGCCGAGCGTCCGGAATTGGGGACGATAGCCAACGTCTTGAAGGAAACATTCAATGCCGCCCTGGCTGCGAGGATGCAAGTATTGCAGCACCAGGAGATGCAGGATCGTCTGGCGTCGGAACGTATTGATGTTTCGTTACCTGGCAGGGTACCCCATGGGGGTGGACTGCATCCGGTGCGCCAGGCTTTGACGGAAATGATTGAAATATTTTTACAGATGGGATTTCCCGCCATGTCGGGTCCCGAGGTGGAGAGCGACTGGCATAATTTTGGTGCGTTGAATATCCCTCCCGACCATCCCGCAAGGGAAATGCATGATACGTTCTATCTGCATCCGGGCAGGGATGGGAAACAAAGAGTACTGCGGACCCATACCTCTCCGGTGCAGATTCGCGTCATGGAGTCACAGAAGCCACCCATCCGGGTGATCGCCCCGGGCAAGGTGTACCGTTGTGATTCGGACCTGACACATACCCCCATGTTTCATCAAGTGGAGGGTTTGTTGGTGGATCGGGATGTTCACTTTGGTCAGTTGATGGGATTTATTGAAACATTTTTACGGCGCTTTTTTGAACGGCAGCTCCCGGTGCGATTTCGGCCTTCATTTTTTCCCTTTACCGAACCATCGACCGAAGTGGATATGGGGTGTTTGTTCTGTGAGGGTTCTGGATGCCGTATCTGCAAAGGGTCAGGCTGGATTGAAATTTTAGGGGCGGGTTTGGTACACCCCAATGTTCTTGGCAATGTGGGGATCGATAAAGAGATGTATTCCGGGTTTGCTTTTGGCGTGGGGGTGGAACGTATGGCGATGCTGAAATATGGCATCGGTGATTTGCGTACGTTTTATGAAAACGATGTTCGTTTTCTGGCCCACCATGCCCGGGGAAGGGGAGTCTGAACGATGAAAGTGACCCGTAGCTGGTTGTTGGAGCATTGGGAAGGGGATTGGGATGCCGAGGCTGTGGGGCGGCGTTTGACTCAGGCCGGTTTGGAAGTGGCCAGCATCACCCGGTTGGATAAAGGTTTGGAACGGGTCGTTGTGGGTCGTTTGCTCGAAGTGGGCAAACATCCCGATGCCGATCGGTTAACGGTATGTCGGGTTGATGTGGGTGACGAGGAGTTGACCATAGTTTGCGGTGCCAGGAACCATAAGGCGGGTGATCACGTGGCGGTGGCACGCGAAGGCGCCGAGTTGCCCAATGGCCTGAAGATAGTGAAGAGTCGCATTCGCGGTCAGACATCCCAGGGGATGCTGGCTTCGGAAACGGAATTGGGCATGGCATCCTCTTCGGAGGGTATCCTTGTTTTATCCCCGGAGACCATTCCCGGTACCAGCTTGGCGCAGGTGTTGGGCCGTGACGATGATTTGATTGAGTTGGAATTGACACCAAACCGTGGTGATTGCCTGGGAGTCCGGGGGATTGCCCGGGAATTGGCGGCGTTGACCGGGAGCAACCTGCGTCCACTGGCGCCGCAAGTTGCTGTTAACGACATGGCCAGGGCAGAGATTCGTATCGAACATCCGACGGGTTGTCCCCGGTATGCCGGGCGGGTGATTCGTGGCCTTACCGTGGCTCCCAGTCCGGCTTGGTTGAAAAATCGACTGGAGGCGGTGGGATTGCGCAGCATCAACTCGGTCGTGGACGTGACCAATTTTATCCTGCTTGATTTAAATCATCCCATGCATGCCTTTGATTTGGGACAACTGGAGTTACCACTCGTTGTACGTAGCGCCTTTCCAGGGGAAAAGCTGACTCTTCTCAATGGCAGTACCGTGGAGTTGGGGCCTGACAATCTGTTGATCGCCGATGGGCGCCGTCCATTGGCGCTGGCTGGCATCATGGGTGGGCAGGATACCGGTGTCACCGGGGCCACGACCGATATTTTCCTGGAATGCGCCTATTTTTCCCCAACTTTGGTGACCCGAACCGGTCGCAATCTGGGCATACTGAGCGATTCGCGCTATCGCTTTGAGCGGGGTATCGATCCCATGGGTTTGACCTTGGCCATGGAGCGGGCAACGGAACTGATCCTGTCAATTTGCGGTGGTCGAGCCGGTCCGATTACCCTGGCCGAAAACGGAACCTGGAAGCTGGGGGCACCCATACCACTGCGTTATGATCGCATCAATCGTCTGGCGGGTATTGATCTCTCCCCTGCGGCCATGGATGCCTTGCTCGAACGATTGGGATGCAGGAAGACCGTGGTTGGTGGCCTGACCTGTTTTCAGCCGCCCAGCCATCGGCACGATGTGACGTTGGAGGAGGATTTGCTGGAGGAGGTTGTGCGGGTTCACGGATATGATCAAGTGACCCGTGTGTTGCCCCGTGTGGAGACGCGTCCAGCGGAGGTCAACCCGAGAGAAACATTTTCCCGAATGCTGCCGCGGCGCATGGCGGCGCTGGGATATTTGGAAGCGGTCAATTATTCGTTTATAGGTGAATCGTTACAACATCGTTTTGATCCGGATGTGGTCGCTGAAAAGTTGCTCAATCCCATTTCCGAGGATATGGCGGTTCTCAGAACATCGTTATGTCCCGGATTGTTGGAATCGGCCCGTCATAACTTGAGCCGGGGCAACCTGGACTTGCGTCTTTTTGAGGTTGGCAAGGTGTTCCTGCCAGGCCAGGATCACCTGATGGAAAAGGAACGTTTGGCGGGTTTGATCGCCGGGGAGGCGTACCAGCGTGCCTGGCATACCCATTCCCGTATGGTCGATTTTTTTGATTTGAAAGGGGATGTGCAACAATTGGCGGCATCCCTGGGATGTTCCGGTTTGACCTTTGTGGCTGGTGGCCCTGAATTTTTACATCCCGGTCAAAAAGCGACGTTCCACGATCTGGAAAACAACGCCCCGATTGGCTGGATCGGTATGCTGCACCCCGAGCAGCAACGCTTTTTGGATCTTCCCCAGGCGTTGTTTTTGTTTGAGTTGGATACGGACCGATTGCACGCTTGTCGTCCCACGTCGAACAAAAGCGATGGTTCGTTGAGTCGATTCCCGGCGTTGGAGCGTGATTTTGCCTTTATGGTGGACGATGGTATTGGTGCCGGAGCTTTTATGGCGGCCATGTCCGGTATCGAGCCCGGATTGATTCAGGATGTTCGTTTGATTGACGTGTATCGCGGCGAAACCCTTCCTGATGGTAAAAAAAGTTTTGCGATTCGCTGTGTTTTTCGCGCCTTGGACCATACCCTGACCGACCAGGAGGCTCAAGAGTTGTGCGGTCGAATTATTGAAACGGCGTTCCGCCTTTTTGGTGCGCGGCAACGATAACGGGACAAATATTATTGAATGTTGACATGACGATCAATCCCGTTTAAGGTCTTGACGGGATCGTCGTGAATGTTCTGGTATTCAATAGGCGGCTGAGGTGTATTTGTTGGGACGTGGTGGGGGTTATGGCGAAAGAGTTATCAATCATGGTAAGCAAGTATCAATCGGGTTGCCAGCGAGCGTCTTCATTGACCGGGCAATTGCGTCGTTCGTTAGCTCTTTCCATGGCATTACCCCTGGTTGTTTTGGTGGGTTGCCAGGATCCCGACAGCATCGCCAAGGTCAGGATTGAATCCGGTCCCCCGCTGGCGTGGGGTATGGAACCAAGTACTACCAAGATCAAGCCATCGAAAACCGATACCTACGTGGTTCAGCCGGGAGATACCTTGTGGGCCATAGCGGCGGTTCACGGTGTGGAGGTGGATAAACTGGCACAATGGAACCGGCTGAAAAATCCGGATCATCTGTGGGTCGGCCAGAATATTTTGCTGAAACCGTCCGAATCGGATGATCAGCTATCCCCGACCCGGGTTGAGTTGCCCTCGGCGACCGCCAGTGATCTGGATGACAGGGGCATTAAACCGCCCGTCGCGGTGAGTGATATCGAAGACAGGGGGGCTGTGCCAGCAGGTGGTGCCGCCGATAAGAAAATCAAAATGGCAACACCCATTGTTCCCCCTCCCGGGGTTTTAGCCAAGGGAGGTGCCAAGTCGCTACAGGGACCCCGACCTGAACCCGTCCCGAAGGTCGCTGCTGGTGGTGCTGTCAAGAAAGATGCTGCCACGGTGAAGGAGGCCGCCAAAAAAGTTGAGCCCTCCGTTCAATCACCGCAGGCCAGGGTCAAGTCGGCTGTCAAAGAGGTCGATGGTGATACCGTGGAGGAAGCCAAAGCGGAAACCAAGGCAGCCCCAGCGGCATCTTCCAAATCTTCTTCCTGGCAACTGCCTGCGGATGCCCCGAAAGTTTGGTTGTGGCCGCATGTTGGTAAAGTCATTGGTCGCTTTGGCAAACAAGGGGCGCGACAAAATAACGGTATCGATATCAGCGCCCGCGAAGGGGATCCGGTTATGGCTTCAGCGGATGGGGTCGTCGCCTATGCCGATGACAGCCTGCCTGGGTATGGCAATCTGATTTTGTTGCGCCACGGCGGTAATTACACCACAGCGTACGCGCACAATCAAAAAATCCTGGTCAAGCGAGGTCAGACAGTGCGGGCCGGCGATAAAATTGCCCTGGCTGGCAAGTCGGGTGGGGTCAAACAGGCGCAGATTCATTTTGAGTTGCGGCATCATGTCCAGGCCTTGAATCCGATGAGCTATTTGGCAACGAGTAATTAAACCGCAGCTATCTTGGAATGTGCAGTTATTGTCATCCCCGCGAAAGCGGGGATCCAGAGAACCTTCCTACTTTCTCTGACTTTCTGGATTCCCGCTTTCGCGGGAATGACGCAGGAAAACTACGTATCCCGCGTTGGTTGCGGTTTAATACAGCCTTGAGAAATCCTGTCTCTGGGATGGGTAGGCTTGCAAAGGTGGGGTGTGGAACCTTTACCGCGAGTTTGGATGACGGTCGTGCCTTCCCCATTGGGTCCGCTTTGGGCCAAATGTGACGACAAGGCTCTTCTGGCACTTTCATTCCGACCGTTGTCTTTGCCCTTGTTGGAATCGGGTTCCCATCCCTTGACCCAATCTCTCTGTTCCTGGTTGGATGATTATTTTTCCAAGCGTTTTCAGGTTCCGATATCCGTTCCTTTGCGTCCCGAGGGGACTGAATTCCAAAAGCGCGTATGGGCTGGGGTGGCCGGCATTGCAGCGGGGCGGGTAGCCACGTATGGTGATTTGGCGAGACAACTGAAAACCAGTCCAAGAGCGGTCGGACAAGCATTGGGAGCCAATCCAATACCCATCTTGATTCCCTGCCATCGTATCGTCGCGGTTGGTGGTCGTATCGGTGGTTACAGTGGTGGTGAGGGGGAACAGACCAAACGCTGGTTGCTTTGTTGGGAAGAGAATGATTAGAATAGAATAGTGCGTTTTCTGTTGCGGAGTTTCTCATGAAATCACTTCTCATCAATCCAGATCATGGCTATCTGACTGCAACGCCCTGGGGTGTTCTCAGTGTTGGCAGTTATATAAGAAATGTCAAAAATTATGATATTGAATTATTGGATGCAAGTATTGAGGGGGCTGAAAAGACTTTTAAAAAACTGCGTCCCAGGCTGCGTGACTATTCGTTGATTGGTATCGGTGCCTTCAGCACGGATACCCCTTTTCTTGTCAATATTTGTGACATGATCAAAGAGGAAAACCCAAGATGTAAAGTTGTCGTGGGTGGGCCTCATGCATTTCTGTGTCCCGAGCAGACGGCACAGTATCGCAATATTGACTTTATTTCATACGGTAATGGTGAGCTTGCGTTTTCCGGTCTCATGGAACAATTGCATGCTGATCGGCAGCAGTGGGAAAACGTTCCCGGCATTGTTTACAAGAAAGATACGGTTCTTTTCCGAACCCGTCCAGCCGATACTGTACCTTTTTACGATACCGACTACCGTTTATTGGATGAAAGGGCGCGTGTTCATTTTTCAGATAATATTAACATTCTTGCGGGACGCGGCTGTCCTTATAAGTGTACCTTTTGCTTTACTTCAATTACTGATCAACGTTGGCGTGGTAAACCGATTGAACATTTAGGAAGAGAGCTGAAAGCCCTTGTCGAAGAGTATAATCCGCGGCAAGTCTATTTTCGTGATGAACTGTTTTTTCGAGATAAGCAACGTATTCTCGATTTGATTGAATTTTATAAGGCCAACCATTTTACATTCCGCTGGCGGGCCAGCGTTCGAGCGACTGATTTCCGCGAAGGTTACGTTGATGAACCTTTACTCAGGCAATTGGAGTCCGCAGGGTGTGAATGTTTAAAGTTTGGATTTGAATCGGGTTCAGATCGTGTATTGAAATATATAAAGAAAGGCATCAAGACAAAACATATTCGCAATGTGGTTGATACTATGATGAAAGTTCCAGCTATCAAGCTCAATGCCTCCTTTTTGGTTGGTTTGCCAGGAGAGGCCTATGGAGAAATGATTGAGACCATTACACTTGCCGCGCATATTCTTCAAAATTCTCCCAATGTTCAAATTATCGGACCACAGTATTATCGGGTCTATCCGGGGGGATCTCTCTACAAGACGGTGGTGGAACAGTATGGTTTTAATGCCCCCGATTCCCTGGAGGAATGGAAACTACGCTACGACAACCCTGTCAACCGGCATGGCTTTGCCGATACCGCTGTCGATTATCCATGGCTTTCCCCAGGCGAGAGTATACTGGCCAAGAATGCTGCCCTTATCGTTGACATCGTCAATCCAACGGGTCTGCGCTATATTGACAGTTATAAGAAACGGTTGCTTTCACCCTTGCGAGTTTTGATCCGCTTGCGACTGCGTTACGGTTTTTTCCGGTTTTTATACGATATCCAGTTGGCGAACGCTATCCTGGAATTTTCCATTTGGGACTGGTCAGAGCGTTCCACATTGTTCAGATTCGTCAAGAATACCAGTGTGTTTAAAGGTTTCAAGCGTACGGCAGCTTACCATTGGTTGTCGTCACAATTTATCGGCTGAGACCGGCTTGGGCAGTGCATCGCGGCAATTTTTTCACAGGGGGGGGTGCATCTGGAGGCTGCAACACAATCAGCCCCCAGATCATAGGGCAGGGGGTCACTCGCTGAGAGAAGTTTTACCTTCTTTGCCGTACTTGCGCATGAAGCGTTCCACCCGACCAGCCGTATCCAGGAGTTTGTGTTTGCCGGTATAGAAGGGATGGCAATTGGAACATACACCCAGGGCGGTATTCTTGCCTGTCGAGCGGGTGGTGAAGGAATGCCCACAGCCGGAACAGGTGAGGGTGATTTCCGAGTATTCGGGATGAATGTCTTTTTTCATAGCGGACTCTTTGTTGTCTCGGGTTACAGGTATGGCCTGGGTCACCTCATCGGGACCGTTCAGTTGTCAGTTATTCATGCTGGAAAAGAAATCACTGTTATTTTTTGTCGCTTTGACCTTATCCAGCAAAAATCCCATGGAATCTTGCGGACCCATGGGGAGAAGGACACGCCGCAAAACCCACAGTTTACCTAATTCTTCCCGGCTGGTCAGCAGTTCTTCTTTGCGGGTTCCCGACTTGGCGATATCGATGGCGGGGAAGATGCGTTTCTCCACCAATTTCCGGTCCAAATGCACCTCCATGTTGCCAGTGCCTTTGAATTCTTCAAAGATCACCTCATCCATACGGGATCCGGTATCGACCAACGCCGTGGCAATGATGGTCAACGATCCCCCTTCTTCGACATTTCTGGCGGCACCAAAAAAACGCTTGGGACGTTGCAGGGCATTGGCGTCGATACCACCAGACAGAACCTTTCCCGAGGAAGGAACCACGGTATTGTATGCCCTGGCCAGCCGGGTGATGGAATCAAGGAGAATGACCACATCGCGTTTGTGTTCCACCAATCGCTTGGCCTTTTCAATGACCATCTCCGCCACTTGAATATGTCGGGTCGCGGGTTCGTCAAACGTTGAGGAAACCACCTCACCTTTGACGGAACGTTTCATGTCCGTAACCTCTTCGGGACGCTCATCGATGAGAAGAACCTGGAGGTAGACATCGGGATGATTGACGGCAATGGAATGTGCAATGCTTTGCATTAGCATGGTTTTGCCGGTACGCGGTTGGGCAACGATCAGGCCGCGCTGTCCTTTGCCGATGGGACAGATGAGATCAATGATCCGGGTCCCGAGATCTTCTTCAGGACATCCTTCCACTTCCATCACCAAGCGTTCGTCGGGGTAGAGTGGCGTCAAGTTGTCAAACAATATCTTGCCACGGGTTTTGATGGGGTCTTCATAATTGATTTTTTCAACCCGTAGCAAGGCAAAATAGCGCTCACTTTCCTTTGGGGCGCGAATCTGACCCTCGATAACATCTCCCGTGCGCAGCCCAAAACGGCGAATTTGCGATGGTGATACGTAGATATCATCGGGTCCCGGGAGATAATTGGTATCGGGAGCGCGCAGGAAACCGAACCCATCCTGGAGAACTTCGAGAACCCCCTCTCCATAGATTTGGCCGTTAATAACGCTCTCGGCCTTCAGGATGGAGTAGATCAACTCTTGCCGGCGCATGCCGTTGAACCCCTCGACCTTTTTTTCATCGGCGAGGGCGGTCAGTTCGGATACGCTCATGGCTTTGAGCACTTTAAGGTTCAGGGTCGCTGTTTTTTCGGATGTGTTGGTGGACATGATTTCGTGGGCTGGGTATCGGGTTGGACGTTTTGTTTCCGGCGGGTGGTTCGCAAGCCAATCGGGCTTACGTCATCGTGGCCCGTAAACGGTTGGATGATCCTGAATGGTTAGTGAAGGAATGGGAAAATACTCAATTAAAGAAAATAAAAAAACAAATTTTATGAAGCTGACCCTCGTTCACCCGTCCAGAGACGGCGCTTCAAGCTACTGATGATGGGAATTGGTTCGCAACCAAGTTTGGATCTGGCTATCAGGAGTGCTGGCGAAAAGGCTTGGGGCGGGAAACAACCGCTTGATCGCGTTTCGGCTCACCTTCGGGAGAGGAAAGTACCCAGGGTTGCGACTAAAGTCAATCTTATTTTGTGGTGCCGTGCATTTTTTTACCCGGGGTGGGGTTTGTCGGTATTCATTGGCATTCACGGGCGGGCCAGAGAGGGCGGAGATGGTTGCTCGCCAAGCGCTGGCATTCCAACCAAAGTGCGGCTACCTGGGAAGCCGTTGCCTCCAGGGAAGCGCTGTTGTCGATGATACGGTGGGCGCGGCGATTTTTTTCCGTTTCGGGGAGTTGGCTTTGTATTGCTTGGCGTTTGACCGCTTCGGACATGGTGTTTCTCGATGCCAGACGCTGCCATTGCTGGGAGGCGCAGGCAACGTTGATCGTCAGGTCACAATAACGGTCCCAGCCGGATTCAAATAGCAAAGGTACTTCCATAATGGCAATTTTGGCACAAGTATTTGTCAACTCACGGTGTTCCTGTAACTTTTGCAGCAACTCAACCCGGATGGCTTCGAGTATTCGGCTATGAAGGATGGATTCCAATGCGATACGGCTTTCCGGGTGTGCAAAAATCCAGGCCGCCATTTTTTTGCGATCCAGACCCGGTGACTCCGCCACATTGTCCTGTAAAAAATGGGTGCCGAATCGGGAGATGATCTCTTGCAATCCGGGACTGCCGGGGGCGACGACCTGACGCGCAACCTGATCGGTATCGATGAGCCAGGCCCCTGCTTGCAGCAACAATTGGCCAACCATGCTTTTGCCACAGCCCATGGACCCGGTCAGCCCCACGAGAAACAAGGGATAGAGCGTCTCGTTTTGTTGGTTTTGGGTAGTGGACATGGAATTGGTTCTTATTAAGATGTGGGTGGATTGGATCACCCTTTTCCCAGATACCAGTGGGTCACCGACTGGCCGATAAACAGGTAAGCCCAGGCGGCACCCACCAGATAGGGTCCAAAGGGGATGGGTTGCGAACGGTTGCGACGTGCTGCGATCATCCACAGAATACCAACGGTTGTGCCCAACAGGGAGGCGAAAAAAAGGGTGAACGGCAGGGATTGCCAACCCATCCAGGCACCGATCATGGCCAAGAGCTTGACATCACCCAATCCCATACCCACCTTGCCGGTAATTTTTTGAAACAACCAAGCAAAGCCCCACAAGCCACCCCCCCCGATGGCAAGGCCCAGCAAAGCGTCATGCAGAGTGGCCAGGGGGGGGGCCGACCATCCTGTCCAGGCCAGGATCAGGCCCAGCGCGATGCCCGGCAAGGTGATGACATCGGGGAGGATGTAGTGCTGAAAGTCAATGAACGCCAAGACGATGAATGCGTAACCCAAAAGGATCAGCGTCAGGTTTTGCCAGTTCAGGCCGAAGTGCCCGATCACCTGGATTGCCAGCATGCCCGCCAACAGCTCCACCAGGGGGTAGATGGGGGATATGGCAGCATGGCAATGGCGACACCGCCCCCGGAGCAGTACCCATCCCAGGAGGGGAATGTTGTCGAACCATCGTATGGCCTGGCTGCACTGGGGGCAGTGTGATGCCGGCAGGACAATGCTTTTACCCAGGGGTATGCGATAAATGCAGACGTTTAAAAAACTACCCCAGGTGATTCCAAAGAGAAAAACGATCAGGAGGACGTTTTCTGGCACGCGGCAACTCCTTGGCATAATGGATGGTGGGTGGGATGCGGCCTTGGCCTGTCTTTAGGGGCACATTGGCGCACCCATACCCACTGTTCAAGGGTGAATTGTGCCCGATAATGCAATGATCCTCCATGTTTCGTCGTAGCTTTTTTAACAATAAAACATAGAGAAACCTTGCTTTATCAGAGATTGACCGGGACAATCTCCAGGGGTTTCCATGGAGACGGTAGCCTTTTTGCCTTGTGGGTTACTTGTTATCTATGACTTCGTTGATATCTTGAAAAAGGTTTGTTCGTGGCGGATACCAGCCTCAACGTTCAAATAATCGGTGGTGGTCTTGCAGGTTCGGAGGCAGCTTGGCAATTGGCCAAACGGGGAATTTCCGTTACCCTGATGGACATGCGACCGACCCGGTCCAGCCCGGCGCATACCACCGGCCTGTGCGCGGAGCTGGTCTGTTCCAATTCTTTGCGCGGGGGTGATCCCGAACGCAACGCCGTCGGTCTGCTGCATGAGGAAATGCGGCAAATGGACAGCCTGATATTGACCGCAGCGGATGCCAACCGCGTGCCCGCCGGCGGGGCTCTGGCCGTGGATCGCCAGGGTTTTTCCTCCTTTATTCACAATCAACTGGCCAATCATCCACAGGTGACCCTGGTGACGCGGGAATGTCGGGAGCCTGCCGCCAACCAGCCTTGCATTGTGGCGACCGGCCCGTTGACTTCGGATGCCTTGATCCCGTGGATCGAAACAAACCTGGGTCAGGATCGGCTGTTTTTTTATGACGCCCTTGCTCCCATTGTGGCTGCGGATTCCATCGATATGACCCGGGCATGGAAACAATCGCGTTATGACAAGGGAGGGGATGACTATATCAATTGTCCCTTGGATCGCGAAACCTACCACCATTTTGTCGCGCAAGTACTCGCGGCCTCAACGGCCAAACTGCACGAATTGGATCGGGATATCCCATTTTTTGAAGGGTGTCTCCCCATTGAAGTCATGGCAACACGAGGTGTGGACACGCTTCGCTTTGGTCCCATGAAGCCGGTGGGCTTGGCCAATCCCCATGCGGACGGTCAACGTCCTTGGGCCGTGGTGCAATTGCGGCAGGATAATCAGGCTGCAACCGCATGGAACATGGTTGGTTTTCAAACCCGTATGGCTTGGCCGGACCAACAGCGGGTCTTTCGTTTGATTCCCGGCTTGGAACACGCGGAATTTGTACGTTTGGGGGCGATCCACCGGAATACCTATATCAACAGTCCCCTGGTCTTGGACCAATATTTGCGTTGGCGGGGCAATGGTCATCTCTATTTCGCGGGTCAAATGATCGGCGTGGAAGGCTACGTGGAATCGGCTGCCTCGGGACTTATGGCAGGCATGTTCCTGGCTACGGAACTCTTGACGGGTCGATTGCCGGAACGACCACCGGCGACAACGGCACTCGGTGCCTTGTTGCGGCATGTTACCCAGATTCCCGGCAAACACTATGAGCCCATGAACATTCATTTTGGCTTGTTTCCACCCCTGGAGGCGTATGCGTCAAAAAAACACCGAAAGATGGAATTGACTCACCGCGCTCGACGCGATTTTGACCCTTGGTCTCGAAAATTTGTAACAAAGACTTGACAAGGTATATGGGTTGCATTAGGTTACCCTCTTTTTTGACTTGGTGTGCTGTATGGTTAGGGAATGTCAAACTTCGTGAATTGTAAGGGTTATCACTGTCGCCTGTAAAAACGGACCCTGAATTGCATTAATGGCTCAAGGAACACCAAACCGGGTGCTTGACCAGGGGTAATCGTCAAATCGGTGACTTACAAATGAGGACGTATGCTTTCCGGACCCAGAAGACACAAGAAGACACGAACATTCGCAACGAGAACGCGAACCCAATCCGCCCCGACTGAAAAGCAGAGTCGTGAACGGAAGTTTCCCTCTCTACTGTTCGGCATGGTCACCGTTGGGCTGATAGCTACTCACAGTGCCCTGAACGCCAGTACCTCGGGGAGCGTTCCCGTCGATTATCTCGGCTGGCTGTTGCGCAGTGAATTGACGCATATCCAGGAAAAGACCGGTGTGAAGCCGGTCGATGAAAAGGCGAAAAATCAAAAGCCCCCTTCCCAGAATGAGGCCCAGTCCGCGCAAGATCCCATTGCTTCGGTTGCTTTGCATACCCCCTTTGTGCGCATGGATCGGGGGCGACCCCAGGTTGCCGAACATCGTCAGGTGATCATTGAACGCATTTCCAGGGGGGACACGTTGTCGTCGCTGCTGCAACGGCAAAATGTTTCCTTGAGGACGATCTACGCCATAGCCCGGGGTGCCCGCGCTGTTTTTGATCTGTCGGCCAACTTTCAGACGGGTAAGTTGGTCAAACTGGTGTTTGACGATAGCAAACAGCTCATTTCACTAGCCTATCCCACAGAAGACGGCAATACGCTGATCGTCAAAAAGACGGAATCGGGCGATTTCAAGGGTGCCCTGGAAAAGGGTGATATCGGCGTAGCCAGTGTGCCTACCGGTATTGATGCCCTGGAAGCCAAATTGATTGATCAAAATGCAGCCGCCATCCTGAGCAGCAGTGATCGCAGGATTGCCCCGCAGCCTCCCATCGTGACCGAAAAGGAAGAGGCCGCCGTACCTGAAAGCAAAACCAAGGTCGCCAAATCGGCTTCCATAACCATCAAACCTGGAGACCACTTGGTCAGTCTCCTCGCCCAATACGATATTGATGAGGCAACCACCAAGGATGTCGTCAAGGCAGCAGCACGCGTATTCGACTTGAGCCGCATGCTGCAACCAGGGAAAGTGTTAAATTTGGATGTATCCCCGGACGGGGTGCTTCAGGCCCTTTCTTATGCCCTGGACGAAGAGAACGTTTTTTGGCTGCGTAAGGATGGTGGCGCTTTCGTTTCCAAGGTTGAGAAAAAGATTGCCACCGTGGTCGAAAAGAGCGCCGCTGAAAAAGTCGCGCTCGACAAGAGCAGCGCCGAAAAAAGTGCGCTCGAAAAGAGTTCCGCAGAGAAAAAAGCCCCTGCCAATCGTCTCGAAACCATCAGCGCCACCATCAGGGCGGACGGTTCGTTGTTTGCCGCAGGCAGCAAGGCCGGTTTGACCAATTCGCAGTCGGCGGCCCTGGCGGAACTGTTTGAATGGGATATCGACTTTGCCCGGGATATTCATGCCGGTGATAGTTTCTCTGTGGTGCGGGATACCAAGTATAACCCCGCCAAAAAGACCAATGAAGGGCGTATTCTCGCCGCCGAGTTTATCAATCAGGGGCGTGTGTATCGGGTCGTCCATTATACCAATCCCAAAGGCGAATCGGGCTATTTTGATGAAAAAGGACAGAGCATTCGTAAAATGTTCATCCGGGCCCCTGTCGATTTTCGCCGCATTTCTTCGGTGTTCTCCAGCAATCGCAGGCACCCGGTTTTTGGGTTTACCCGTGCCCACAAAGGTGTTGATTATGCCGCTGACATGGGTACCCCGGTACGTTCCGTGGGCGATGGCGTTGTCACGTACGCTTCCTACAAGGGGAGCTTCGGCAAGTTGGTTCTCGTGCATCACAACAGCACGTATACCACGGCTTATGCGCATCTGGGGCGCTTTACCAATGAGGTTCGGCCTGGTGCGCGTGTCAAACAAGGTCAGACGATTGGTTATGTGGGCATGACAGGGACGACTACCGGACCCCATCTGCATTTTGAGGTGCGCGTCAACAACAATCAGGTCGATCCCTTGACGGTACAGATGGCTGCCGCCAATCCCGTATCACCCGCTTATCGGAATGATTTCAACGCACGGACCCAGCCTTTGTTGGCCATGTTGAAATCGGGTAGCACCAAAGTGGCGGCTGCATCCTCCGATACACGTTCGCGCTGAATCTCTCTTCCTTGAACATTGACCCCGTTTGGACTATCCGCAGGCTGCTCCAATGGAGCAGCCCGTGGTTGGCTGAACGGGGTGCGGATACCCCCCGGCTGGATGCGGAACTTCTTCTGGCAAATGCCCTCAATCTGCAGCGTATTGGTCTGTTCCTGGACCCGGATCGACCGCTGAACGTTGAGGAATTGGGGGCCTACAAGAGCCGTCTTAAACGTCGTGCAGCCAGGGAGCCGGTCGCCTATATCATCGGGCAAAAGGATTTTTGGAAAAATACTTTTGCCGTTGATCGGCGCGTCCTGATTCCCCGTCCAGAAACCGAAACTTTATTGGAGATTGTGCTGAAACATTATGCTGAACGCTCGGGAAACTGGCATTTTTTGGATATTGGCTGTGGCTCGGGGGCCTTGGTGATCAGTTTATTGTTGGAGTTTCCCAATGCTACGGGGGTGGGTCTGGATGTGAGTGAAGAGGCCCTCATGGTGAGTTCCCTCAATGGTCATCGGTTGCAGGTCGATGATCGTGTGCGGTGGTTGTCTTCCGATTTGATGGGGGTGCTTGAAGGTTCGGAACGTTTCGACGTGATTGTGACCAATCCGCCCTATGTCCCCCATGCGGAGATTTTGGGACTACAGCCGGAAATCTCTTGCTATGAACCTCACGTGGCATTGGACGGCGGTGCGGATGGACTGTCTGTGATACGACGATTGATTCCAGAGGCGGTTGGTTTTTTGCATCCGGGGGGATTGTTGGCGTTGGAAATTGATTCTCGCCAAAAGGATGAGGTGGTTGAACTGTTGCATGGTTGCGGGTTGCATCGCGTGGGATCTCTTGAGGATGGCCACCATGTTCCCAGAGTTGTGTATGGTTTTGCCGCCTGAGGAAATAGCTGTGCCGTGAATCTCCATGAAAGCTAAACCGCAGCTATCTTGGGATGCGTAGTTCCTGTCATCCCCGCGAAAGCGGGGATCCAGGGGAGCTTCCACCACTATCCTGACTTTCTGGATTCCCGCTTTCGCGGGAATGACGTTAAAACTACGTTTCCCGTATTGGGTGCGGTTTAAGTGATTTCTCTTGACATACCCGTTCTGGCCATCGCAAGTAACCTTGCGTGGTATTTTTTGTGGGGCAGCCATTGCCTTTGGAAGAGGGAACCATGGATTTTCTTGATGTAATCTACCAGGCAGCCCGGTCTCAATATCCCAAGGGGATTGCCCATGCCCCTGATGCGGTTCGTATTGATGATCGGATGCAGTTGCAACAATTGATGGCTATTCTGACCATGGATGGCGAAATTCCCATCCTGTTGCATATTGGTGCCCAGATTTTTGATTATCATTCAACGTTGAAAATGGCCGGGGGAATTGGTTCATCGGAAAAAAATTTGTATCTGCTCATCAAAGCCTTGGTGCCACCCATTGGCAATGTGCGCATCCGCCATGCGGATGTGATCACGATAAGCATGAATTCCAAGCATTTTAACTTTTTGATGGACGTCACCTTTGTCGAACAGGTCAGCAAAAGTATTTTGAAAATATCGTTTCCCAGCGAAATCATGATTCGTACCGAAAAACGCAAATCGGTTCGCGTCAACGTCGACCCTGCCTGGAACGTCAGTTTGGAAGCGGCTGTCGGGCGCAAGGAAGTTTTTAAGCCCGAACTGGAAAATATCAGTTACGGTGGATTTTATTTCAAAGCCGCCGGCAAACGTCCCAATTTGTCTCCGGGGCAAAAAATCAGTTTTCGTATGCGGTGGCCTGATATCAAGCTGGATACGAAAGTTGAAACCGTTCTCATCGAGATGTGCAGCAAGTATGGTGACCCGTTCTTTCGATCGCATTTTACTTTTGAAACTTACGATAAAACCATGCAACAGATTGAAAGCTTTGTCGCAGCGGCTCAAAGCGTCCATCTCCAATATCGCAAGGCTTTGTTTGGCCACTGGGAACTCAACCTGGAAAAAAATTAATCCTTGATGCCGTGGAATAATTGGCTTTGCCCTGGTGTTTCTGGTAGTCAACCGGCTGCGACATGGATTAGAGTGGCACAAGCGGGGAGGGTGTGAGCCCGGTTTGGTTGGGTATTGCGTTGACCAGGTTTTCACGAACGCAACCGTATTTCCAGTATACAGATTGTCATTCCATGAAGATGGTTACCATGTCTGATGATTTGCAACGCCCTCCATCCGAATGGCATCTTGTCAAAGCGTTGTTGCAGCTGTTGTTGTGGACGCTTCTCAGTGAAGGGACCATTATGTTGCTCTTGCCCCTCTTGGGGCCAATGCCGGCAGAGATGTCGGTGATTCTTGATGCCACTGTACTGGTCTTTCTCCTGACACTGCCCGTCTTTTTTCTTCTCTATCTTCCCATGAGAAGACGTATCCTGGCCCATAAACGCAGTGAAGAAGCACTGCTGGTAACCAATAACCGATTGTCTCAAGAGATAGCCATTCGTCGGGAAACAGAGGAAAATTATAAGCTTTATATCAAGGTCTTTGAAAATGCCGGCGAGGGGATCGTTATTACCGATCCAAAGGCCCGGATTATCGCCATTAATCCAGCCTATAGTGACATGACCGGGTATCCGCCCGATGAGGTCATTGGTGCCAATCCGAAAATTTTGCGTTCGGGACGGCATGGTGAAGATTTTTATACGGCAATGTGGCAATCTTTGTTGAAAAACGGGGCGTGGAAAGGGGAAATATGGGACCGGAAGAAAACCGGTGAGGTGTTTTCCAAATGGTTAAGCATCAAAGCTGTTCGGAGCGATTCGGGTCAAATCAGCCATTATGTTGGAATTTTTTCTGACGTGACCCACGTCAAGGAAACCGAAGAGCGCATGCAGTACATGGCTTGGTACGATCCATTGACCCGTTTGCCCAATCGTATGTTGTTTCGTGATCGTGTCACGCAGGAAATGGCCTTGAGCAAGCGGGCCGGAACACATGCGGCCGTGTTTTTCATCGATCTGGACCGGTTTAAATATATCAATGATACGCTGGGCCACGATTCGGGCGATGCCATGTTGCAGCAGGTGGCGGAACGCCTGCAAAAATGTTTTCGCCAGACCGATACCATTGCACGCATGGGTGGGGATGAATTTACCGTCTTGCTGCCCAATCCCGGGGAGAGTCAGAATATCGTCTATTTGGCGGAAAAAGTGGTCCGTGAACTGAAGCAATCTTTTACCGTATCTGGCCATGAATTCTTTGTCGGCGCCAGCATTGGCATCGCCCTTTTCCCCGAAGACGGCAGGGATTACGAGACTTTGATCAAAAATGCAGATATTGCCATGTACAACGCCAAGGAGATGGGACGCGGTACCTATAAATTTTTCTCGCCACAAATGAACGAAAAAACCAATCGTCGGCTATCCCTGGAGAAAGATTTACGCAAAGCATTGGAGCAAAATGAATTCGTTTTATATTATCAACCCAAGATCGGTATTGCTTCGGGACTCATTGTCGGCATGGAGGCTTTGATTCGTTGGTGCCACCCGGAAAAAGGGATGATCAACCCCGGAGATTTTATTCCATTGGCTGAGGAAACCGGTTTGATTATTCCCATGGGATTGTGGGTCCTGAAGACGGCCTGCCAGCAGGTACATAGTTGGCGCACCATGGGTTGGAAAAGTTTGCGGGTGGCGGTCAATCTGTCGGCGTTGCAGGTGCAGAGCGAGGATATTATCCAACAGGTTAAGGATGTTTTGGCGACAACAGGTTTGACCAGCGATGGCCTGGAATTGGAAATCACGGAATCCATCGCCATGCACGATGTGACCCGGACCATTGGTATTATTCGCGAATTTCGCGAAATGGGGATTCATATCTCCATCGACGATTTTGGCACCGGGTATTCCTCATTGAGCTATTTAAAATCGTTGCCACTGCATGCTTTAAAGATCGATCAATCCTTTGTGCGCGATCTGGTGGAAAATTCGGAGGACGCCTCGATTGTGACCTCCATTATTTCCATGGCGGCGGCGATGAATCTGGAGGTGGTGGCCGAAGGGGTGGAAACCGAAGAACAGTTGGCTTTTTTGGCCAAACAAAACTGTTCGCAAGCCCAAGGTTATTTTTTCTCGCGTCCGGTATCGGCGGATGATTTCCTGGAATTGTTGCGCAAACAGGGTCCATGCCATTGATGGCGGCGGACAGCAACGGCTTGAGCATGGGTAACACGGAGTCACCCATGAGTCCCGGTGGGATCGTCCTGATGACCCTCAATGCGCGCTTCCGTCACCCCTCCTTAGGTTTGCGGTGTCTAAAAGCCAATCTGGATGCATGGAGCGACCGTTGCACCATCCTGGAATTTACCATTCATGACCGGCCCATGGATATCGCTGAGACCGTATTACGGTTTCAGCCCGCCATCATCGGCATAGGGGTCTACCTGTGGAATGTGGAACCGGTGCGGCACTTGTTGGCATTATTGAAGGTTCTGGCACCGGAGATCATCCTTATCCTGGGGGGGCCGGAAATGGTTGCTGTCCCGGAAGACGACCGCTGGTTCGATGTTGCCGATGTCATCATTTCCGGTGAAGGGGAGGGTGTGTTTCGGGATGTGTGTCGGGAATGGTATGCAACCCCGGGTATACGCCCTGCGAAAAAACGTATCACAGCCCCCCCGGTAGATTTCACCCGGGTGAAACTCCCGTACGCGCTTTACGATAGCAACGATCTGAAACACCGGTTCACCTATGTGGAAGCCTCGCGTGGCTGCCCGCATGGTTGCAGTTTTTGTCTCTCCGCCCGGGATGCCCCGATACGCCGTGTCCCTTTGGCGCACTTTTTCTCAGCCATGGAGGATTTGCTCACCCGTGGTGCCAGGCAATTTAAATTTGTGGATCGCACCTTTAATGTACATACCAGGACGGCTGTCGCTATCCTTGATTTTTTTTGGGAACGGTATATTCCCGGCTTGTTTCTGCATTTTGAAATGGTTCCCGACCACCTGCCGCCAGCCCTCAAGGAGTCCCTCATCCGTTTTCCCCCGGGGAGCTTGCAACTGGAGATCGGTTTCCAGACGTTTGACGGGGAGACACTGAAACGTATTCATCGCTCACAAAACAACGATGCTGCCGCAAAGAACCTGGCCTGGCTCAAAAACAACACCCGGGTCCATTTGCATACCGACCTTATTTTTGGCCTTCCAGGGGAATCCCTGGTCAGCATGGAGGCAGGGTTCAATCGGCTGTTTGCGTTGCACCCACATGACATCCAGGTTGGTATTTTGAAGCGATTACCGGGTACCCAACTCGCACGTCAGGATCCGGGTATCCACAGCATGTGCTATAATCCCCACCCGCCATACGACATTCTGGCCAATGATCACATCGATTTTGCAACCATGCAACGTTTGCGTCGGTTTGGCCGTTATTGGGATTTGATTGGTAATTCGCAACGTTTTCCAACATTTATTGCCTGGATGCACGACCAACCCTCACCATTTGCGGTCTTTCTAACGTTGTCCGATTTCATCTTTGCCACCACCCGGCAGACACATCAAATCGCCTTGGCCCGGTTGATCACAGTGATTACCCAGGGGCTTATCCAGGCGTTAAAACTGGAACCGGCTCAAGCCAGAGCCATGATGAGCAACGATTGGCCGGATTATGGATCCCAAAGGGCGGAGAAGTCCTGATTTACGGGACTGCCTGGCCGAGTTTATCGCTTCCTCTCCATGCCGGGATCTGCCGTCGGCAGGAATCAACACGTTCCTGATCAATCCATGCCAGGGCGATTCCCGGCCCATCGCAGCATTGGGCGACAATGCCACCCCAAGGTTCGACCACCATGGAATGGCCATGGGTCATGCGTCCACCAGGGTGTCGCCCCGATTGACCCGGGGCCACCATGTAACAAAAATTTTCGACTGCCCGCGCCCGCACCAGTAACTCCCAGTGGGCAGCGCCGGTGGTGGCGGTAAACGCCGAGGGTAAGGTGATCAGTGTTGCCCCCATGGCACCAAGTCTTGAAAAAAGCTGGGGAAAACGAACATCATAACATATAGCCAATCCCAGGCGACCCCAGGGGGTATCACAAACTACCGGATGATCACCGGCTTGTACCAGGTTGGATTCCCGATAGCTGCGATCATGGGGGAGGATGACGTCAAACAAGTGCATTTTGTCATAGCGGGCGCGTACTTCCCCATGATCGTCAACGACGAAACAAGTATTGGTGATTTTTTCGCCACCCGGTGTCCTGACCGGTATGGAGCCACCGACGATCCAAACCCGGTACTCCCGGGCAAAATCATGCAGGAAACCCAGGGAAGGACCATCCGTGACGTCTTCGGCGCACGCCCGTTTCTCATCTTCGCTCGCGCCCATGTGCGAAAAATTTTCAGGCAGAACCAGCAATCCGGCACCCCGTTTCACCGCCCGTTCCATGAGTGATCGAGACTGCTTCAGATTATCGCTGCGGTCCGAGCCGGAATTCATCTGGATGATGGCAAGGGGGGCGTCCATTATCGGTGTACCAACAGCGGATCAAGTTGTCCTGATGATTCCAGGGCATACAGATCATCGCATCCCCCCACATGCTGGCCATTGATAAAGATTTGTGGGACGGTTCTTTTACCATTGGCGCGGCGCAACATTTCATCACGCAGTTCGGGATTTTGTGTCAGGTTGATTTCCCGGTAGGCTACCTTTTTCTTGTCCAATAATTGTTTGGCCCGAACGCAATAGGGACAAACGGTGGTGGAATAAATTTCAACTTCTAGCATAAACGTTCCCTTTCAAGAGTGGCGCGAAGCACCGATGACGACTTACTTGCAAAATCAATAATCAACCCGGGCCAGACAGCATACAACCACCCGCCTGGCCCCGGCATCCTTCAAAGCGCGTGTGGCTGCCCACACGGTGGATCCCGTGGTGAAAACATCGTCTACCAGCAGGATGGTTCGATCGGCAAAAGTCGCTTTTTTGGCAACAAAGGCATCCTGGACATTAATCAACCTGGCTTTTTGATTGAGCTTTGTCTGCGGTCTCGTCATTTTGCTACGATGCAAGGCATTTGTCACGAAAGGACGATGGAGTTTTTTGGCCAGCATGCCCGCGAGCAGGGCCGCTTGATTGTAACCCCGCCACAACAAACGCAGTGGGTGGAGTGGGACGGGAACGACCATCTCCAGATCTTCCCGGTGCATGAGGTCGCCTATCCGCTCCATGAGCAAATCTGCCAAAGGTTCGGCCCATTCGCTGCGATCATGAAATTTATAGCGAACGATCAGTTTGGACAGGGGTTCAAGGTAAAGAAATGCAAAGTAGACCCGCTCCGGAAGACCGATTTCGTACAAACAGGTACCGCATTCGCTGACCGTTCCTTGGGTGGAGGTGCCGCAGGTCAGGCAATAATTTTTCGGTATGGGTGGAAGAGTCGTGATACAGTGTGTACATAAAAATTCGCTATCGGGGATACTGCGACCGCAGATGGGACAAAATACCGGGAACAGGACGTTCAGCAACGCTCGGAGCATCGGTTTGACCGCCTGTATCGGATGGGTCATGGCAAGAATCCGTAACGACATGGATACGTCGGTTGCATATGGGGAAAACAGGTTATTATTCCACCAATGGTCGCATGAAATAATACCGGAACACCATCCCATTTATACCATTTAAAATTTTTCCACGAGCAAGCCCAACCATGCGCTTTATTCCCATATCTCCCTATTCCTGTGTTGTTTCAGGTGTTGATGATCCATCAAGTGTTGATGATCCCGGGGAGTATCCCGTGGATTTTACCCGGGTGCGCCATCGGTGGGCACAGGTGGCGGGGCATCCGGAAGTCTTTGCCGGCTCTCTTTTGGAGCGCGTCGGTGCCTTGTTGGCGTTGCGTCTGCAGGAAATTAAAGATCAGCCGGAAATCATACTGGATTTAGGGTGCCGCAGCGGTTTGTTGCGTCAACAATTGCAGCAGGCAAATGCCGGTAAAAGCCGTATTGTTTCGGCTACCTTTGCTGTAGGTTGGCCCATGCAAGGTCCCCGTTGGTTGAAACCGTTCAGGAAACAACCGGAAATGGCCTGTACGCACCCCTTGGCGTTGCCATTTGCCAACGCAACCTTTGATGCCGTGGTTTCCAATCTGGCTTTGCATTGGCTGGGTGATCTGCGGGGGGCGTTCCGGGAGATACGACGGGTACTCAAGCCGGGAGGTCTTTTTCTGGTCACCCTTCCCGGGGATGGTACCTTGATCGAATTGCGGGAATGCCTAGCCACGTTGGACCGCCAGGGCTATGGTCGCATGTGGCCCCGCATGCTCTCCTTCCCTTCGGTACACCAGGTTGGCGATGACCTGTTACAGTTGGGTTTTCGCTTGCCGGTGGTGGATCGGGATCGCGTGCATACCACCTTTGCCGATATATGGCAATTGTTGCATCATTTACGTACACTGGGAAGCTGCAATCCCTACGCGGAGCGGGTTCCTGGCTTGACCGGGAAAAAATTCTTTGCCGACCTGCAAAACCTTTACCGAACGCGTTATCCGCATGCGGACAACCGTCTGTCGGTGAGTGTGGAAATCCTGTTTGGCCATGGTTGGCGCGCATCCTGAGGTGACTTTCCTGACAATGACACGAATTGCATCGGTTTCTTTATCCATGGGAACCAGGTCAATCGGCGACCGCGCCTGCCAGGAGAAGTACAACCACCTGGGAGGCCACCCCTTCGTTACGTCCAGTGAAACCTAATTTTTCTGTGGTGGTTGCCTTGACATTGACGGTTGTGACGTCAATTCCAAGAATGGCGGCGATGGTTTTTGCCATGTCGGGCATGTATGGGGCCAATTTGGGGCGTTGGCAGATGATGGTGGCATCGACGTTGAGTATGTGCCAACCTTGCATTTGAATTTTTTCTTTGACGGTAGCGAGTAAAATCTTGCTGTCGATACCCGCATAGTTGGGGTCGGTATCGGGGAACAACCGACCGATATCCCCCAGACCCGCCGCACCCAGCAAGGCGTCAATGATGGCGTGGAGCAACACGTCGGCGTCCGAATGACCCAGCAATCCCCGGTCGTTGGGGACATGAATGCCTCCCAACATCAAGGAGCGTCCTTCAATCCAGCGATGTACGTCCAGCCCTTGTCCCACACGTAATTTCATGACACCTCCTTCTGGAACCATTTTTGTGCCAACTGCAAATCGTCAGGTTGGGTAATTTTAATATTTTTGACGTCCCCTGGGACTACCCGTACCGGTATTCCTCCCCATTCGGCAAGGGATGCGTCATCGGTGGCATTGAAACCGGTCTGACGGGCACGTTCGTGTAAATCCAGGATGGTCCCGTGGCGAAACAGTTGCGGGGTTTGAGCCAACCAAATATGGGAACGCTCCAAAGTTTCCACAATGATCCCCCGGTGCGGATCAACCCGTTTGACGGTGTCGGCGGCGGGAATGGCGGCACAGAGCGCTTCATTATCCCTACGGCTGGCACACAGCCGGGTTATCATGTCTTGGCTGGGAAAAGGCCGGGCTGCATCATGGATACCAACCCAGGCATCGGCGGCCAAGTCGAGGGCCAACAGACCACGCCATACCGATTCCTGGCGCGTGGCCCCCCCCGATACCGGCGTCCGTACACGCGGCAGTTCCGCCAGACAGGGTCCCAACCACCGATCCCATAATGATCGGCCATCCGCAGCGATTACCGGCAAGATGGCGGCAATAGCTTCATGATTATGGAAGGCTTTCAAGGTATGAAACAATACCGGCCGACCAGCCAGATCCAAATATTGTTTGGGCAGTGGACCGCCAAAACGTTGTCCACTGCCTGCCGCTACAACAATCATGGTGACCGGATTGTCCAGGGTCATGTGCGTTGATCCATAAATAAGGGTATAATCTTGGTCCAGGTGCCGATAATGGGCTGACTGTAACCCAAGGATTGTAACCCAAGGATGGAAAGAAGGGTACGATTATGAGCGAGTGGCTGGACCACCTGATGATTGGTTTGGTGACGATTGCCTATGGCTTGGGGGCCATTCAGGTGATCTACAAACAGTTGCGCGGTCAGCGAGATTTATCGCTGGTTGGTTGGTGGTTGGTGGCTTTTGGGTTTTTTATCCATCTGGGGACCATTTCCCGGGGGTTGTTCGTTCACCGGGGAGAGGTGGTTTTTGACCTGACAACCTCTTTGGGATTCGTTTCGTTGGCGGTAGCCTTGCTTTATCTGGTCGGCTGTCGTGTCCCCAAGCTGGAAGCCCCTGCCGCCGGCGTCGTGTTGTTACCCATGCTGGCGCTATCGGTGCTGGGGTCGCGATTGTTACCTCAGCCCCACGAAGGTGCCAGTACCACCCTGACATTGAACCATCCACTGGTGATCACGCATCTGTTATCGTCATTCTTGGCGTACGGTTTGTTGACTATTGCCGCCATTTTTGCCCTGATGGACGCCTTCCAGGACCACGCCTTGAAGAGCAAGCATTTGGGTAGGATATTTGAGTTCCTCCCGCCTTTATACCGGTTGGAAACAACGTTATATCATATGGTTAAACTGGGTTTCAGCCTGTTGACATTGGCGATTGTTTCCGGCGGGTTCGTATCCTGGCAGCAACACGGCACAGTGTTTGCGTTAAGCCACAAGGTTGTGTTCACCTGGGCGACTTGGCTGAGTTTTGCCACCTTGTTTGTTGGTCGTCATTTTTGGGGATGGCGGGGTGTGAAAGGGGCCAAGTTTATCTTGTCGGGTTACGGTTTTTTGGTGTTGGCGTTTTTCGGGGTCAAGCTGGTTCGCGAATATATTCTTTAGAAATCAGTACTTTGTAAAAAAAATTCATTTTGGTCCATTTTTCTGTTGACGGTTTGAATCTTTGTTGGTAGAGTCATCGGTTCCTGGTGCTGACGAATTCAAGATTGGATCTGACGATCCACATGAAGTGCCAAAGTGTCCGGGATGAAGTGATTAAGATGTGAAGCGAAGTGAAGTACTGGCCAATCTCAATGAGAGGTTGCCATCAGTTCGGGAGATGGAGCAAAATCCATCCTGGACACGATCTTTGACAATCTAATGTAACCATAGGTGTGGGCGCACGCTCATGTTAGCTGGTTGTTTATTAGTTCTGTTGTATGGAGCTGATGAGTAACGAGAATGAGTTTGCAATCGCACTTAAATGAGTGAAAGCAAGCGGTCCATTCAGTTTTTCGAAAAGAGGAACTGGATCGACACAGTAACGAGCAAAGGACTCCTAAGCGAGTCATAAATTAGGAGAGTTTGATCCTGGCTCAGAACGAACGCTGGCGGCACGCTTAACACATGCAAGTCGAACGGCAGCGGGTCCTTCGGGATGCCGGCGAGTGGCGAACGGGTGAGTAATACGTGGAAACCTATCCCGAGGTGGGGGATAACAGCTGGAAACGGCTGCTAATACCGCATAAGCCCTAAGGGGGAAAGATTTATCGCCTTGGGAGGGGTCCACGTCGGATTAGCT
>JADGCN010000220.1 GCA_015228975.1 Magnetococcales bacterium
CCCCGCTTTCGCGAGGATGACAATAACTACACATCCCAAGATAGCTGCGGTTTAGATTGTATCTGTGCTTTGTTTCCGGAAATGTGTTTTTGAAGTCGCGTTGTGTATGCCGGGTTGATGGTGTGGATGGAAGGGGATTCGTGATGGAGAAAGACCTTTGAATATTAAATATCGACTGGTGATTGCGTTTTCATCCATTCTCATTGTTATCCTGGCTGTGTCCAGCGTTCTGTCCTATCTGCTGACGCGAATGGCTGTTGAAAAATCTGCCATCGAAGGGATGAAAAACAGTCTGGCCGAGTCGAGTCACAGGGCCATGGCATTGCACAGTCGTGCCAAGGATATGATGCTCATTGCCCTGGAATACCCGAATTTTGTCAACTATTTTTCCCTCCCCGATTCCCGGGAAGGGAATAAATACGCTGAAAAAGAAGGAAAAAAAGTCATTCAGTTTACCGAAGCACAGAGAAATTTGAAGAATGATCTGGATGTTTGGATCCAGAAAATGCAACATCGTTTTCCCATTGTTGAGACATGCGTGATTGATAGAACTGGTCAGGAACACACCCGCTTGACACAAGGGGTTGTTGCCGCAGATGACGATTTTTCCAGTGAGGAGAATGAATCGCCTTTCTTTGGACCTAGCTTTGAATTAGCCAAGGGTGAGGTTCATATCGCCTACCCGTACATGTCGGCAGACGCCAAGCAATGGGTCTTTTCTTATACCGCACCCATCATTTTGGATGATGGTTCAAAACCGGCATTCTATCATTATGAGATGCCAGTTACCTTTTTCCAGGAGAGCATTGACGCATTTCCTCATACGGAACATGGAAAATTGAGTACTGCGAATGAAGAGACGTCTGCGAGCAAGCGTACGTTCATTCTCGATCCAAAAGGATTTTTGATTGCCGATAGTGGCAACAAAAATATCGATACCAACTTGAAGGCGGGTCAAGACCCGGAAGAAAAACAAAAGCTGGAAGATTATTTCCCACCGGCGAAAACTGTATCCGAAAGCAAGGAATTTGCCAAAATTATCAGCAAGATGCAATCTGGTGGGACCGGGGTGGAACAGTTTGAGGACAAGGGTATGCTTTATACGGTGGTTTTCCGCCCACTGTCGATTTTCGACTGGAGTATTGCCGAGATCAAATCGCAGGACGCTTTGATGGCCGGTAGTGAGGAATCATTGGTGCGGATGCGCGGCATTTCCGCTTTGATCGCCCTGATTTCATTGGGAGTAGCCGTAGTCTTCATTTTTATGGTTGCTGGCCGTCTTTCACGCCCCATCGTCCGGTTGGCTACGGACGTACGCCGTCTGGCGTCTGGGGATTTGACTTTCAAGGTGGACGAGGCTTCGTTGCCTGCCGGCGAGCTGAAGGAGTTGGGCCATTCCATCAATGCCATGGCCTCCAGCCTGACGGGCATTGCCCGTAATCTTGCGTTGCAATCGGAAACGGTTGAGGCGTGTGCCAACAGCCTCAATGGCATACGCAGTGAAGTGCAACAGGGTGCCGGGGTCATTACTGAAAAAGCGGGAGATGTTGGTCAGGCCAACCATCTTTTGGCGAACCATGTTGGCCACATCATGGAATTGATGAGTGGTGTTCAACAAGGGATGGCTGAGGTGGAAGCGGCGTCGAACCGGTTGGTCGATAATATGGGGGAAATTGTGCAGGGGGCGGAGCGTGGGCAGGAGGGTGCTTCCACGGTGGCCGCTGCATCTGAGGAGATGACCGCCAATATTGCTGGTGTTGATCAAAGTTTGCGGGGTGTCCGCGAAGCCATTCTTTCCGTGACCAGTGCCACCCGGGAGATGGTGAACTCCCTGGAAGCCATTCAGCATTTGTGTCGCGAGGCCACCAAGATGGCCAACGTCGCTTTTACCCACACCAGTGCCAGCAAAGAAGTCATGGAAAATCTGGAAATGTCCGCGCAGGAGATCGGACAAGTGGTTGAATTGATCAATAACATTGCGGAACAGACCAATATGCTGGCTTTGAATGCCTCTATCGAGGCGGCGGGGGCCGGGGATGCGGGCAAGGGTTTTGCAGTGGTTGCCAACGAGGTGAAAGAATTGGCGCGGCAGACTTCATTGGCTACCGACACGGTTTCCCAGAGAATTGGCGATATTCGCGATCAGACAAAGGAGGTGGCGTCGGCATCGGAACAGGTGTTTCGTATTGTCAAGGTCATTCATCAGACCAATAAAGACATATCCATGGCTGTTGATGAGCAAAATCGCTCCATTCAGTCCATATCGCACGCCATTGATGATGTGTCCCGTTCTACCGAAATGGTTGTACATAATACGGAGGAACTCTCTTTTGCGGCTGCCGAAGTGGCCCGATCAGCGGCGAGCGCTCAGATCGAGTCAAGCAAAATTTTAGACGCGGCGCGTGAAAGCTCCGATGCCGTGGGAAAAGTTACCGAAGCGGCCAAAAATGCCCGGCATGGGGCGGATATGACGTTGGAAGCGGCGGAAGTGAGTCAATCTTCCGCCCGGAGTGTGTTGGATCTTGCCAAAGTGATGTACCGCTTGGCCCGGGAGACGGTGGGTGCGGCGACCGCCTTTGGACACGTTACCGATGTGACCTTGCATTCGGCGACCGCCTTAAACAAGGTTCGTGCCGCCTTTGTCATACCAACGGAAGGTATGTTTGATGCCAGGGGTCTCAAGGAGCATTTCCTTGGCTGGATCAACCTGTTGGAAAAAGCCATCGTGTTGGAGGCCGAAGCGGCAAAAGGGGCGGACCTCGACGCGCTCCTCTCGGGAAAAATTGATATATTCCAGAAATGGTTGGACGGAGATGGTCAGCACAATTTTGCCGGTCGCCCCGATTTTATGGAGTTGGGTGAAGTATTTGCATCGGCCTCGGAAAGGTCGCGTGAGTTGGTGCGGGTAGCCCGTGAGGCGGCGCAACGGCGGTCAGAAGCGGAAGCGGGTGGCGGGAGTGATGCGGATGTGCTGTCAGAGGCTGAAGCGTTGTTGAACAAAGCTCGTGAAGTATTGGAATTTTTCCATGTTGATCGCCAACGTTTGTTCCTGATTATCGATCGCCTGTTCCGGGGTGATATCCCTTCGTAAAACCCCGTATCTTTCTTCCCCCCTGTTTTTCGGGGGGGCTGAGCAGGTTGTTCCACTCAGCCCCCCGATTGCGTAGGGGCATTCTATTAAACCGCAGCTATCTTGGGATGCGTAGTTCCTGTCATCCCCGCGAAAGCGGGGA
>JADGCN010000221.1 GCA_015228975.1 Magnetococcales bacterium
GCCTACAATGCGTTGATCACCTCCTGGCACGGCATCGCCACCGCTTCCCAGCAGATCGGTCGTATTGATGGACCCCAATTATCCATGGACTTTAAAGATTAAGGACAAAAGCATGACGATCACCCCATGGCGCGAAATCGCCGTTCCCCATCAGGATGTCCTCAAAGGGACCTTCCAGGAGTCTGAGTTTGCAGCGGACATTTCCCAGGTCCACCAGGGTAAGGCATCACGGGAATATCAAGACCCCGTACAGTTCTTCTCTCGGACGTTCATCACCGAGGGGATGGCACTGCTACTGGATAGCGTGATTCGGCGTTTGGCCGGTCAGAGTGGTGACCCGATTATCCAACTGCAAACGGCTTTCGGCGGCGGAAAAACCCACACGATGCTGGCGGTCTATCACTTGGCGCAAAGGAAAACCCCTGCCAGTGACTTGCACGGCATTCCTCCTCTGTTGGACAAAGCAGGTATTACCGATCTGTCCCCCGCCCGGGTGGCTGTGATTGATGGCACCAACCTGAGCGTGTCGAAACCCAAGATTTATGGCAATACCCAATGCCACACCATCTGGGGTGCGTTGGCTTGGCAATTGGGGGGAGAATCGTCTTACCTGTTGGTCCGCTCTGCTGACGAATCAGGGACATCCCCGGACAAGGATACCGTCATCGAAATGCTCTCCAAAGCCGCCCCTTGCGTCATCCTCATGGATGAACTGGTGGCCTTTTATCGACAATTCCAGGAAGGGAAAATGTATCCAGCGGGTTCATTCGAGACCAATATGACGTTCATCCAGGCATTGACCGAGGGGATCAAATCGGTTCCCAAGGCGGTCATGCTGGCATCTTTACCGGATTCATCCAACGCAGGTGAAGGTCGTGGCCAGATTGTCCTGTCCCAATTGGAAAGCTATTTCCGACGGTTGCACAAAATATGGAAACCTGTCTCCAAGGATGAAGCCTTCAGTATCGTCCGCCGCCGCCTGTTTGATCACATCGAAGACCATTTGGCCATGGAAAACACTTGCCAAGCCTTCGCCAAATTCTATATCGCCAACAAAGTGGATTTCCCCAACGAAACCCAAGAGTCCCAATATCTTGAACGGATGCGGCAAGCCTATCCCATCCACCCGGAGATCTTTGACCGCTTGTACGAGGACTGGTCCACCCTACAGGGGTTCCAGAGAACCCGTGGGGTGCTGCAACTTCTCGCCCAAGTGATTCACCGCCTTTGGAAAGACGGCAACAGCGATCCCATGATAATGCCTGGAGCGTTGCCACTTTTCGATGCCATGGTACGCAACAAATGTTTGGACTACCTGCCCCAGGGGTGGGACCCGGTCATCGATCAAGACATCGACGGCGAAACATCCAAACCAGCCACCATCGAAAACGAGGAAGCACGTTTCGGGCAGATCCATGCCGCTAGGCGTGTAACCCGTACCATCTTTCTGGCATCGGCTCCCGGTGCTGCGGGACGCATCTCCAAAGGGGTGGAATTGGAACGCATTCTGTTGGGTGTCGGACGACCGGATCAGCCTTTGGGACATTACAAGGATGTCTTGAAGAGGCTCATGGACCGGCTCAACTTCCTGAATACAGCAAACGAAAGGTTCTGGTTTGGCCTGACTCCGAATCTGCGACGGGAAATGGAATCCCGCAAACAACGGTTTCACGATCAATACGACGTAATCCCGCTATTGCGGTCGAAAATGGAGAGGGTCATCGGCAAGGGAGAATTATTTTCAGGGGTACATATCTTTACTCCGAGTGCTGACATTCCCGATGAATACGGGTCTACTCCCCGATTAATTGTTCTCCCACCGTGTGGTGCATCGTATCACAAAGGGGCCGCAAACACCGCCTTCCAGGCCGCAGAGGAGATCCTCCGCAATCGGGGAGACCATCCCCGGCAGAAACAAAACCGTCTTCTTTTCCTTGCGGCTGATTATGATATCATTGCCAGAGTTTGGGATCAGGCAAAAAACTATTTGGCTTGGAATTCGATTGCGGTAGACATTGAAAATGAAAAGCTGGTTCTCGACACAATCCAGGTTAGACAGGCCAAACAATACAAAGATAACGCAGAACGGGCACTACAACTTTTCTTGCGGGAGGCTTACCGTTGGCTGATCAACCCCTACGAGATTTTTGAGCGGGGAAAACCAACCCTGAAGTGGGAAGCCGTGACCATCTCTCCAACGGCATCCGGTTTGGTCAAAGCGATTGAGGAAAAAGCAGTCGAAGAGGAATGGCTGATCAAGGATTGGTCTGCCATTCATCTAGCCGATATTCTCCAGAAGTGGTACTTCAAGGAAGAAAAAACCGAAACCTCCGCCCTCAAGGTGTGGCAGGATACCTGCCACTATCTGTATCTGCCACGATTGATCAATAACGACGTATTCAAAAAAGCCATGGCCCAAGGGGTAGAGACGGAAGATTTCTTTGGCTATGCTGTGGGAAAAAACGGAGACCATTATCTCGGCTTTGTTTTCGGACGGTCCGGCCTAACATCCTTGGACGAGGAAGCCCTTCTGATTGAACGAAAGATGGCGAAGGGGGTACAGGAGAAGCTGCGCCGTGAACAGGATGGAAAAGGAGAATCCGGCACGACCGTTTCTACGGGTACTGGTGGAGGTGTCATCCCCCCTCCTATCAGGATTCCACATCAACCTGCGAAGAATCGCTTCTATGGTACTGTAACTTTAGACCCCATCAAGGCAAAGATAGATTTTGCCACAATCGTTGACGAGGTGATCGCGCAATTTACTTCACGGGTTGGCGTAGATATCACCATTTCAGTGGAAATCGAGGCCAGCAAAAAGGATGGATTTGACGAGACAGTCCAACGAACGGTGAAAGAAAATTGCACTGTTTTACGCTTTGTATCGGCAGAGTTTGAGGCGTGATGCGACAGTAAATAGTGATGAACCACGCGCTGCACTTGTTTTTTCCGATACGTCACAGCTTTAGGTGTATGAACGCTGGGGGGCTACGGTCTCAATCTGGTCCGGGCCATGCTCCGGCGTCACATCGTCCCGCGATTGTTGCAATTATGAGTGATCCATGTCGGAACTATCGAGATTTCTTGGCATTGTGGTGTTCATGTATTTCAATGAACATAATCCACCTCATGTCCATATTCGTTACAATGAATTTCGTGCGGTAATGGATATCCGCTCGTTCAACATCCTAGATGGTCATCTGCCCGCGCGGGTAAGAG
>JADGCN010000222.1 GCA_015228975.1 Magnetococcales bacterium
CAGCCGGAAACCCATATTCATCATGCCGTGCAGGGCAGCAACGGCATAAACCCGGCAGTCCAACGCCTCGTTGCGGGCACTGTCCGGTTTTTTCCATTCCCGGATGGGACGACCCTTGACGTAACGGGTGGCTACTTTTTCAGCAGTTAACTGGCGGAACCACTCGGCATCCCGGTCCTTCGGGAAGTGGCAATACCCTGGCCCGGGAGTTTTGATGCGCAACCGGGCGTAAATCGATTCCTTGGCGGCATCGACACCGATGATAAAAAGAGGGATCCGCCCTTTGTTGTTGCGACTGGCCCGCAGAGGCCAAAGTGGTTTGCCCATGCCACCGATACCTTTGATGCCCCACACCCTTCGGTCTTGACGATCCCGACAAAACGCATAGGCCTGCATGGTGTTGGCCCCACCGGTGTCAATGGCAGCGGCAAAAATGGGAAGGTCGCCCACCTGCCGCGAATGGGGGAAAGTGGACAACAAAAGATTGTCCAGGTCATCCCAAACCGTTGGGGCCGTCGGGTCACCGGAAATCACGATGTGCCTGATGGACCAGGACTCCTCATCCCGGCCCCAACCAACGATTTCAATCTCCAAGCGGTCTGGGTGAACGTCAATACCTGCGGTAAGGACAACAACTCCAGCTGGCAGGCACGGGCCGAACACCTCGCGTCGCTCCATCAAACCTTCGCCGTCCAATTTTTCAGTGATTTCCTCCCAAGTTTCGCCAAGTTTCGTGTTGACCCAAACCTTCAATCGAAACGGATCTTTGTAGACTTGGCCGTGTTCTACCGCAATATCGGCCCAAGAGGTCCATCCATGCGGAGAGTAAAGGCTTGATAGGTGAAAACCGGCAGTTCTGGTATTGCCTGGATTTTGGGCAATCCACTGGCCATTTTCGAGCATCCATCCTTTTTGGAAATCTTGAAGTTGGGTGCTACAGTGAACGCATTCGTAGAACGCCTTTTCCCTCATTCCTTTCGGCCATTTGATCTGCTTCCACTCCAGTATCTGCAATTCACGACAGGCAGGACACGGTACCCAGAACCGTCTCTGGTCACTCTCGTTGTAGGCTGCTTCAATTCGGCTGAAACCTTTGACGGTAGGTGTCGAAACCATCAAGATTTTTCGATTGGCAAAGGTGACCGTTCGTTGAATGGCTAATGCCACCGGATCGCCTTCACCATCGGCATCGCCGGGGTATCCGTCGATTTCATCCATGAACAGGTATCGGACAGGCATAGATCGCAGTCCCACAGCCGAGTTGGCACCTGTTAAAATGAGAACGCCACCATGAAATTCCTTCCCCAGGACCGTGTTCCCGCTATCGCGTGATCTTGGATCTTTTACGATGTCTCTCAACACGTTGCTTGATTCAATCAACGGATCGATTCGTTGCTTCGAGTGGCGTTTTGCGGTCTCGAGCGTTGGTTGAACCAGCAACATGGGACCGGGGGCCTGATGGATCACATAGCCAATCCATGAGAGGCCTGCTTCTGTGCCACCCAGCTGCGCCCCCTTCATAAAGACCACTCGTTCAACCGGCGATGAAGGAGACAGGCAGTCCATAATTGCCTTGAGGTACGGTGTTCGGCTGGTGCGCCACAGGCCAGGTTCCCCAGATGCTACCGACGAAAGTACCCGGTATTGGTCTGCCCACTCGGAAACGGTCAGCAGTGGATCTGGCTTCAGTCCCTGGCAAAATGCTTTTTCGTAAGACAACGAAGGAGCATTTAAACCTCGGTTCAAGGTCTTCAACATAATCAATCATTCCTGAAAAAAGCCCCAGCACCATGGCGTTCCACGGGCAAGCATGTGATCATGCTTCGGTGGTTGCGCATTGCCTAAGGCAAGAGGCGTCGGGGAACATGTTTGACCCTGAACACCAACTAAACGAAAGAAACCCGGCTTTAGGACCGGGTTTCTTTGCGGGACAACGTTTTATTTTTTGGTTTTCTCGTTGTTTATGAAAGATCAATGAACCTTTGATCGTTCTGGACAAATTTTGGGATCACATTGTGTTGGATAGTGTTCCCTGGACAGCGTGTTTATTACCTCTTGGTCCATCAGTTCCGCGACTGCTTCCATGAGGTCGGACAACTTTGCCACGCCAGACAGAACTTTTTTGCCGTTTATGGAAAGGCAGAATCCGTCTTCATGTGACGAAAGGTCATAATTATCCATATGTTAACTCCTGGCGCAAAAATTGAGCGGCATCCATGTATGTGCCGAATTTCGCAGGATTTGTGCCAGAAGTAGTGTTCTGCATCATATTAACGAACCGTTGAGATACCTTTCGCATGGTGATAGCCTGAATCACTCCAGATGGATGTCAACCAGAGAAAATATGGGGTGGTCGGTTTGCCGACCTGTCCGATTGGACCTTTGCGCGAGCTGCCGAAATTGAGACTGTTTTGCAAAGAATGCAAAGTGCATTTTGAAAGTGAAAATGATAAGTGTCCCCACTGTTGGATGCCCGGTGAAGACGTCGGGGGTGATTCGCGTTTTTACCAAATAATCGCTTTCGTCGCCGCTACTGCAATGTTCCTAGCCTCAATCATAGTTGTTCTAAGGTTGTGACCCCTATAAGCATGTGGAAACAACTTATTTAACGATTGGATGTTTTATGAACTCCAAAGAAGTCGGCGTCGTTAGTTGGTTCGATAATACCAAGGGCTACGGCTTTATTTCCCGCGACCAGGGCGTGGATTTGTTCGTTCATTTTTCCGGCATTGAGGGGCAATGGGAATTCAAAACACTGAGAGCGGGACAGGAGGTACGGTTCGTTGTCGGCGAAAGCCCGAAAGGCCCCGTTGCAAAAGAGGTTGAGCCTATCTGAGACACTTCTATCCCTGCTGATCGACGTTTATTTCTCGATCAGCAGCCACCATTTCAAACGTCTTGCCGCCGGACCCATCCAGATAGACGATTTTCCCGGTGGCCTGAATGAACCGTTTGACGGCTACATCCACGTACACCGGCGAGATCTCCATGGCGTAGACCCGTCGCCCGGTCATTTCTCCCGCCATGATCTGGCTTCCGCTGCCGCTGAACGGTTCATAGCACAACCCGCCAGGGGGAGTGTGTTGCCGCATAGGAATACCGAATGAATCTAATGGTTTGGGAGTGGGATGCTCGGGACGTTCATCGCCTGAGAGCGACTTCATCTCCCAGACCGATGAGCAGGACTCCGCACCCTCAATCTTCG
>JADGCN010000223.1 GCA_015228975.1 Magnetococcales bacterium
GTTCGGACGGACCACAGGTCAGGGAGTTGTTGGCACCTTTGCGACCCGTGACCCCGATGGGATGGATGGGAGGCAGATAGACCACATCAAAGCCCATTTTTTTGATTTCCGGCAAACGGGCCATACACTCCCGGAACGTGGCACTCCGCCCCTCCACCCGTCCCTGGGAACGGGGAAAAAATTCATACCAGGCAGCATAGCGGGCCTTTTCCCGATCCACCATGATTTCCAAAGCGGGTTCCAACTCGGTGCTGTCGTCCCGTGGCGCATTACGGGCGACCAAAGTCACCAGGTCGGTTTCGGAAAATATGTTGACCTTGTTTTCAATATTGTCATCCTGATCCAGTCGTGAAAAAACATAGTTCAGGTAGACCCGCTCACCCTCCTTGGTCACCAGACCAGCCATGCGTTGCAAAAACGTCCGCCCTTCGACCAGGTCACTGGATATGTTTTCGTTGGCGCGAAACTTTTTGGTCAGGTCATCGAGCCAGGATTGATAAATATCGGTGAAAGCCTCGATAGTGAATTCGTACAGGGCATTTTTCGCCAGAACCACGTTTCCTGCCCACAGGCTGAGGCCAGGATTGATGGGTTTCATGGGAGATTCCGACCAGGGGTGGTTGCCATACTTTTCCCGCAACTTCAATAAAACCCTGGTAGAATTATGTCCATCACGGAAAACGGTGGCAGTAATACGCAAGCGGTCTCCCACTTCCCGCTTGATGGGATACTTTCCGCCATCGATGGATGGTTGCACGTTTTCGATGATAAATGGATGGTTGGCGTCCATGGTGATGTTTTTCATTGTCGGTAAAAGGCCGGTTGGCAGACCTTTTCTCCCCTTCCTGGTCGTGGATTGATGCCGGCGGCCTATTTGGACTGGACCAGTTTGGTATAAAGTGCATGAACTTCACGGGCGATACTGGCCCAACTGAAACGCTCTTCAACCCGTTTGCGGCTGCTTTCGCCCATCTCCTTGCGGAGTTGGTCATTGTTCAGGATTTGATTGATATTGTCGGCCAATTGTTTGGAAAATTGTTCCGGGTTGACAGGTTCAAACGGACTTTGCTTGTACTGGTCAAACTCCACGAGAAAGCCGGTCTTGCCGTGTTGGATAATCTCCACGATACCGCCGACGGCACTGCCCACCACGGGAGTTTTGCAAGCCATGGCTTCCAGGTTGATGATACCGAACGGCTCATAAATGGACGGACAGCAAAAAACCGCCGCATGGGAATAAAGTTGAATGATTTTTTTCTTGGGCACCATCTGGGGAATCCAGATGATATTATCTCGATTTTGTTGTGCTTTTTGCACCCCTTGTTCCATTTCGGCCCGGATTTCCGGGGTATCCGGTTCCCCGGCACACAGCACGATCTGGACATTTGGATTGACGTGCTTGATGGCATTGACCAGATGGATGATTCCTTTCTGGCGGGTGATGCGACCCACAAACAGGACATAGGGAACACTCGGATTGATGCCAAATTCAACCAAGGCATCCGTGGCCGGCGTGAATTGATACTCCTGGATGTCGATGCCATTATAGATGACATGGATCCGGTCTGGGTTGACGTTGAAGAGACGGATGACATCCTCTTTCATCCCCTTGGAAACGGCGATGATGGCATCCGCCGATTCCATGGCGGTCTTTTCCACCCAGACCGACAGATCATACCCAAGACCAAGCTGTTCTCGTTTCCAGGGACGGGACGGTTCCAGGGAGTGGGTGGTCAGGACCAGGGGAATGCCGTAAGCCTTCTGCGCAAAAATGCCTCCCAGATGCGAATACCAGGTGTGGCAGTGAACCAATTGGGCATCGATGGGTTCGGCGTTGAACTGAATGCAATTGGAAAATGAGCTGAATGGGGATTTTAACTTTTTGTCACAGTTGGCAAAAAATTTCGGATCGACATCCATGCCCCGTACTGTCAAATTGCCATTTTTGGAATTCTGGTTGCCGAAGCAACGCACCTCGACCTCCATCAATTTGGCCAGTTCCTGGGAAAGATACTCCACATGGACACCGGCACCACCGTAGACGTTGGGAGGGTATTCTCTGGTCAGAAAAAGGGCTTTCATGCAGGGTCTCCTTGCTGGGACGGGCAAATGCCCGCGGGGGAACACCTGATTGTGGGAGAATGGCCCCCGTCGATCAAGGAAATTCCTTGTGCAACCGGGTACGCATCTCCCTGGCACGGACCATAAAATCCGCTGGAGTCTCCACCGGGGTTACAATCAACAAGGCCGGTTTGAAGCGATCCTGAATTTGACAGTCATGGTTTTTTTGTTCCTGCAAATGGTTAAAAACCTGCAAAATCAACATTCTTTCGAGAATAACACGAAGTGCCGTGTCAAAATGAATCTTGTGACATGTTCTCCAGATCAGTAACCATTCAGAACCCCTTCAAAAAAAAGGATCCGACATGAAGGACTTTGTTGAGGAAGGACGCAGCCCTTTCTCCTGGACCTCCATCCCAGTTTTTCAAACGCTTTTCAATGGGGGGTCTGAATGGTTACCACTTATTCCGAACGGACCATGGAAATTGATCCCGGTGTCCTGGTCTCTCAGACCCGATGCGAGTTTTGAAAGTAGCGCCGGGTACCGCTTAGCAAGGCATCGGCCACGGTCTCCTGGAAATTGGTGTTGCGCATGAGTTCCTCTTCTTTGGGATTGCTGAGGAAGGCCATCTCCACGAGTACGGAGGGAACATCGGGTGCCTTCAGGACCGCAAAACCGGCTTGTTTGACGCTCTTGTAGTGGAGTTTCATGCGTCCGACGCTTTGGAGGCTGCCGAGAAGGTTTTGTCCCAACAGCAGGGCGCGATTCAGGGAGTCGCGTTGGGCGAGATCCATGAGCATTTCAGCCACTTCCGGTTCGACATCCTCCTGGAGGTTGACGCCACCGATCAGGTCGGCGCTGTTTTCCCGTTTGACCAAGGCCTTGATGGCCCGATCCGGGGTGGACATGCCCCGTTCCGACAGACAATAAACCGAGGCACCCCGCGCAGAGGGAATACGGAAGGCATCGGCATGCAGGCTCATGAACAGGTCGGGACTGTACCGTCGGGCTGTGGAAACCCGTTTGTTGAGACTGACAAAATAGTCTCCGGTACGGGTCAGATGGGCACGAAAGCCGGGTGTTCGATTGATGCGATCCGCGAGCTTTTTGGCCACG
>JADGCN010000224.1 GCA_015228975.1 Magnetococcales bacterium
TATCGAAATGACCGCCCCCCGCCCCGAATCGATACCCATGGAATGGAATCATCCCGATATTCCAGAGGTCGATCATCGGTTTGGACTCAACCGGGTGGGAGGTAATGTGAAACTTTATACCAAATTGTTGGTCAAATTTTCACAAGCCTACCACGACTGCGGCCAACAAATCAGCACCGCCCTCGCCCAGGGAGATGTTGATGGTGTCAAAAGAATCGTTCACACAGTCAAAGGGCTAGCGGGCAATATCGGCTGCCGAACTCTACAAAAAGCGAGCCTTTCCCTGGAACAGGCCATGGAAACGGGACAAGAGGCAGCGGTCGCGGAAAGGTTACGGCGGTTTGACAAGATCACCATGGAACTATCCGACAATATCAGCCAAGTTTTATCGGACACCGCAAACACAGAGAATAACCCCATCCTGGCTCAGAACAATCGTGGTCAGTCGGGACCATGTCTGGATACAACGGCCTGTCTGGCATTTTTAGACCGCCTTGAGCCGGGCGTCAGAGCGGGAAAACCGGGACTCTGCAAACCAATATTGGCCGAAATGGAGGCGGTAATCTGGCCCGATGCGGTAACGATTATGGTCAGCGACATGGTGCGGCAGATTAACCGCTACAAGTATAAAGATGCCCACAAAACGTTGTTGGATATCACCAAAACGTTGGGAGGCAAGGAGAAGTCCGATGAATCATGATCCCCACCGTCCCACCCTGCTGGTCGTGGACGATACCGAAACCAACATTGACATCTTGGTGGATGGCCTGGAAAACGATTATGACCTTTCCGTGGCCATGGATGGCCCCTCCGCCTTGGAAATTGCCCAGGAAAATCGGCCCGATCTGATTCTGTTGGATATCATGATGCCAGGGATGAGTGGCTATGAGGTGTGTGAACGGTTGAAGGGGGATGCGACATTGCGGGATATTCCCATCATATTCATCACCGCCATGTCCCAGGAAGAGGATGAAACCAAAGGGTTGGCCATGGGGGCGGTGGATTACGTGACCAAGCCTATCAGCATTCCCATCCTTCAAGCGCGGGTAGCCACCCATTTGGAGCTTTTCAACTCACGTCGGGCGTTGAAAAGCCAGAATGAAATCCTGGAGGTCAAGGTTCAGGAACGGACCCTGGAACTGCGTGAGAGCCGATTGGCCACCATCACCTGCCTGGGGCGGGCCGCAGAACGCAAAGATCCCGAAACCGGACTGCATATTCAACGGATGGCCCGTTATACACAACTGCTGGGTCAGGGGTTGGGGTTAGATCCTACGGTGACGGAACTATTGTTGCATGCCGCCCCCATGCATGACATCGGCAAGGTTGGCGTCCCAGATCGTATTTTGCTTAAGCCGGGGCCATTGAACAGCGATGAATGGGAAATCATGCGCTCCCATCCTGAAATCGGGGCGGAAATCTTGTCGAATCAACCCTCGGAGTTACTCCAGATGGCCCAGGATATCGCCTTGGCCCATCATGAAAAATGGGACGGAAGCGGCTATCCCCGTGGATTGAAGGGGGACGCCATCCCGTTAAGCGGTCAACTGGCGGCGTTGGCCGATGTATTTGACGCACTGACATCGACACGACCTTACAAAAAAGCCTGGGCGGTGGAACGGGCGGTGGAAACCATCGTCACCTCCAAGGGGATCCATTTTCAGCCCAGCGTTGTGGCCTGTTTTTTGCGGATGCTTCCAGAGATGCTTGCTATCATGGACCAATTCCAGGAAAAACATGATTAAGGTAATTTATTACTCGTCAGTTGAAGGCAACTCTTGCAGTGAACATTCTTTCACGTTACCATGGCATCCTTCAAAATTTGGCAGCAATCGTTCGCAAGCAAAGTCTCACGGTTACAACAACCTAATAGTGCCGATAATCCGATGTATCGCACAAGCGGGATTGTCGGCAGTTCATCAAACAAAGGAAACCAAACATGGCAAGCCAAGTCGCAAACAAAACTGGAAAGAAGGGTGAGGCGGGTTTTACCCTGGTTGAGTTAATCATGGTCATCGTTGTCATCGGCATTCTGGCCGCCATGGCTCTCCCCCGGTTTGGTAACGTTTCCACAGAAGCTGGCAATGCCACCGCCGCCCTGGGTACGCAATCTGCCGCATCGGTTACGGAGTGTCGCGCCAAATTCGGTACAGATACTGCGAAAGCTGATGCCGTTTGTGGGGCCGCAACAGGAAATACGATCAACAACAAATAGACCTGTTCCAGCCTGACTCGGTACAGATCCCTCAAAGTGTTTGTCTGCCTTTGGTCGGGCCTCAGGGCGTTTGCGGTTTACTCGCCATATGGATCAGCTCCCGTCAAGAATTCCAAGAGGAATTCTTGACGGGGTGGGAAGGTGGATGGGTGTGTTTTTTTCCTGGCTTCGTCACGTCCAGAGACTCTGAATGGCGCAAAAACACTCCCCACTAATTTTCCAACAACGCGGATTTAGCTTGGTGGAACTCATCATGGTGATCGTGGTCATCGGAATCCTGTCGGCCATGGCACTGCCCAGGTTTGGGACGATCACCCCCACGGCTGCGGATGCTAATGCGCAATCCATTGCGGGTGCTTTGGGTGTCGCCGCCGCCAACTATAATGCGCAATGCGCCGTCGGTTTGGGATCATGCGCCGCCTTGACCTGTACGACGGGTATGAGCCTATTGAGCGGTATCACCGTCGGAGATTACACCGTTACGGGGTCTCCAAGTTCTGGCTGCGCCATAAAGCACGTCAAGGGAGAAACCACCTATACATCTTCCACACTCCTCCCTTGATTACAACGGAAAAGACCTGCGCCACTTTGAGATGTGACACCAAATCTGCACTCAGGACAGTAGCGCGTAATGGTGGTTTCACCTTGATGGAATTGATCATGGTCATCGTTGTTATCGGCCTGTTAAGTTCCTCCACCGTAAGCCTGTTCCCCGACCATGTGGCGCGTGTGGCCAATACCCGGCGTCTGGCGGGAGATATCCGCATGGCCCAATCCCTCTCCATGAGCCGGGGGGGTGGTTATCGGATTTTGACCACCTCGGCCAACAGCTATGAAATACGCGATGGTTCCGGTGTCGCCATACCGGGAAGCACCGTCACCCTTTCGGGTCTCGTTGTGACCGGATTCAATGT
>JADGCN010000225.1 GCA_015228975.1 Magnetococcales bacterium
TCAATCAAATTTGGCCACTTCCAATTTTTTTCCTAAAAAAGTGTCCGGTAGTGAAAATGCAGATTGGATCTTGTTCTGTTTCTTTGTTAATTCTACAAGTCTGGCTTCTTCTGAAAGAGAACTGGATGAATAGCTAAAAGTTACTGTGCCATCGTTGGATTTTGGTGCAGTAAGAGACAATCCGGTGATTATATCGCCATCGACCGACACATACTGCGAACTGCTGTATTTCAGGAAAATCGGTACGCCAGGATTGGTTGATTCATCTCCAACCCAAACCTTTAATGGCGTTGATTGACTGAAGGATTGGAATGTTACATGAACGCCTGCTGTGATTTCCGCCATCCTTATTCACTTTCACCGTAAATCCCAAAATCAACAAAGTCCCCAGATAATGAACCTGAATTGGCTGGTATGACCCTCACTTCCCAAATCGGCACCGCAGCAGGGTGTGTTCTAAATGTCAAGACATCGCCCGCCGCCCAGGATCCGCCCCAGGAGGATGACGACAGCGTGAAAAAGGGTTTTGAATATGCAGCGTTCGCCGGTGAAAAATCCGCCGTGATGGTGCCTCCACCCACGGATCCGACCGTATCGCCAAAGCAAGTAAAAGCAGTCGCGTTGGTAAACGTGATGCTCCAAGTCTGTTCCATCCCGCCAATAAAATCCACATATTTACTTGTGGTTAATATTGATGGTGCGGTACCGCTCCCATTCCAACCAGCAAACGTGCCACCAGAGGACGAGATAGCCCACTCATCTTGAAACGGATGGAATCTATTGCCCGAACAACGCCACCGAAGGCAAATCGTGGAATGTCCAATGGTTTCATCCGCATCTGGTTCATGGCAAGAATCCGGTCCAAACCATAAAAACGAACCGCCTCTTTGCGCAGGACGAACTCGCCTTTTTGCAGCAAAGCTGGGACGTCATCCTTTGTGCCCCAACCAGGGAGAAATCCACCACGGGCAAACCCCTGCGAAGTGCTATCGGAAGATGACTTTTTCTCGACATAATTGATGAGTACAGTCCTCTCAAGCGGGATTTCGTTGATTTTCTTGATCAGGCCATCGATTTCAGCCACGGCTTTCATGAAGTCGGTAGAGTGGACGTGGGGCGATCGCCTGTTTCCACATCCATGATTCCTTGCCAGTTGCCTCGTTCCGGCACCAGGAAAGGGGGATAACCACCTTCCTTCCCGGCAGGTCGAACCGATACCGATATTCCACCAGGAGACCGTTCTTGTCCCGGTATTCCCATCTCCCGGAATACGACCCCATGGATGGATGGACAACCGGCGGCGGTGGTGCCTGTTCAGGATGGGGCAATCCCGTTGTTATCGTTTTGACTTTATTTTCAGTTTTTCTCTTTGACCTTTCATGTTTTGGCGTAAACGATTCCCCGCCATATTCTCTGGAAAGGATGTTAATCGCGCCCACGAAATCGGTTTGATGGATCTCCTTGGCAAACTCGATGACATCGCCTTTGCGTCCACAGCCAAAGCAATTCCACGCGCCTTTCTCCTGATCGACTTTGAACGATGGCGTGTTTTCCTGATGAAACGGGCAACAGGCCTCCCATTCACGGCCAACGCGCCTCAGATTCGGCGCATAACTTGAGATGTATTTAACGATATTGATCTTCTTGGCATCGTCAACGCTTAGTTGACATTTGTTTTTGGTGATGGTTTTATTTGATCCTAGGGATATTGCGCATTGCGCACCCTCATTGCGCACTTGTGAGGTTCCATTGCGCGGCTCCATTGCGCATTGCGCACCCTCATTGCGCACCTCATCAAGGTCAAATTGCGCACTACCCCATAGTCGCCCAGCTTGCAGGGGGTCAATCCGTCCTTCCTCATCTACTACTATGCGTCTTTGCTTGATCGCATGGCGGATTGTCCCATCACTGATCCCCAGCATCCTGGCGCAGGCCCTGATAGAGACAGTTTCAGGCATCTATCAATCCCCCCATAAAGTTGCGTCTGTTCGCCGTACATGGAAAAAGCTTTTTTGCGTAAAAAATACTTAAAAAACTTCTTGACGATGGATTTATTTTTGTGTATTTTGTACACAATACAGTGATCAGTGGGAGTGGATAGTGATGGGAAAGAGCATGAGCAGCCGGGATGTGATCAAAGCCTTGAAGAATGCAGGCTGGGTATTGGATTCGATCCGTGGCGATCATCACCATTTCAAGCATCCGACTTTGCCGGGCAAGGTGACGGTTCGGCACCCTGTAAAAGACTTGTCGCTTATGGAGATCAAATCCATCGAAAAGCAAGCAATTCAGAAGATTCGTTAAGGAGAAAAACAAATGGAAATCAGACACTACGCAGCAGTGATGTACCGTGGTGGAGATGGATACGGCGTGGTTTTTCCAGACATCCCTGGATGCACTACTCACGGGGACTCCATCCACGATGCAGCCATGCACGCTGACGATGCATTGACCGGGCATATTGCTCTGATGGTCCGTGATGGCGATCCATTGCCAGACCCCACACCCTTGGACCGACTGGCCGAGGTGATGCTTGATCCCGAACCAGGCGAGCCGGAAGTCACCCGCTTCCTGGTCCGGGTGGAAATCCCTGCTCGTTGGATTCGCATCAATCTTTCCATGGCGGAAAATCTGGTAACGCAGATTGACCAAGCCGCCAAGCGGATCGGCATGACCCGCTCTGGATTCTTGGCAGAGGGTGCCAGGCGCATGATGGCAGGGCAGTGATCCTGCCCCGCATTGCGAACAGATAAGTGACCCGTTGCCCTTCTCGTTGTCGAAGCGGAATCGGTCGTGACCACCGCACCAGGGGCATGACCCATGCTTGCCGGTCAGGTCGGTGGGATTGGCTCCAAGTGAAATCAAGATTCCTGGCCAATGCCCCTGGGCGCGTGATCGGATTTGGTCAATTTTCATGAATTAACCGCCCAACGGCACTGGGCTTCGACTATTCTGCCCCCTCTTGACTGAAACTGGCAGAGGCTGT
>JADGCN010000226.1 GCA_015228975.1 Magnetococcales bacterium
CCTATTATACGTCATTTTTTTGTCGAACCCCCGATTGCCCCCCCTCTTCCTCTTTTACTCTAAATATTTGTTTTTCTGTAGAGTTTTTCTTCCATCTACCTTTTCGTTAATAACAATGGCCCCCATCTTGCTTATTAACGACGGTCAGTAAATGAAACCTATCGGGCCACAAGGTTGATGGTCCTCTGTGCGTTTTTTTTCAGGTTAGCCGATGTTGCATTCCCGCAGCACCCACATCCATCATTGTCGTGCCGTTAACCTGCGTCTCTTACTGGGGATGACACTCATGTTGGGCTTGGTCGCCTGTTCCATCCATCCTGACCCTCTGAAACAACAAGAAATTGCCACAACTCTGCGCCTGGACCAACTCAAACTGTTTGCCGATCAGGAACCGGTGCATCGCCCCATCGACTTGTACGAAGCCATGGCGCGGGCCTTGAAGTACAACCTTGATCTGCGGATGCAAATGCTGGAAAAAGCGGTGGTCAGTTCCGACATCGAACTGGCCAATAACGATTTATTGCCCATGCTGGCCGCCAACGCCGGTTTTACCAGTCGCAACAATGCCGAGGCCTCCAGCGGTTTTTCCATCACCACCGCATCCCCATCCAACAGTTTTTCCACCTCGCAAGATCGGCAGAAGACCACGGCAAACCTGAGCGTGGCATGGAGTGTTCTCGACTTCGGCGTCAGCTATTATCAGGCGAAACAAACCACCGACCGATTTTTGATTGCCGAGGAAAACCGGCGCAAACTGACCCACACCCTGATCCAGGAAGTGCAAACCGCCTACTGGCAAGCCCTGGGTGCGCAAAAACTGCACAGTCAGATCGAGCCCATTCTCCAACAGGCCAAACAAGCCATTGAAGATGCCCATGAGTTGGAAGTGCAACGCCTTCGGCCCCAATTGGAAATGGTACGCTATCAACGCGCCTTGCTGGATATCATCCGGCAATTGGAATCCCTGCGGGAAGAACTCCAACAGGCCAAAATCACTCTGGTCAAGCTGATCAATCTTCCCTCGGGTCTTCCCCTTGAATTGCTGGAACCCGATGAGAAAACCTTTTGTATCACCCCCATTCGCGTCACCCCGAGCGAGATGGAACAACTGGCATTACTCAACCGCCCTGAGTTACGTCAGGAACTGTACCGTGCCCGTATAAACATCGCCGATACCAAAAAAGCCATGCTGCAAATCCTGCCGGGGTTGGATTTTAACGCCGCGCACAATTATGACAGCAATTCTTTTGCCATGAACTCGGTTTGGGAAACGGCAGGAATCAATGTGACGGGAAAGTTGCTGCGTTTGGCAGCGCTTCCAGGGGAACTCCGCAAGGAAGAAAGTCAGGCTGAACTCAGCCAGATGCGTCGTCTGGCCCTGAACATGGCCATCATCACCCAGGTCCACATCGCCAACCGACAATACCGGGATGCGGTAAGAAAATTTGACGAAGCTGGCAAAATCAACACCATCGATCAAAAAATATTAAAGAATATTACACTGGAAACGGCAAGCGGCTCCCAAACCCGTCTGGAACACATTCGCGCCGCCACCCAGGGGGTCATGTCCCAGTTGCAGCGCAGCAAGGCGTTCGCCGATGCCCAGACTGCCGTTGGAATGATTTTTGTCTCTCTGGGCGTGGATCTATTACCCAACATTGCCCCGGGCGACACGATCGATACCATGGCCAAAGCCATTCGTGAAGCATTGGAGGCCTGGAACGAAGGCATTTCCCTGCCACCTCCGGGCGCGGATGGAAGCGACAGTGCGATGGCTGCAACCTCTCTGAAAGGTGAGCCCCCCGAGGAAAATCAAGTGGCAATCCCGAGCAGCACCGTGCATGAGATCACCCTGGATGATTCCGGTCACAAACCGGAGCCCATGAATGCCCCCTCTCTCATAACTCCCGCCCCCGTTCCCGAAACCAAAAAAGTCCGGTCCCCCTCGGCACCTGCGCAAGCCAAAGCACCCACCGTTGAAAAAGCCATCGAGCAGGAACAAGTTTCGCCCCCTGTCGTGACAAATCCTGTCGTAAAGCGGGAACGGATCATAACGCATGACGCCACTGTTACTGAGGCGCGACCTGTGCGGGATGTGTCCGCCCCAGCGACTTCAACCCCGATCATCAATCCAGAACCGGAAATCAGGCAACTCATCGAAGCGTGGGCTGATGCCTGGTCACGCCATGGCATCCAGGAATTTTTCCGCTTTTACTCAGACAACTTTGCCCCTGCCAATCAGTTCACCTTGCAGCAGTGGAAAGACGCTTACACATTGCTGTTCGACACGAGCAAATCGGTCAAAGTTGCCCTGTTTGACCAAGTCGTGGAAGTGGAGTCGGCCAATCGCGCCAAGGTTTCCGTTATCTTGAATTTTGAGGACAACGACAGTCAGAACGAGAAACACAAAACTTTAATTCTAAACAAGGAACCCAAAGGGTGGCGCATTGTTGAGGAGATTTCCGACGTCACATTGAGTTCAGAGCAATCCCTCACGATCACCAACATCAAACCCATTGCCGTTAGCCACATCCATCCGGTTGACGACCGCAAGACCTCTTCCCCCGTTGAAGAGACGTTCCTCCCGATTGCCACACCTGCGGTGATTGAGGGTATCATCATTCACGGTCCCAAGCGTCCGTTGCCCAAAGATTGGCAAACCCAAACGCCTCTCTTCTATGCGGATCCCAACCCACCGGAGCTGTGGATGTGGCGAAATGACAGTTACACCA
>JADGCN010000227.1 GCA_015228975.1 Magnetococcales bacterium
CCTGGAATCGTGTGCTCACTTTCCTTGAATGCTGCCACATCCATGGCGGCACAGGTTCATCATCAGCACGGGAGCATTCCCCGTTTGTCCACGGCCATTGAGGCACTGACATAGGAGAGATCATTTTTTTCTGGACATCTCTGGCCCAGCCGGCTATACCAGACTGAGAGGAGGTGTCTGATGAACACACTGAAAGGCAGGACATTCAGCGGGCGCAGATTCACGCCTGCGGAACTGGTTGAGATCAGGGAGATTGTTGCCAATTTTCCGGGGCTGAGCCGGACGGAACTGGCGAAGACCATCTGCGAGCTGCTTGATTGGACCCGCCCCAGTGGAGCGCTCAAGAGTCGTGAGTGCCTGGATTTTTTGGAAGCGGTTGATGCGGAAGGTCTCATTAGGCTTCCTGAGCGACGATCGACCAGACCATTTGGCTCCAAGACCGAGATTCCTCCGCCCAGGGAAGAGGAAGCGGTCACCTTGACTGGCAGTGTCGATCAATTCAGTCCGGTCGTTCTGAACAGGATATGTGACCGGTCCGGGCGGGATATGTGGCGGGGCATGGTGGAAAGGCACCACTACCTCGGTTACAGGGTCCCGTTTGGAGCCAGCCTGCGGTATTTTATCCAGGTTTCCCGGCCCAAGCCCCTGATCGTGGGCTGTATGCAGTTCTCCAGCCCAGCCTGGCGGATGGCGGACCGGGATCAGTGGGTCGGATGGGATGACGCTCAGCGCAAGAATCACCTGCAACGGTTGGTTAACAACAGCCGGTTTCTGATTCTTCCCGGCATTCAGGTCAGGAATTTGGCCAGCGCCGCCCTGGCGGAGGCGTGCCGGGTCCTTCCAGGGGACTGGGAAGCGCACTATGGTGTCCGGCCCGTTTTGCTGGAGTCGCTGGTAGATGGTAACCGTTTTTCGGGGACATGTTACCGGGCGGCCAACTGGACTGAGGTGGGCGTAACCAGCGGTCGGGGCAGGATGGATCGCGCCAACGTGCGTTCTGGAGCAGCGCCAAAAAAGCTGTTTCTGATTCCGCTTATCAAGAATTTTCGGCATTTTCTGGGGGGTTGATCCGTGTGTATGCCGGCACTCCCCTTTGAGGTTTGTGGTTCCGTCGAGGAGGCCAGATCGCTGATGCACGAGGCTTTGGACAGATGGTTCGACCAGGTGGTTCCTCTGTTTGAAAATGGCAAGGCTCCCACCATCATCGATTTGAGCCGCCATTTCAGCGAGACCCGTGGGGAACTGATGGGGTCGGTCATGCAGGCGATGGTGGAAAAGGCGTACCATCACCACATCCACCAGGAACAAGCCATCTGTCCGGAATGCGCACGTATTCTCAAGCGCAAGCGGTTTGATCGCAAGGCGGTCTCGACCCTGCATGGCGAGTTTACCCTGAATCGCCCCTATTTTTACTGCCAGATCTGCAAGGTCGGTTTTCACCCTCTTGATGACGTGCTTACCATGGCCCCTGAACGTCATCAGTACGATGTCCAGGAGAAGGCGGTCAAGTCCGCATCCAAACTGCCGTTCGAGGAAAGCGCGGACCAGTTTTCATCCCTGACGGGCGTTGATGTCGGGGATCATTTCCTGCACGACACCCTGAACGCCGTGGGAGATGTCGCCACATTGGAGTTGGTCATTCCAGACCGCAAGGAGATTGAGCGCCGAATTGATGAAGTGAGCAGGTCGATCGGCACTCCGCCAATTCTTGCCGTTGGGGCTGACGGCGCCCATATGCCCACCAGGGTCAAAGCGAAACGCAACGAAAAAAGAGGCCAGGGTAGTTGGAAAGAAGCCAAGGGCTTCCGGCTCTATCTGGTGGGCGAGAAGGGCAGGATTGTCCAAATTGCCAGTTGGCATCAAATCCAGGATGCGGAAGCCTTCAGGAAGGATCTGGCATTGGTTGCAGGACGCATTCCGCAGGACCGGGTACGTGTGGCTTTGCTGGCGGACGGGGCCGAGTGGCTTTGGCCTGCCATGACCGCGTGTTTTCCCACAGGCCGCCCGATTCTGGATTTCTACCACTGTGCCGAGCATGTCCATGAGGTTGGCAACTCTCTGTTTGGCAAGGGTGAATTGAAAGCCCGGCAATGGAGCGAGGCGATCCTGTCCCTGCTTTCATACTCGGAGATGGACGATGTTCTGGCCATCCTGCGTGGAATGCGGCCAGAGACGGAGGAAACCGGGGAAAAGGTCAGAAATCTGGCCGGGTATCTTGAAAAAAACCGGGATCGCATTCACTATGAGACGGATCGTGATGACGGCTATCCCATCGGTAGCGGCGGTATCGAGTCTTCCCACAAGTACGTTTGCCATACCAGGATGAAGCGGTCTGGAGCGTGGTGGGTAATAGCGTCAGGAAACAACATGTTGCGGATTCGATGTGCGATTGTGAATGGAACATATGAACGGGTTTTTGAGCACTACGCTACACACCCGCGACGGTCCGACGAGGGATGTTGACAAACGGGGAATGCTCCCCAATGGACCAACGATAATTCCAGGTCTCGATAATCCTGCTGGATTCCCAATGTATTGCGCTGGTGAGCAAAAAACGTGGTTTGTCAGTCAGTTTGTGAAAGATGGGATGGGTATTGATCACATGTTGGGAGCATTGA
>JADGCN010000228.1 GCA_015228975.1 Magnetococcales bacterium
TGGTTCGTTCCTCCGTTTGGTAGCCATTGTATGTAGCTTATCAAACAAAGGCAAACGTCCGATTCCAACTGAATCAAAACACTATCGCCTGCCTGGATTTGATGGTGACCCTGGGCCTGAATCCGCGCAACGTCTTCATCGTTGACAGCAAAGGTGTGGTTCATGTTGGCCGGGAAGGAAAACTCGACCCCTCCAAGGCGCGTTATGCCCAGGATACCACCGCCAGAACGCTGGCCGATATCATGCCTGGCGCGGATGTGTTTCTCGGGCTGTCGGCTGCGGGGGTACTCAAGCCGGAAATGGTCAAAACCATGGCTGCCAATCCGCTGATCCTGGCGATGGCCAATCCCACACCGGAAATTCTCCCGGAACTTGCCAAAGAGGTGCGCCCCGATGCCATCATCGGCACGGGCCGTTCCGATTATCCCAATCAGGTCAATAACGTATTGTGTTTTCCCTTTATCTTTCGGGGAGCCCTGGATGTTGGGGCAACTTCCTTTACCAATGAAATGGAAGTTGCCTGCGTACGTGCCATCGCGGAGCTGGCGCACGCCGAACCTTCCGATGTGGTGGCCTCTGCGTATGGTAATGAAAAATTGACCTTTGGTCCCGAATATTTGATACCCAAACCGTTTGATCCCCGATTGATCATCATGATTGCACCCGCTGTAGCCGAAGCGGCCATGCGTTCGAGCGTTGCCAAACGACCCATTACCGATATGGAGAGCTATCGGCAAACGCTGCGCGAATATGTCTATCATTCGGGCATGGCCATGAAGCCCGTATTTGCCGCCGCCAAGAAAAATCCAGCCCGCGTCATTTATTGCGAAGGTGAGGATGATCGGGTATTGCGTGCCGTGCAAACGATCGTGGACGAAGGACTGGCCAAACCCATAGTGATCGGGCGTTCCGAAGAGGTGGCGCGTTTGATCGCCAATGCTGGACTGCGTTTGGCTGAGGGGCAACATTATTCCGTGGTCAATCCCGACTCGGATCCCCGTTTTCAAGAGATGGCTCGCGATTATTACGCGATCATGTCGCGCCGGGGGGTCAGCCCTCATTATGCCGAGATCGAAACACGCCGTCGCAGAACCTTGCTGGGTGCGTTGCTGGTCAAACATGGTCATGCGGACGGTATGATCTGTGGTACCTATGGCCAATATGCCCAACATTTGCGTTACATTGACCAGGTATTACCTAAACAGAAGGGAATCAGCAGTCATTACGCATTAAATATGTTGATCCTGCCAACACGAACCTTGTTCATCTGTGATTGCCAGGTCAATGCCGATCCGACTGCCGAACAAGTGGCTGAAATGACCCTGCTTGCAGCCAATGAGGTGCGACGCTTTGGTATCGAACCCAAAGTGGCGCTGTTGTCACATTCTAACTTTGGCAGTGGTCAGACGGTATCCGCCGGTAAAATGCGGCATGCTTTGCAAATCATCGTATCTCAGGCTCCGCACCTGGAAGTGGAGGGTGAAATGAGTGGGGATGCCGCTTTATCCGAAAACTTGCGGCAGCAAATTTTTCCAGGATCACGTCTCAAGGGTTCGGCCAACCTGCTGATCATGCCTTCTTTGGATGCTTCAAGAATTGCGTTTACCTTGTTGAAAGCCTATTCCGGGGCGGACTCAGTGGTCGTTGGTCCCATGCTGCTCGGCTCTTCACGTCCCGTCCACGTCCTGACACCCACCGCAACGGTACGTCGTATCGTCAACATGACGGCTTTGATTTCGGTTGAAGTGGTCCATAAATACACCTGACACTTGTTATTGTGTGCTGTCTTTCGCATTCTTGACGAAAGACAGCACAACTCTTCTGGTGGTTCAATCCTGTCCGGTAGGTGCTTGAACAAATTTATTGCCCCATCTTGATATTTCAATAACGAGACAACAAGCACAGCGCCAAAATCAAACTAAACCACAGCTATCTTGGGATGTGTAGTTATTGTCATCCTCGCGAAAGCGGGGATCCAGAGGACTTTCCTACCTCCCCTGACTTTCTGGATTCCCGCTTAAGCCTGCCCTCGAATGCTTTAATCGGGGGCGGGAATGACACTGGAAAACTACGTTTCCCGTGTTGGTTGCGGTTTAGCATCGGACCATGTGACAATAGCCCCTGCAATTGGATTGTCCAGGATTTCACCTTTCCCGTCCATCAAAATCTGTCAAATCTAGCTTCCATTGCGTCCAAAATCTGGCCGGATGAACCTATCGGAGGGGCACCCGGAATTCGCGCATGCATAGGCTTGAGCCAAGATCGGCCTGGCCGGTTGAATCGTTGGAACAAGCGGAAAAATCTCCTTGGTCCATCATGCCTTGTCCGCGAAAACGTCGTCCAGGGACTCGGCATCGAAGATACGAAGGCCCCATTCCTCTAAAGATGATGACTCAGCCTTGGCAATTCTTTCATTAGCCCAATCAGGTATGTTACCAAAGCGACGCTGCAATTGATTGGTAAGCATTTTAGCCTCGCCTTTCTGCTCGCCTCTCTGCTCACCAATCTGCTCACTATCCCTCTGTGCCTTCATGATTATTGGCCGGAATACATCGT
>JADGCN010000229.1 GCA_015228975.1 Magnetococcales bacterium
AGGCCTTGCGGCGGCTGGATCCGGTGTGGGAAGAACTCTTCCCCGTCGAACAGCAGCGACTGGTGCAGTTGCTCATCTCCAGGTTGGATGTGGAGCAGAGCGGGGTAAAAGTGCATCTGCGCACAGCAGGACTGGACACTTTGGCCTATGAGTTGAGTGATCTCTGGAAAGGCAAGGAGATGATGGCATGAAAGCAGAATTGAGCAAAGACGGCAACACGATAGTGGTGACGATCCCCATGAACTTCCGGCGGCGGGGTGGCCGCACGACGATCGTTGCGCCGGAGGGGATGGAGATGCCGAAGACACCCCGCGACGACAGCTTGGTGAAATTGCTGGTTAAAGCGCACCGGTGGCTACGGCTGATCGAGTCTGGCAATTTCGCCTCCATCAAGGATCTGGCGGAACACGAGCGCATCGACGGCTCCTATGTGGCCAGGGTACTGCGGTTGACGCTTCTGGCTCCGGATATAAAAGAGGCCATTTTGGATGACAAGCACCCGGACATGCTGACTGTTCGGGAGTTGGCCAAGCCGTTTCCGGTGCTGTGGGAAGAGCAGAGGGTGATGTGGGGGATGGCGAGCGTTCCGTTCCAGGATGTGTAGGGGGTGCGGTTGGAACGGAACACGGTTAACGAAATGAAAATGCAACGGCTTCATCCTTTCAAACCATGGTGGCATGATCGGGACGGAACACGGCCGATTGGGTGGGGCCGTTAGTCTATCGGAGTAGCCGGTCATTCGAAGCGATCTCGTTGCTGTTCCGTTGACGATTTTTGTTTGCCTTCGGCTCTTCTCCTGTGGTTGAATGGGTGATGGCTCAGTGCATCTCTCGGTGATTGGTGACGTGGCAAGCGGTACTTGCCAATCCGAGCCTACGCTGTTTGCGCCTTGATGGCATCCCTGTCAGAGTCGGGTCTTGATCATCGTTTCGGCCAGTGGGGGCTTTGCCCATCCCGTTACACACATCTTGACTTTCGGTAATATTGCTCCTTTTCCGACAGTCAAGGAGAGGACAGATGACCTGGGTAGAAGAGGAGTTTGGAGCAGTTGATCTTGGTGATAAACGTTTGAATGATCGTCTGATTTTGTTGGCTGAACGATTGTCTGAATCCCCAACAGCAAGCATTCCGGGGGCGTGTTCTGGCTGGGCAGAGGTTCAGGGGGCGTATCGCTTCTTGGCTCAGGAGGATGTCGGATGGGAAGATATTCTGGCACCTCATTTCGCCTGCTCCACAAGGAGGATGGCCAGCATCGTGTTGTACTGTGCATTCAAGACACCACGGAATTGGACTTCAACGGTCAACAGATTGAAGGTATGGGTTCCCTGTCCTACGACGCCCAGCGAGGCATGTATCTGCATCCCACCTATGCGGTAAGTGTGGACAGAGAACCTCTTGGAATATTAGATGCTTGGATGTGGGCTCGCCCAGTAAAGGATGAAAACGGCAACCCTCAACCCAGTATGAAAGAGAGCCTGCGTTGGATCGAAGGCTATGATCGACTTGCCGAGTTGGCACGAAGTCTTCCCGATACACGGTTGGTTTATGTGGCTGATCGCGAGGGCGATATTGTCGAGTTGATGCGCAAGGCGCAGGAGCTTGGAAATCCGATTGATTGGCTGGTGCGCTCTCAGCACAACCGAGCCCTTCCGTCTGGAGAAAAATTATGGCAGTCAGTGAAAAACACCGATTCTGTTGGTGAAATTCAGTTTTTGTTGCCATTACGGAAAGCCAAGAAAGGCCAGCAAGCACAAAAGGCACGTACAGTCAGGCAGCAGGTACGCTGCTATTCGGTGAAGGTGTCTGATGGTCGTAGAGGTCGGGTGGATGCGTACTGCGTAATTGCATCCGAGGTAGACGCTCCCCCCGGTGTGCAACCGATTGAGTGGCGTCTATTGACAAACCGTAAGATAGAAGACTTTGAAAGTGCAGTAGAATTAATCGATTGGTATCGGGCGCGATGGGAAATAGAAATGTTTTTCCATGTGCTCAAGACTGGCTGTCGAGTGGAAGCACTGCAATTATCCACGGTTGACAGGGTGGAACGGGCCTTGGCAATCTTCATGGTGGTGGCATGGCGTATTGCCCATTTGATGAGGTTGGGGCGAAGTTGCCCAGACTTGGACGCGGAGTTGCTGTTTGACCGAGAAGAATGGCAGGCCGCCTATCTCCTGATGAAAAGACCGCTTCCAAGACAGGCACCACGCCTGAATGAGGTTGTCCGGTTGGTCGCCATGGTTGGAGGTTTTCTTGGTCGTAAGGGGGACGGGGAACCAGGGGTCAAGACCATCTGGCAAGGGCTACAGCGTGTGATGGACTGCGCACAAGGGATTCGATGGACCCGTGAAAATCAAGTCGTTTGAGATGTGTGTAATGGGATGGGCTTTGCCCCCAGCCCCACCAGGGGGATAATCCCCCTGGACCCCTGATAGTAAAAACTATTGAAGAAAAAGGGTGGAGCGGATCTGGGGGAGGCGGTTCTCCGCCTCCCCCAGAAATGGCCGAAACGATGATCAAGACCCGTTCTTC
>JADGCN010000022.1 GCA_015228975.1 Magnetococcales bacterium
TGCCGCTTAAGTATTTGATTTATTTGGTGGGCGGCACAGGGATTGAACCTGTGACCCCTGCCGTGTGAAGGCAGTGCTCTCCCGCTGAGCTAGCCGCCCGGGAGCGATGACGATCAGACTGACTTGCCCCTGGTGTCTCACTAGGCTTATACATTTGCGAGCGAGCCGTGTCAACGAACTACAAGGCCATTGATTGTTGTTTCCAACGCTTCTTCGCCGCCTAAGCTCAAGGGAACCCGTGAACCTGATCGATGTAACCGCCACCTTGGAATATTGGCAGGTTGCTGGCATTGATGTTCTGACCAGTGACCGCTTACGTTTTCCACCCCCACCCGGTACGTTGGCCGCCCTGACCGGAAAGGCCTTGTTCGTCACAACACCAGCGGATGCCGTTGTCCCATCGCCCCGTTTTGTATCCACAACGGGGCGCACGGAGGGCACTCACCCCGCAGGGCCCCCTCCCCCCCTTGAAGAAGTTGCGTCCCCCACAGCACTGACCACCCCTCCCCTACCCACGGAATTACGCCGGGAAAAATTGCAGGCCATGGCGCACGCTTTGATGCCATGCAGTCGCTGCCAATTGTCACGCCTGCGCACCAACATGGTCTTTGGTGTCGGCCATGTGGAAGCCCCGGTGGTATTTGTCGGCGAGGGACCAGGGGCCGAAGAGGATAGCCGCGGTGAACCTTTTGTGGGCGATGCGGGAAAATTGCTCGATAAGATGCTTGCCGCAATCGCCTTGCAACGACAGGATGTCTATATCGCCAATGTGGTGAAATGCCGTCCCCCGGGGAACAGGAATCCCTTACCGGACGAAATCCATCACTGCTCACCCTTCCTGTTTGAACAATTGGAAATCATTCGACCCCGCGTTATTTTCGCCCTGGGAAAGTTTGCCATTCAATGCCTGACGGGTCACACCGGCCCCATCGGAGCGATTCGTGGCAAAATGCCACGTTGGCGCGGGATTCCCGTCATACCCAGCTATCACCCGGCTTTTTACCTCCGAAGCCCTGCCAGAAAGAAAGAGGCTTGGGAAGATTTAATCCGTCTCAAGAAGGTTTTGGCATCATGAATGATCTCCGAACCCCTGGTTGCGCGTGACATCCCTGGATTTCAAACTGTTTCACGGTCATTATGCGGGTTTGCCGCAGTTCTGATTCCTGACTTTTTTCAAGCGTGGTCGCCCCTTATGAGATACCGTTTATTCATCCTGACCCTTTTATTCCCAACCCTTTTCCTGTGGGCCTGTGGCTATCGTTTCGTCGGCGATGTCACGCAGCCAGGGCAGCAATGGGCCAATACGACGATCACCATGGAGGGGGCGGGAACCGATGCCAACCCGGTTCTGGCACAACAAATCAAAGATCGTCTGCGCACGCTGCTCTCCCCTTCGGGTCAAAGCCCCGATGCCCCCAAAAGATCCCTGCGGATCCAACTGGATCCAACATACCGCGTCAGCATCCTGGAAACCTCTTCGGGACGCTCCGACCAGTTTGAATTGACCATCAAGGTGCATCCCGTCCTTCTCGAAGGCGGAAATACCCGTCGTCTCCCAACACTGACCGGCACCTCCCGATATTATGAACCCAAGTCAGGTGCTTCCACCGATGCCGTTCGGATCAAGGCGGAAAAAGAGGCGCTGGACCAAGTCATTGATTCCTTGGCAACACTCCTGGCAACCTACCCTTGAAACAAGGCCGGTTGGGGGTGGGGAGCGTTTTTTTTTCTTTTTTTTTAAAAGATGGGGTTGCCAATCAGACAGAATCCTTTTACTGTAGGCAACCGAACGACGGTAAGAACACGTTTGCGATCACGTCCCGTTCGTCTAGTGGACTAGGACATCGGCCTTTCACGCCGGTAACAGGGGTTCGATTCCCCTACGGGACGCCACTTCATCGCGTGCAGCCGTCATAACACTGTGACAAGAGTGAGCTTAAAGCTGCCATGCACGAGCGCGTCAAAAAAGTTTTGGAGGAAGTCAGGCCCTATCTGCAACGCGATGGTGGCGATGTCGAGTTGGTCAACGTCACGCCAGGAAATGTGGTCCAGGTTCGTTTGCGTGGTGCTTGCGGTAGCTGTCCGGGTGCAACCATGACCCTCAAAGGGGGGATTGAGCGCGTCCTCAAAGAAAGGATCCCGGAAGTTGTTTCGGTGGAGAACGTCCCCTGACGGTTCCAGTATTCCGCTATCACCCCTCTCCCCACTGTAACGCCCGGCCCGTTGCGGTCACCATCGACTTGGTGGTGGTGCATGCGATCAGCCTGCCACCCGGTGCGTTCGGCGGCCCCCATATCGATGCGTTGTTTTTGGGAGTGCTGGATATCCCAGTGCATCCTTTTTTTCAAGAAATTGCCTCTCTGAAAGTCTCAGCGCACTTTGTGATTGATCGATGTGGGACCGTGACGCAATATGTCCCTGTCGCCCAACGGGCGTGGCATGCCGGCATCAGTGTCTGGGAGGGACGTGATAACGTGAACGATTTTTCCATTGGCATCGAACTGGAAGGGGATGATAAAACCCCCTTCACCCCAGTGCAATACACCAACCTGGCCTCTCTCGTTCAAACCCTGCGGACCCGATATCCCCTGCTCGGGGAACAGAGGATCGTTGGCCACGAACACATCGCCCCGGGCCGCAAGTGGGATCCAGGCCCTTTATTTGATTGGTCCCTGTTGCGATCATTGCTCGGGCGTACCCAACCCGCTCCCCCCTGGCCCTTGAGATGGGAGAATTGAAGATCCATGCCCCGTTTGCCCCATTTACATATTATCGGAATTTGTGGAACAGCCATGGCAGGGCTTGCCGCCCTGGCCCTGGAAAAAGGGTGGCAGGTTACTGGCTCGGACAGCGGCATCTATCCCCCCATGAGCCATTTTTTGCGCAGCCTGCCCATCGATTTGAAGGAAACATTCAGCGCCGATAATCTTGAGCCAAAACCCGACTTGGTTCTGGTAGGCAATGCCATCTCGCGTGGCAATCCCGAATTGGAAGCGGTACTCGACAGGAATCTTCCCTATCGTTCCGGCGGGCAATGGTTATTTGAGAATGTTTTGGAAGGGCTGCATCCGGTAGTCGTCACCGGAACCCATGGCAAAACAACAACAACCAGTATGATTGCCCGCTTGATGCATGAAGCGGGCTGGAAACCAGGATTCTTTATCGGCGGCATCCCTGGAGATTTTGGTGTGGGAGCGCGCTTTCCCCGAAGTCCGTGGGTCGTGGTTGAAGGGGACGAATACGATACCGCTTTTTTTGATAAGCGGCCCAAGTTTTTGCATTATCACCCTAAAACTCTGATATTGCATAACCTTGAATTTGATCATGGGGATATTTATCCCGATTTGGAAGCGATCCGCGTGCAATTTCGGCGGTTGTTGCGTCTGGTTCCCGCCAACGGGCAAGTCATGGCCAATTGGGACGATGCGGAAGTGCGTGACTTGACCCAAGGCTCCCGAACCCCGGTGGTGTCCTATGGCCTGGAGCGGGATGATTGCGCCTATTCCGCCCGTTTGCACCGCCCCGATGGTCAACATTGGAGCCTGTGGCACAATCAGAAAGAAGTTTTGCAAATCCATTGGCAACTGTTGGGACGGCACAACGTCCTTAATGGTTTGGCAGCCGCGGCAACCTGTTTGCACCATCAGATGGATCCACAATGGATCAAACAGGGATTGGAACGTTTCCAGGGGGTGGCGAGACGTTTGCAGGAACGCTTCGTCGTCAACGATATCCACGTCTACGACGATTTCGCGCACCACCCCACCGCCATGGCCACCACCATTGACGGCTTGAAGTGCAAAGTGGGATCCGCCACCCGGGTTTGGGTGGTGATTGAACCGCGTTCCAATACCATGCGATCCCGGGCACATCAGGATCGTTTGCCCGCCGCCCTGAGCCAGGCTGATCGGGTGCTGTTGACCCGACCGGCAGCCCGAGGTTTGCTTCCCAACCAACTGCTGGATGTCGATCTCGTCGTCGATCGCCTCAATGCCCGCCAGACCGGTTCGGAACCCATAGCCAAGGTGGTCGCCAATGGCATCGAAGCACAGGAATATTTAACGCAACATCTGCAAAAGGGTGACCACGTAATCATCATGAGCAATGGTGGTTTTGATGGTATTCACGAACGCTTGTGCGCCAGCCTGAATCAAATTCACGCCTGACCCCGGGGGTAACGAATGGATCGCAGCCAAAGCCTTGAGGGTAAGTTATTGATTGCCATGCCCAGCCTGAACGATCCCAACTTTGAGCGGTCGGTTCTGTTCATTTGCTCACACAATGAGGATGGGGCGTTGGGATTGGTCATCAACCAAGCCCACCCGGCCAGCATGCAGGAAGTGTTGGATCAACTCGGACTGGATTGGGGCCATCGTGAACCCGCTGTCGTCTACCAGGGTGGACCCGTTGCCGTTGATCGGGGGTTTGTGCTTTACGAAGGCCTGTTGGATGTCCCGGGCTATCTCAAGGTGGCTGAAAATTTGTACCTGGGGACCAACCCCGATACCTTGCGACACTTGGTCGAGGGCAGTTCCACGGGGCGCTTCTTGTTCGCCCTGGGCTATTCGGGATGGGCCAGCGGACAGTTGGAAATGGAACTTAAAGAAAATGCCTGGCTGGTGTCAGGGCTGAACCGCCATATTTTGTTTGATACCCCTATCACCACCCGTTGGGAATCGGCTTTGAAGGGCATTGGTGTCGATCCGGTCAAACTGGTGGATTGGGGCAGTCACATGACCAACTGAGCCATTGCCTCCTTCGTTGTCGCCAACATGCCGCGAAAAAATCCCGCCAAACGTTTAACCAACCGGCAGCAGATCCGCATAGCGGAAATGCGTCAGGAACGACAACAGAAAAAGGCTGATAACAATCTGGTGGTTTTCGAACGTTTGGCTCAAACGGAACTTTTGCCACCTGAAGTGGGACGGGTGGTCGCCCATTTCGGCTTCAATGTGGAAATTGAAGATGCCAATGGTGTCCGATTTCGCTGCGCAGTCCGTGAAACGGCGGGAATGGAACCTGTGTGTGGCGATCTCGTCAGTTTGAGTCGCACCGCCAAAACACCATGGCAAGGCGTTATCTGGTCAATCCTGGAACGTAAAAATGCATTGCCCCGCCCACTCCTCGGGGGTGGCATCCAAACAACTGCGGCCAATATCGATTACTTGTTGGTGACCCTGTCCGCCGACAAACCCAATCTGGGCTTGTTGGATCGTTATCTGGTTGCCGCAGAAGCCAACGCCCTGGAACCCGTCATCGTCCTCAACAAAATGGATCTGGTGGCACCGCAAGCGACTCCCCTGGAAAGCTTTCAACCCTATCTGTCCATGGGGTATCGTCTCTATCCGATCTCTGCGGTCACCAGCGCGGGCATGCCGGAATTGGAACTGCTCCTGCGCGGAAAAATCAGTGTTTTGGCCGGTCATTCGGGCGTCGGGAAATCATCGATTATCGCCCGCTGGGTGAACGATGAAGACAAACCCGTCATTGGGGAATCCCATGAACCAACGGGACAAGGGCGTCATACGACCACAGTGGCCCGATTGCATCACCTGCCCGGAGGGGGGAGCCTCATCGATTCTCCGGGCGTACGGGAGTTCGGCTTGGTCAATGTAACCAGGGGGTCGTTGGCCCACTTTTTCCGTGATATGGCAACCCATGCCGGGCCATGCCGTTTCGCCGATTGCAGCCATCGTCATGAACCGGGTTGCTGCGTTAAAGCAGCCGTTTCCTCGGGTAACGTCACGCAAAGACGTTACGACAGCATGGTGCGCATTTTTGATTCGTTACCACCCTGATCGAAAGAATGTGTGATTCGCGGCCTTGATCATCGTTTCGGCCAAAGCGCATGGAAGATGCTTCGGCTCCGTCTGGATTCCCGCTTTCGCGGGAATGACAAACGACTGCAATCTCAGGAGATTTTTTCGTCATTCCCGCGAAAGCGGGAATCCAGAATGAGTCGGCACGGACGAAATGATGATCAAGGCCGTGATTCGCTATTGACAACGTTTGGTAACTTTGTTAATCACTGAAGCCGCAGCAAGCGCCCGTAGCTCAGCCTGGATAGAGCAACTGGCTACGAACCAGTAGGCCGGAGGTTCGAATCCTTCCGGGCGCGCCAATTTAACTAAACAACCACCGGCTAAAGCCGGTGGTTTGAACCTTCCGCATGGATAATCAAACATTTACGGCCACTCACAAGGTGGCCGTTTTTGTTTGGGGTTACGCGGGGGTTACAAGCTGTCTTGCCCCCGGTTGTTTGGAAACGGTCAGTTTCGAATAATGACCCAAGCAACGGCCTTGATCATCGTTTCGGCCAAAGCGCATGGAAGATGCTTCGGCTCCGTCTGGATTCCCGCTTTCGCGGGAATGACAAACGACTGCAATCTCAGGAGATTCTTTCGTCATTCCCGCGAAAGCGGGAATCCAGAATGAGTCGGCACGGACGAAACGATGATCAAGGCCCAATCGATGATCTCAGCGCTTACTGTTCATGCCCAGAGCAATCATTTAATACTTGCCTTTAACGATGACTGTATTGCCGTTACCTTGATATTCAAGCGAATCGAAACTCATCATGCGTGACATGGCTATGCCGCGACCGTGTGGATCAAACGCGCGTTTTGGGTCTAAGTTCATATATTTCTGCCAGTTGAAGCCGGCACCCTGATCCTGAATGGTCAGCACGAGATTGGTTTTCTCTCGCGTCAAAGTCACAGTCACTGTTCGTTCGCGGTATTCAGGGAGTGTCAGACGCCGCTCGACCTCTTCATCCCATTGCCCGTCGATGACTAATTGAGTTTTCTCTTTGTAACTAATATCTATATTGCCATGCTCCACAGCATTGATTAGCAGTTCCTTTAGCCCAATGACAATGCGTTCAGGATCGGAGAATCCTCGTGCCAAACCGCAAGCAAGTTCATGCGCATCGGTCAGCGTTCGGTAACGAAAGACTCCGGACTCAATAAAAAGCAATGCCTTGCCAGCTTGTTGAACAGCGACTTGGGCCTCGACCAATTGGTGCTGGCTGGTAATGGCTGCCTCTACCACGGTTAGCAACAGCTTGGGTTGAAGCGGCTTTGTTAGATAATAAAGAACGCCTGCTGCCAGCCCTTCTTCTATCCCATTAATATCATTAATGGATGTTTCCATGATGATTGGTATTTTGCATAGATCGGGACTATTCTTGATTTGCCGCAACAGCGTCATGCCGTCCATCTCTGGCAACAAACGATCAAGCAGGATGGCATCGAAATTGGTCCCATGACGTGTGAGTTCCCGCCAGGCGGATTCAGCATCAGCGTACCGAATGATCTCAATATGACTGCCAGCAAAAGTGTGTTTTATGAAACCAGCGATGATATTATCATCCTCCACCAAGAGAATTCTGGATACGTTCATAGCAATCTATCCAGATTGAAATCATGGTCAACCCAGCGTTTTTGGATTTCAAGAATATCGGGCAAGATATTCGTAAAGCATTCAATCATGCGCGGATCGAGATGCGTGCCGGCACTGCTTGCCAGTGTTTCCATGACGCGATCAAGGGGCCAAGCTTCCTTGTAAGGGCGCTCCATACTGAGGGCGTCGAAGACATCGGCTACCGCAATGATACGCGCCATTTCGGGAATTGCTGCGCCAACCAGTCCCTGCGGGTAGCCACCCCCATCCCATTTCTCATGGTGAGAGAGAGCGATGGTAGCTGCCATCTGCAAGAGAGGAGACATGCTCAAGGACAGGATGTCGTGGCCAATAGACGTGTGGGTCTTCATCACGTTCCATTCCGCAGCGTTAAGCTTGGCGGGTTTGCGTAAAATAATGTCAGGAATACCAAGCTTGCCAATATCATGCATCGGCGCAGCCAGTTCGAGCTGTTGGCAGGCCTCGATATTCCAACCGCAGGCAGAGGCCAATGCACTGCTATACGCAGCCATGCGCCAGATGTGGACACCTGTATCTGTATCCTTAAATTTGCTCGCCTCGCCCAACATGTGGATGGCATCGTTGTAGCTTCGCTCCAACTGTTTCGTATTAACCAATGAAAGGTGGGTACGCACCCGGGCTTTGACGATAGTTGGCGACATCGGCTTAATCATGTAATCCACAGCACCAGCAGCAAAACCGGAACTTTCATGGCCGACTTCCGCCAGGCTGGTCACAAAGATCACCGGAATATTTTCGGTCTGCGGGTCAGCCTTGAGCCGACGGCAAACTGTGTATCCATCCATCTCTGGCATTATTACGTCGAGCAGGATCAGCGCGGGATGATGCTTGGCTGCTGACGTTAGTGCCTCAATGCCGTTGCGTGCGAAGACCAGCGTGTATTCCGGTGATAGAATCTGGCTTAGTGCTGCCAAATTGATGGGCTCATCATCGACGATCAGGATGGAAGAAGTCATTACATTAAACTCCATAATACATTAAAATGATATATTAACTTCACGTCATGCTGGACATGGCATCGTCACCACCACAGATGTTTCGCCAAGCTGGTTAAAGTCCAGTTCAATTGTGCCGTTTTGGGCGGTTGCAGCCAGCCAAGCCGAATAAGTCCCCAATCCTTTGCTCCCTTTTTTCCGGTAAACGGCAATCGTTTTGAATACGCAGTGTTATACTTGGAAATAATTAGCATTTAATCAGTATATACAAAATTATTCTAATAATCTATAAAAATAATTTATTTATTGGTGCTGGGCATGTCTGATAGGCTTGTAGGTGAAGGTTCTCCATCCCGCCAGATGGGGCGAAAGGATTAGTGCCACGCAGGTATGGTGGACCCCAAAAATGCGACAAATCGTTTATTGAAAGCAAATGGCGTTTGATCCATTCCCGGTGAACCAGTACACTTTGACGAGTCCCTTCTTCAAACCAGAACCGATGCCCGGGTAACACGCAGGGTAACTCGGGGAATTTGTTGAAAACCGGTTCAAAATGTGCGATCTTCGGGGTGGCGTGGGTCATTGGAATGGGTTTGGATACTATTGAGGAGCTTTTCTTATGGTGCAGATTACGATGAAGAAGGGGATAGTGACCCTGATGATGGGTTTGATGCTCTCCTGGGGCACCACTGCCGCCGCCCGGGATGAGGAAAAGCCGTTCTCCGATGCCGAGGTGAACAAATGGATCACCGACTATCCCGAACTGCTGCAATGGAGCCGGAAAAATCAAAACATCACCAACCCGTCGAATCAACCCTGGATTATCGCTGGCATGCGTCACAACAAAGGATTCATCGACCAGCTCACCGCCAAAGGGTGGACCGCGGACCGGTTTTTTTACACCCTCGATCATCTACAGCAAGGGCTTCGGATTCATAACGCCCGCAAAGACCAAATCCAGGCGCAGCAGCGCATGAAACAGAGCCGGCAGCAATTCCAAAACGCCGCCAGCGAAATGGCCCAAAGGGCCGCTGCCAGCCAAAAGGAAATGGAAGCCGCCAGCAAAGAACAACAGGCATGGGCCAGGAAACAACTGGAGGATCAGGAGCGGCGCATCCGCCAGGATCCCACCATGAATCCCTGGCAAAAACAGCAATCCCTGGAATTTTTGCGTCAACAACGCGCCTGGATTCAGCAATCCTCCGCACCCGCCACGGCACAAAACGGACAGCAACAATTCCAGCAGGCGCAAAGGCAATCCATCATCAACAATCCCTATATCCCCGAAGGGCAAAAACGTTGGATACTACAGCAGATGCAATCCAACCCGGGCACCCAGCCCCAAGCCGTCATGAATCCTGAACAGGCCCGGGATGCCATGATCAAGCAACAAAAAATGTGGATCGCCCAACAAAAGGCCCAGTTGGCCAGCAACCCGTATATCCCCTACGAACAGCGCCAAATCATGGAGCGGCAAATGCAACAGTATGTCCGCAACATGGAAGAGGGGGCGCGCCAAAGTTACCGGATCCCCTCCATTCTCCCCGGCGGGGAAATGGAACTGGTCGGAAAGTACAGTGACAAACTGCAAAAAATATTCCAATAATATTTCCTTCATGGACGCCCTCCTGGTCTTGGCACTGCCGGGTTCCACAGGGGGCGACCTTCCTTAGAAGGGTCACAATCCACCCTTTGCTTGCCCAGGGCATGACCCGGACGCTACTCGGCAACAAACCATGGGTCCATAGAGAGCTGGAGGTGAACATGCCCAATCCGCCCAATCCGGTTGACTCCTGCTTGAGTGGCGCCAATGCCCTCTATCTGGGTGAACTTTACGCCCGTTTCCTGGCGGATCAGGGATCCGTTGATCCCGCAAGCGCCCGGTTCCTGTCGCAATTCCTTGGCGACAGCCGCACGGATATCCTTCAGGAATTGCAGGGTGCCGTCTGGGACCGGGAGCGCAGCACGCTCGTCAACCGCATTCGGGATGTCCAGGTTTCGGCACCCACCCCCGCAACCACCGCCTCATTCCCCTCCACACAAGGATCCCGCCAGGCCACCCTGGACTCCCTGCGCGCCCTGATGCTGATCCGCTCCTACCGGGTCCGGGGCCACCTGAACGCCTGCTTCGATCCCCTGGGACTGGCCGGCAAGGGGCAATTCCCCGAACTGGATCCCGCCACCTACGGCTTCCACGACAACGACATGGATCGCCCCATCTTCCTCGACAACGTCCTGGGGCTGGAGATGGCCTCCATGCGACAAATCCTGCATATCCTGCAACAATGCTACTGCAGTTCGGTCGGCGTCGAGTTCATGCATATCCAGGATGTCGAACAAAAAGCCTGGATCCAACAGCGTATCGAAAGCAATGGCAACCGCAGCACTTTTTCTGTCCCAGAAAAAAGTGCCATCCTGGAACGATTGAGCCATGCGGAACAGTTCGAGCGTTTTTTGCAAAAAAAATACACGGGAACCAAGCGTTTCGGATTGGAAGGTGGGGAAACGTTGATCCCGGCCCTGGAGCAAATCCTGCAACAAGGGGCGATCCAGGGCGTCCGTGAAATCGTCCTGGGAATGGCGCATCGCGGACGATTGAATGTCCTGGCCAATGTGCTGCAAAAACCCTACAGGGTCATGTTCTTTGAATTCCAGGGGGGATCGGCCAACCCCGAGGATGTCCAGGGATCGGGCGATGTCCGTTACCACCTGGGTTCGTCCGCCGACCGCATTTTCGACGGCCACCCGGTCCATCTCACCCTGCAACCCAACCCATCCCACTTGGAACTCGTCAACCCGGTGGTCCTCGGCAAGGTGCGTTCCAAACAAAACATGGCGGGGGACAACGGACGCACGGAGGTCATGGCCATTCTGTTGCACGGCGATGCCGCCTTCTCCGGGCAGGGTTTGGTGGCGGAAAGCTTGGCATTGTCGGGGCTTGAAGGCTATTCGACCGGGGGAACGGTTCACATCATTATCAACAACCAGATCGGATTCACCACCAACCCCTCCGCATCCCGCTCCACCCCCTACCCTTCCGATGTCGCCAAGGTGATTCAGGCACCCATTTTCCACGTCAACGGCGACGATCCCGAAGCCGTTGTCCACGCGGTGCGCTTGGCAACCGAATTTCGTCAGGAATTCGGCTGGGACGCGGTCGTGGACATGTTTTGCTACCGTCGCCATGGGCACAACGAAAGCGACGAACCCATGTTCACCCAACCCATCATGTACCGTACCATCGCCAAACATCCCTCAACGCCCGAGCTGTATGCCCGACAATTGGATCGCGAAGGTTTGGGTGGGTCCGAGATGTTGGCCCGCTTACGCAGCGACTTTGAAGCCCACCTGGAAGAGGAATTCACCAAGGCGCAGGATTACAAAGCCGATAAGGCCGATTGGCTGGAAGGGGAATGGAAAGGGTTGTCCCACCTGGGTTCCGAAGAGGAACATCATGATTACCAGACCGATGTTTCCCTGGATCTCCTCAAGGAAGTGGGGTGGGCGATTTCCAAGGTGCCCGAACCTTTCGCCGTCAATTCCAAGATTGTCCGGCAATTGCGCAGCAAACGCGACATGATCGATTCCGCTTCCGGGTTGGACTGGGCCACGGCCGAAGCCCTGGCTTTCGGCACACTCCTGGTGGAAGGGATTGGTATACGGCTCTCCGGCCAGGATTGCGGTCGGGGTACTTTTTCCCAGCGCCAGTCGGTATTGGTCGATCAGGAAAACGAGGCCCGCTACTATCCCCTCAATCATATCCGACCGGATCAGGCCCTTTACAAAGTCTACGATTCACCCCTGGCCGAAGCCTCGGTACTGGGATACGAATACGGCTACGCCTCCCACGACCCTTTCACCCTGGTGATTTGGGAAGCCCAGTTCGGTGATTTCGCCAATGGCGCACAAATGATCATCGACCAATTCCTGAGTGCCGGGGAATCCAAATGGCTGCGCCTGAATGGTTTGACCATCCTCCTGCCGCACGGCTACGAAGGTCAGGGACCGGAACACTCCTCGGCGCGTCCCGAACGGTTTTTGCAATTGTGCGCGGAGGATAACCTCCAGATCTGCAATCTGACCACCCCGGCGAATTATTTCCATGCCCTGCGGCGGCAGATTCGCCGCAATTTTCGCAAGCCATTGATCATTTTCACCCCCAAATCCTTGTTGCGCCATCCGGGATGTGTTTCCAACCTGGCCGATTGCGCCACCGGCTCCTCTTTCAAACGCATCCTCCCCGAGGAGTTCCCTCTGGTGGACAACGAGCGGATACGGCGTGTGATCCTGTGTACCGGAAAAGTCTATTATGACCTTCTGGAAACGAGGAACGCCCAAGGCATCGATGATTGCGCCCTGATTCGCGTGGAACAGCTCTACCCATGGCCCCGGGATGCCCTGTTCCATCAATTGCAGCTCTATCCCCGGGCCGAAGTCGTCTGGTGCCAGGAGGAACCCGCCAACATGGGGGCATGGTCCTTTGTCTTTCCCAGACTGATCCACCTGTTGCATGACCTGGAACGCAAGGAACAACGCCCGGGCTATGCCGGTCGGGAAGCCTCGGCGTCACCCGCTACGGGCTTGCACAAAAAACATGTCGTGGAACAAAAACTATTGGTCGAGCAGGCGCTGCGTTGGAACTTTGGCGAACTGCCACTACCCTTTCGCCGTAAACCTTAGAAAATAGCCGAAAGCGTAGGGTCATTCGGGTTGTTGACCCGCAACAGATGCACATGGGACAGGTGGTAACATGACGATCGAAATCAGAGTCCCCTCCCTGGGGGAATCCATTGTGGAAGCAACCGTGGTCAAATGGCACAAAGCCGAGGGCGATGCGGTGGTCGCCGGCGAGGTGTTGTGCGAATTGGAAACCGACAAGGTCACCATGGAAGTACCGGCCCCGGAATCGGGGATACTCAGCCAAATCGTCGCCCCGCTTGATACCGATATCGGTGTCGGTGCCGTGCTGGCCCGCATGGAAGCCGGAGCTGTTGCCGGGAAACCAGCAGCGGATCACGTCGCACCTCCCCCTGAGCCGACATCACCGAAAATTCCCAAGTTGTCACCTGCTGTGCGCAAACAATTGGAAGAAAAAGGACTCAATGCTTCGCAAATTCCGGCCACAGGTGCAGGCAATCGCCTAACCAAAGGGGATGTCAATCAATTTACGACAGCACCAAGCAAACACCAGGAATCACCACCGCAATCCAGCGCTGGGCAGTTTCCGCCAGCGGTACAGGGACCACGCGAACAACGGGTACGCATGTCGCGTCTCAGGCAACGCATCGCCCAACGCCTGAAGGAGGCGCAAAACACCGCCGCCATGCTCACCACGTTCAACGAAGTGGACATGACCGAGGTGATGAATTGGCGCCAGACCTATCGTGACAGCTTTGAAAAAAGACACGGGGTCCGCCTCGGCTTCATGTCGTTTTTTGTCAAGGCTTCGGTTGCAGCCTTGCAGGAATTCCCTGCGGTCAATGCAGAAATTCAAGGCGATGAATTGGTGTACCGCAATTATTATGATTTGGGCATCGCCGTTGGCACCAGCCATGGCCTGGTGGTACCCATCCTGCGGGATGCCGATCTCCTGTCCATCCCCGCCATCGAACAACAGATTACCGAATTTGGCCGCCGTGCCGAGGCGGGACGTTTAAGCCTGGAGGAATTGCAAGGGGGAACCTTCACCATTACCAATGGTGGGGTCTTTGGCTCCCTGCTCTCCACCCCCATACTCAACACCCCCCAGTCCGGTATCCTCGGGATGCATAAAATTCAGCAACGACCCGTTGTCATGCCCGATGGCGGCATCTGCGCCCGTCCCATGATGTATCTGGCATTAAGTTATGACCACCGGGTCGTCGATGGTCGCGAAGCGGTCTCTTTCCTGGTTCGCATCAAAGAGTACATCGAAAATCCCGGTCGCATCATGCTGGGTGCCTGACTTTTCCCCTGGGGAGTCCAATCATGTCGAAAGAATGCGATTTGCTTGTCATTGGTGCCGGTCCCGGCGGGTATGTCGCCGCCATTCGTGCGGCACAACTGGGACTCACAACCATCTGCGTCGATAAACGCCACCTTTTGGGCGGTACCTGCCTCAATGTCGGCTGCATCCCTTCCAAAGCCCTGCTCCATTCAACACACCTCCTGGCCATGGCGCAGCACGAACTCGCCCTGCACGGGGTCCAGGTCAGCGGCATCCAGGCGGATCTGGCAACCATGATGGCCCACAAGGATCGGGTGGTCAGCCAGTTGACCGCCGGTATTGAATTTTTATTCAAAAAAAACAAAATTACCAAAATGCAGGGCACCGCCACCCTCATCACCCCGGACACCGTCTCCATCAGAGATGAATCCGGGTCGGAACAAACCATTCAGGCCAAACATATCCTGATTGCCAGCGGTTCCCAGCCCGCGACCCTCCCGGGTTTCGTCTTTGATGGTGAACGGGTCATCAGCTCCACCGAAGCTCTTTTTTTAAAAGTAATCCCCGACAAATTGGCTATCATTGGCGCCGGTGTGATCGGTTTGGAATTGGGATCCGTCTGGCGTCGGTTGGGCAGCGCCGTCACGGTGATCGAATTTACCGATACCGTCCTGCCCGGCATGGACGGTGAACTGCGTAAACAAGCGGCACGTATTTTGACTAAACAAGGATTGCAATTCAAGTTATCCACCCGTGCCCTGGGAGCTGAAATCCAAGGCAACGGTGTCGCAGTGACCCTCGCCCCGGTTGCAGGGACAGCCCATCAAGAGGTCTTGCAGGTCGATAAGGTATTACTCGCCGTGGGGCGCGTCCCATGCACCGAATCCCTGGGCTTGGAATCTTTGGGCATTGCCCTGGATAGCAAAGGTTTCATCCCGGTGGATCACAATTATCGCACCAAGATCCCCAACATTCTGGCCATTGGTGATGTGATTGGTGGCCCCATGTTGGCACACAAGGCGGAAGAAGAAGGTGTGTGTGCCGTGGAACGTTTGCTAGGTCAGGGAGGACAGGTCCATTGGGATCGCATCCCCGGGGTGGTGTATACCCAGCCAGAAATAGCCGCGGTGGGGCGTACTGAGGAATCCCTCCAAAAACAAGGGGTGGCCTATCGCGTGGGCAAGTTTCCCTTTTCCGCCAACTCCCGGGCACGCGCTGTCGATCAAACCGAAGGTTTTGTTAAAATTCTCGCCGCAGCCGACACCGACATGATCCTGGGTGCCCACATCATCGGACCCCAGGCGGGCGATTTGATCGCAGAGATCGTGTTGGCGATGGAAAGTGATCTATCAGCCGAAGATGTAGCCCGTACCTGCCACGCCCATCCGGCTTTCGGGGAAGCGATCAAAGAAGCCGCGCTGGCGGTTGATGGCCGGGCCATTCACGTCTGAGGGGACCATTCACGTCCAGGGGGGGTATACCCCCTCTTCCATTGCAGTCCTGTTGCAAATAACCACGGCACCACAGTCTTTTAAAAACCAAGCACCATCCGCGGGACGGATGGTGCTTGACTGAAGCGGTACTCTATGACGAAGCGTCTCAGGAGGCGGGTTGCGCCTGCTGTGGTGTGGCCGTCCGCTCTACCAACTCGATGAACGACATGGGGGCACAATCACCATAGCGCATACGGGTTTTGATAATCCGGGTATAACCACCCTTGCGTTCACTGTTCCGAACAGCAATATCGGTAAACAGTTTATGCACCACTTCTTTGTCACGCAAAAAGCTGATTGCACGGCGTCTGGAATGCAGATCCCCCTTTTTCCCGAGGGTCACCATGCGCTCTGCCAGGATACGCAGCTCCTTGGCCCTGGTCACGGTCGTCTCAATCCGCTCGTGCCGAAACAAACTGACAGCCATGTTGGTTAACATCGCCATCCTGTGACTGGTATCCCGACCCAGGTTGCGACCACTCTTTCGATGTCTCATGGACCCGTTCCCCGACTAAAAATTTTCTTCCTCAAACTGCTTGGCAAGCTCTTCAATGTTTTCCGGAGGCCAATTTTCAAGATGCATCCCCAAGCTGAGGTTCATCTCATCCAGGACCTCTTTGATTTCATTCAAGGACTTGCGTCCGAAGTTCGGTGTTTTCAGCATCTCGGCTTCTGATTTCTGCACCAAATCGCCGATATACACAATATCATCATTTTTGAGGCAATTGGCCGAGCGCACGGACAATTCCAACTCATCTACTTTCCGGAACAGGTGTGGATTCCACCTGGGACTGGCATCGTCATCGCTGGATTCGTGCATCGGCACATCGTCAAAGTTGATGAACAGACTCAACTGATCCTGAAGGATCTTCGCTGCCAGCGCCAAGGCGTCTTCCGGTGCCACGACCCCATTGGTTTCAATGTCGATGATCAGCTTATCATGATCGGTCTGCTGCCCGACACGGGCATTTTCAACCTTGTAAGAAACTTTCTTCACCGGGTTGAAACTGCAGTCAATGGGAATTTCACCGATGGGAGAAGGGGTTTCATCTTCTCCTCCCTGAGCTGCGCGCACGTAGCCCTTGCCGGTCGTCACGGTCATGGTGACATCCAACTTGCCACTTTTGTTCAGAGTTGCGATATGATGTTCGGGATTTAAGATTTCAATATCTGGACCCGTTTCAATCATACCGGCGGTCACCGGGCCTTCTTTATCCGCGTACAAACGCACCCGTTTGGTGCCCGAACCACTGGCGCGAATCGCCAATTCCTTCAGGTTGAGAATAATCTCCGTAACATCCTCCATGACTCCCGGGATGCTAGAAAATTCGTGCAATACACCCTCGATACGGACTGTGGATACCGCTGCACCCTGAAGGGAAGACAACAACACACGCCGCAAGGCATTTCCGAGTGTGGTTCCAAAACCTCTTTCCAAAGGTTCTGCAACCAAAGTCGCCTTACGCTGCGAATCTCCCTCGCTGACCAGTTCTACCTTCCGAGGCTTTATTAATTCCGTCCAATTCCGATACATCCGTTGCCCCCAGCAGGTTATTATTTGGAATACAGCTCAACGATAAGATTTTCATTGTACTCCGCAGGCAAGTCCGAACGGTCTGGATACGACAAAAACCTTCCTGACAATGCTGCAGTATCTACTTCAATCCACGGCACCGCCTGAGTTTTGTGTGATGTCTCGACTGCTCCCTTGATGCGAATGTGCGATTTGGCCTTGCCACGAACCTCAATCTTATCGCCTGGACGCACCAGATAGGAGGGTAGGTTGACGACCCTGTCGTTGACCACAATCTGCTTGTGCGTAACCACCTGCCTGGCCTCGGAACGCGATGCGGAGAATCCCAAGCGATACACAACGCTGTCCAATCTACGTTCCAAAAGGACGAGCAGATTTTCCCCGGTGACTCCTTTCATGCGTTCCGCTTTCATGAAATAACTGCGAAACTGTGATTCGAGGAGACCATAGGAGCGTTTAATTTTCTGCTTTTCACGCAGGTGCATTCCGTAGTCGGACACTTTTCTACGCCTCTGCCCATGCATGCCCGGGGCGTAATTTCTCTTCTCGATGGCACACTTATCCGAGAAACACTTTTCCCCTTTAAGGAAGAGCTTTGTGCTTTCGCGCCGGCACATACGGCACTTGGAACCGAAATATCGGGACATGTTTCTTCCTGTTCCCCTGCTCAAAACATTGAAATTAGATCAAACACGACGGCGTTTGGGAGGTCTGCACCCATTATGCGGTATTGGCGTCACATCTTGTACCAACGAAATTGCGAAGCCAATACTCGCCAACGCACGCAGCGCAGACTCACGTCCTGAACCCGGCCCTTTCAGGCGCACTTCCAGGTTTTTCATCCCATGTTCCTGGGCACGACGTCCCGCATCTTCTGCAGCCATTTGCGCAGCGAAGGGTGTTGATTTGCGAGACCCTTTAAATCCCTGTGAACCAGCCGACCCCCAGGATATCACGTTACCCAGACTGTCAGTGATGGTGATAAGGGTATTGTTGAATGTTGACCGGATATAGGCAATGCCGGAGGCGATGTTTTTTTTCTCCTTTTTTTTGCCCTTGGTCTTCTGCCCTTTCGCCATATCATCTCCTTCTGAGTATAACCACGCCCTTGCCAGGCAATTCAGCACCCATCCAACACCACTCACACCAATGGAACGGACACCATGATATATGCCAACGTCGGTTTAACGCGCCTTGCCAGCAATGGCCTTACGCGGACCTTTACGAGTCCTGGCATTGGTATGCGTCCTCTGTCCACGCACTGGCAAGCCACGCCTGTGCCGCAACCCCCTGTAGCAACCGAGGTCCATAAGCCGCTTGGTATTCATCGCGATTTGACGCCGCAGATCACCTTCCACCTGGTAACCTTCGTCAATAACGCTACGAATTTTGGCGACCTCGGTTTCTGAAAGATCTTTGGTCCGGGTTGCCGAATCAATGCCGGCTTTGGCTATAATTTCTTCCGCAGCACGTCTGCCTATACCATAGATATAGGTTAACGCAACCACGAGCCGTTTATTGACGGGTATATTGACACCAGCGATACGAGCCACCTGTTAGCCTCCAAATTTTTTTTCAAACAGTAATCAACTTAAATTTCATCCCTGGCGCTGCTTATGCTTTGGACTCTTGACGCAGATGATCCGCTGGACGCCCTTCCGCTTGATCATTTTGCAATCTTTACAGATTTTCTTCACAGACGCTCTGACTTTCATCACCTGCCTCCACTTGCCATGTGCCCACTGACGAACGGGATCAGCCCCTACGCCCTCTGATTTTTGCCTTCTTCATGAGCCCTTCATACTGGCGGCTGATAAGAAAGGACTGGATCTGTGCAGCCGTATCCATTGTCACACCCACCACAATCAACATGGACGTTCCGCCAAAATAAAAAGGAACATTATAGCTGGAAATCAAAATCTCTGGCAACAAACACACCGCCGCCACATAAATTGCACCCACAAGTGTCAATCGTGTCAAAATACTATCCAGATACTCCGCCGTCTTGGCCCCTGGCCGAATCCCGGGCACGAACCCACCATACTTCCTCAGGTTGTCCGCAGTCTCTTCGGGATTGAAAACGATCGCCGTATAGAAAAAGGAGAAAAACACGATCGCCAAGGTATACACCACCATATAAGGCAACTGACCGGGCGAAAAGTAACCGGCAAACGCTTTAACCTGGTCCCACGGCGCAAAATTCGCCAACGTCACCGGGAACAAAATAATCGAACTGGCGAAGATGGGTGGTATGACACCTGCCGTATTAATTTTCAAGGGCAAATGGGAACTCTCCCCGCCAACCATCCTCCGTCCACTCACCTGCCTGCGCGCATACTGAACCGTTATCCGCCGCTGCGCCCGTTCCATAAAGATGATAAAGGCGGTCACACCAAATGCCATAATGAGCAAAAACAAAACAAAGAGCGGTTGCAGATCACCCGTCCGTGCCAGCTCCAAGGTTTTCACCAAAGCAATGGGCAAGTTGGCAACGATCCCTGAAAAGATGATAAGGGAAATACCATTACCGATGCCCCGGGAAGTTATCTGTTCCCCCACCCACATAATGAAGGCCGTCCCCGATGTCAGTGTAATGACCGTCATCATCCTGAAGGACCACCCTGGTTCGATCACGACACTCATGCCGCCAGCTTGCATGGACTCCAAGCCATAGGCGATGCCAAATCCCTGAAATATGGAAAGGACGACCGTACCGTAGCGCGTATACTGATTGATTTTACGCCGCCCCGACTCCCCTTCCTTCTTGATCGCCTCCAGCTTGGGGAATACCGATGTCATGAGCTGCAGGATGATCGACGAGGAGATATAGGGCATGATCCCCAGGGCGAAAACTGTCAAACGGGACAAAGCACCACCCGAAAACATGTTGAACATACCCAGCAATGTCCCCTGTTGCTGGGAAAAAAACACGGCCAGGGCATTGGGATCAATTCCCGGTGTCGGTACATGCGCCCCTATTCGGTAGACTATGAGCATCCCCAATGTATAGAGGATTCGCTTACGCAATTCCGGGATCTGCCCAAGATTGGCAAGTCCGGCAAAAGGAGACTGTGCTTCCGCAGTGGCCATTAAGGGTCGCTACCTATCCGTTAACCACGTCAGTCAGATGCACCTTACCACCCGCCGCCTCAACTTTGGCCACAGCACTTTTGGATGCTTTCAGGACGTGAATTTGCAATGGCTTGGTCAACTCACCATCCGCCAACAGCTTCAGTCCATCGCCCATCTTTTTTCTGATCAAACCATGTTTGCGCATGTCTTCCAAACGCACCTCGGCATTGGCTTCAAAGACTTCCAGATCACCAACACTGACCGTGATGTATTCCTTGCGAAAGGGATTCTTAAATCCAGCTTTGGGCAACCGGCGTTGCAAAGGCATCTGACCGCCTTCAAAACCGACTTTATGATAACCGCCCGCCCTGGCCTTTTGACCCTTGACGCCACGTCCGGCCGTTTTGCCGGTACCACATCCGATACCGCGAGCAACCCGCTTGGCCTGCTTGCGATCCGCCTGTCTTGGTGGGAGTTCATTCAATTTCATTGCTTACGCACCTTTACCCTTCCAACACCTGAACCAAGTGGATCACTTTGTTAACCATGCCGCGCACTGACGGGTTATCCGGCAACTCTCTGACTTGGCGTATCTTCCTCAAGCCCAGTGCCTCCATGATCCTTCTGTGCTTCTCCGGCCTGCCGATGATCGACCTGATCTTTTGGACCTTGATGGTTCTGGACATAAATCGACCTCTCCTTAAACTTCTGTTTCTTTTACAAGGCTTCCAAGGCCAACCCACGTTTCGCCGCGACCATTGCCGGCGACTTGGTGGATTCGAGGGCGTCAAACGTCGCCTTAATCAGGTTGTGCGGATTGGATGTCCCCAACGATTTGGCCAGGACGTCCGTGACCCCTACCGCTTCAAAAATCGGCCGCATCGCTCCACCCGCAATGATCCCGGTCCCTTGGGCCGCCGGTCGCAGCACCACGCGCCCGGAACCATACCGTCCCTGAATTTCATGGAACAGGGTGCGTCCATCCTTGATAGCCATTTTCTTCATGCTCTTGCGGGCCTGCTCGGTAGCCTTTCTGATGGACTCGGGAACCTCTTTGGCCTTACCCAAACCATAGCCAACTTTACCTTTGCCATCACCCACCACAACGATCGCCGAAAAATTGAAACGGCTACCACCCTTCACCACCTTTGCAGTCCGCTTAATGGCGACAAGCTTTTCAATCAAGTCATCACTCTGCCAATTTTCAACTTTTTCCTCTGCTGAGGCCCGGCGGGGTTTCGACATTTCCACTCCTAAATCACTCTAGAATCCTCTACTTTAAGAAATTCGGCCTGACGCTAGCAACGCTTCATCCCTGCCTTAGAACTCCAGGCCGGCTTCCCGCGCCGCATCCGCAAGGGCCTTAACCCTTCCATGATAGAGATACCCACCGCGGTCAAATACAACGCGCTTGATGTTGGCCTGCACCGCCTTACCAGCCAATGCCCTGCCCACTGCCGCCGCTGCCTCCTTGTTAGCGCAGCTCCCGATACTCTCTCTGATTTCCTTTTCCAGAGTCGAGGCGGCAACCAGTGTCTCCCCCTTGGCATCATCGATAATCTGCGCATACATGTTTGAGCCACTGCGGAAAACCGAAAGTCTCAAACGATCTTTACGCACATGCGCGATGCGGTTGCGTATTCTCCGACCACGCTTCCATCTGGCTTGATGCCGTTCCTTTGCCATTACTGTGCCCTCTTCAAGTTGATCACTTTTTCTTGCCTTCTTTGCGCAGCACGAACTCACCAACGTAGCGGATCCCCTTGCCCTTATACGGTTCCGGTGGCCTGAGTTCCCGCACTTCTGCGCAAATTTGTCCCAACTGCTGTTTATCGACACCAGTCAAAGTGATCAGTGTGTTCTTGTCAACCTTCGCCGTAATCCCTTCCGGCAAGGCTACTTCCACCGGGTGGGAATACCCCAGGCTGAACTGTAACATTTTGCCCGCCACCGCAGCGCGATATCCAACGCCCTGGATTTCCAGCACCTTGGTGAACCCCTCCGAAACACCCTTGACCATATTGAACAACAACGACCGGGACAAGCCCCAAACCGCCGCTGCTTTCTTACTGGGTCCTTTCAGGTTCACCTGCAACTCTTCCCCTTCCCTGCGGATCTCCACCTCAGGGCCGAATCGATGCCGCAGTGTTCCCAGCTTACCCTTGACCTCGACATCCCGGTCAACAATCTGGACGTCAACACCTTTGGGCAGTGCAACGGGCTTCTTTCCTATTCTTGACATCTCGATGAAATCCTCTCGTTACATCAAAATACGGTACAGAGTAGCTCACCACCGACACCCTGCTTACCGGCGTCCTTGCTGGTCATGATGCCCTTGCTCGTCGAGACGATGGCAATCCCCAACCCTTGATAGATACGGGGCAGCTTGTCTTTTCTGACATAGTGACGCCGTCCAGGCCGAGACACCCGTTTAATTTCCTCAATGACGGGCCTGCCCATATGATACTTCAGTAGAATCCTGAACTGCCGGTCTCCGATCTCCTCGGAATTCTCGACCCCGGCGATGTATCCCTCGGCTGTCAAAATTTCACTGATGCGCATTTTGATTCGCGACGCAGGAATGTCAACAAATTTTTTACCTGCCATTTGCGCGTTACGAATCCGCGTCAGCATGTCACTGACTGGGTCGGTCATTCCCATTGATACCACTCCAATATTTTAATTATTACCCTGCAATATGCCTTAAGATCCCGACTCAAGCCCAGAATGAGCTACCACGAAGCCTTGACGACACCCGGCACCTCTCCCCGTAAAGCCATGGACCGCAAACACAGCCTACAGAGTGAGAACTTGCGATAGTAACCCCGTGAACGTCCACATCGGGCACACCGGTTGTAAGCCCGGACTGCGAACTTGGGCTTACGTTTCCACTTTTCCACCATTGATTTCTTGGCCATAAGAGGTACGCTTCCTCAACCTGTCAATTGACAAAAGGCATATTAAAACCTCGAAGCAAGGCTTTGGCCTCTTCGTCGGTTTTGGCGGAGGTGACAATGATGACATCCATGCCACGCACAGCGTCAACTTTGTCATAGTCGATCTCGGGAAAGATGATCTGCTCCTTGACGCCCATGGCAAAGTTGCCCCTGCCATCAAACGATTTTCCTGAAACACCCCGGAAATCCCGAACCCTGGGCAATGCGGCGTTAATCAGACGATCCAAAAACTCGTACATCCGGTCCGCCCGCAAGGTGACCCGACAGCCAATGGGTTGTCCCTCGCGCAGCTTGAAGCCTGCTACAGAACGCTTGGCATGGGTGATCACCGGTTTCTGCCCGGCAATTGCCGTCATGTCACTGAGGGCACCATTCAGGGCATTCCTGTCAGCAATTGCCTCACCGACACCCATGTTGAGCACAATCTTCTCAAGCCGGGGCACCTGCATGGGATTCTTGTAGCCGAATTCCTTGATAAGACCGGCCACGACCGTCTTCCTATAATGTTCCTTCAATCTGGCCATGAGTTACTTTCCCGACCGCCTTGTTCGCGTTGACAGCATCTTAAACGACAGCTTCACCCGATTTTTTGGAGATGCGAATCTTTTTCCCATCGTCCAACCGTTTCATGCCAATTTTCGTCCCCTTGCCTGCAACCGCATCGTAATACATCACATTGGATTTATGGATCGGGGCTTCCTTCTCGACAATTCCAGCAGCGTCATTTTTGTTTTGCTTGGTGTGTCTCTTGACCATATTGATTTTTTCAACCAACACGGCATCTTTTTTCGGCAACACCTGCAAAATCCGCCCGCGTTTACCCTTATCCTTACCGGAAATGACCACCACCTGGTCACCCTTCTTAAGACGGGTCTTAAATTCCTTATTCATCCTGGTCACCTTGTCGTATTTCCGGTCGGGCCCAAGTGTTCTCTACAATACTTCTGGGGCCAAAGAGACAATTTTCATGTAATTCTTGCCACGCAACTCGCGCGTAACCGGTCCAAATATACGCGTACCGATGGGCTCACCCTGCTTATTGATCAGGACCGCAGCGTTGCTGTCGAAACGAATGTAGCTTCCATCCTCACGGATAATCGCTTTTTTTGTTCGCACAACAACGGCTTGCGCCACCTCACCCTTTTGCACCTTGCCCCTGGGGATCGCGGACTTGATGGCCACGGTAATGACATCACCCACCCTGGCATAGCGTCTTTTGGATCCACCCAAGACTTTGATACACTGGACTTTCTTGGCACCCGAGTTGTCGGCGACATCCAGCATTGTCTGCACCTGAATCATGCCACGGCCTCCTCAATCACCAGCCAATGCTTGTCCTTGCTGATTGGCGGACACTCGCGGATCTTTACCACATCACCGATTGCACAGCGATTGTCCGGGTCATGCGCCTTGTATTTCTTGGAACGCCGTATAATCTTGCCATACAAGGGATGCCGCACGCGCCTCTCAACCAACACCACGACGGTCTTGTCCATCTTGTCACTGACAACTACACCTTGAAGAACCCGTGGTGGCATACCTAACTCTCCTTCCCCGCAGACCGTCCTTTTTCGCCGACAATGGTCTTGATCCTTGCTATATCCCTGCGCACCTTCCTGATCAGGGAAGAATTATCCAACTGCGACGTGGCATTGCGAAAGCGCAGCTTGAACGCCTCCTGATACAATCCTTTGAGCTTTTCCTTCAGCTCTTCCGCGCCCAGGTCGCGAATCTCCGACGCATCCATCAGCCAATTCTCCCACGAACGACGAACTTGGTTGGAACCGGTAGCTTAGCCGCTGCCCGCGACATGGCTTCCTTGGCAAGCGCCTCAGTGACACCTTCCATCTCGTACAATATCCTGCCGGCCTTGATACGGGCTATCCAGAATTCTGGATTACCCTTACCTTTCCCTTGGCGCACTTCGGCAGGCTTTTTCGAGACCGGAATGTTGGGAAACATGCGGATCCAGATCCGACCGCCTCTTTTGATATGACGGGTCATCGCCCTACGGCCCGCTTCGATCTGCCGAGCCGTCAAACGACCCGCAGTCATAGCTTTCAGCCCGTATTGCCCGAAATTCAACTCCGAACACTTATAGGACAGACCATGAACCCGCCCTTTATGAGCTTTGCGATACTTGGTTTTTCGCGGCTGTAACAACATGGAAAACTACCTTCTTCTGGTCTGGTCCCTTCAAGGATCCCAATCCTGCAACACCCAAGATGAGCCCTGATCTTTAAAACGCCCTATTTTTCCTTGTCGATCACTTCACCCTTGAACACCCAGACCTTCACTCCAATGATACCGTAGGTCGTCAGCGCAGAGGCGAAGCCATAATCAATGTCGGCGCGCAGGGTATGCAATGGCACCCGGCCTTCGCGGTACCATTCCGTCCTGGCGATTTCACCACCACCCAGCCGCCCGGAACAATTGATCCGTATTCCCTGAGCGCCCAAACGCATCGCTGAAGTAACGGCCCGTTTCATCGCCCGGCGGAAGGCAACACGCCGAACCAACTGTTGCGCCACATTTTCCGCAATCAACTGGGCTTCCGCTTCGGGTTTGCGCACCTCAACGATGTTAATCTGCACATCGGTGTTGGCGATCTTGCGCAAATCGTCCTTCAGCTTCTCAATGTCGGTACCCTTCTTGCCAATGATGATACCCGGGCGCGCAGAATGTATATTGATCCGCGCCTTTTTCGCAGGCCGCTCAATGACAATCTTGGAGACACTCGCATGCTCAAGACGCTTCTTCAGCCACGTCCTGAGTTTGTCATCCTCCAGAAGCAGTGTGGCATACTCCTTGTCGGCATACCAACGATTGTCCCAGGTCTTCGTAATCCCCAGCCTGAATCCGGTAGGATGAACCTTTTGCCCCATTATAATTCTCTCCAGCAAATTCGGCCACCAGGGCCATTACACCATCTCCTGACCACCTGATCGCACTACCCTATGCACGTTCCTGCACGGCGACCGTCAGATGAGATGTCCGTTTCAAAATTCGCGATGCACGCCCACGCGCCCGGGGCAAAAACCGCTTTAACACCGGCCCCTGATCGACGAATACACGCGACACATACAACGTGTCCACGTCCAACCCGTGGTTGTTCTCCGCATTGGCGATGGCGGACTTTAACGTTTCCTTAACCGCCTTGGCCACCCTTTTCCTGGAAAACTCAAGCACATTCAGCGCGACCTGCACATCTTTGCCACGTATCTGGTCGATGACAAGCTGGATCCGTGTCGGCGCAACCCTGAGGTTTCTTGTTTTGGCTATCGATTCCATTGCCACTCCTCAAACTACCTACCGGCCTTCTTGTCGGCAGTGTGTCCATGATACGTCCTCGTCGGACTGAACTCACCCAGTTTGTGCCCAACCATGTTTTCCGTCACCAGTACCGGCACAAATTTTCTGCCATTGTGGACACCAAACGTAAATCCCACGAAATCTGGAATAATCGTTGACCGGCGTGACCAAGTTTTTATCATCTCCTTGCGCCCCTCCGTACGAAGATGCACAACCTTCTTGAGAAGATATTCGTCAAAAAAAGGACCCTTCTTGATTGACCGAGACACCTGTCACCCCTTGTTCAATGATTCATGAATCCTTGCCCCCCAGAATCCACATGGTTCGTGGTCTGGAGACTATTTACGCCGCCTCATGATCAGGCGGTCTGAATTCTTCCCTTTACCGCGTGTTTTCTTGCCCTTGGTCGGCACACCCCACGGGGTACACGGGTGACGCCCACCCGATGTCCGACCTTCACCACCACCGTGCGGATGGTCCACTGGGTTCATCGCCACACCCCGTACATGGGGTCTGATGCCCAGCCAACGCTTCCGGCCGGCCTTGCCTATCTTGATGTTACCGTGATCCGGGTTGGAAACCAAGCCCACAGTGGCCATGCAATCGAGCAACACCATCCGCATTTCCCCGGAGGGCAGCTTCAGTTGGGCATACTTGCCTTCCTTACCCATGAGCTGGATGGAATTACCGGCGGAGCGTGCAATTTGCCCACCCTTGCCGGGCTTCATTTCCACATTGTGGACAATGGTCCCAATGGGCATCCCCCGCAACGGCATGGCATTCCCCGGCTTCACGTCAACCTGAGAGCCGGAGACCACAACATCGCCCGTCTTCAAACGTTGGGGGGCCAGGATATAACGCTTTTCACCATCTGCATAGTGCAAAAGCGCAATAAACGACGTCCTGTTGGGATCATACTCAATGCTGGCGACCTTGGCCGGCACCCCGGGCTTGTTTCTGCGAAAATCAATCTCACGGTAACGCCGCTTGTGACCACCACCCTGATAGCGGACAGTCAGCCGCCCCTGGGCATTGCGACCACCTTTGCTCCGCAATCCGAAGAGCAAAGTCGACTCGGGCTCCACTTTGGAAAGCTCCGAGTAGTCCACGGTTACCAGCCCACGCCTACCGTTCGATGTTGGTTTGTAAGTCCTTAAAGCCATTACTTATACTCCGGCGCTTTCAAGCGGTTTCTCACGACTCACTTCGTCTGGAAGAAATCAATGGTCTGACCTGCTTCCAACCGGACAACCGCCTTTTTCCAATCTTTGCGCCGTCCCATCGTCCTGCCAAACCGCTTAATCTTTCCTTTGACGTTGACAGTCTGCACACCAATGACCTTGACGTCAAACATCTTCTCTACGGCAGCTTTGATTTGCGCCTTATTGGCGCTTCGCAGCACATCGAACACCACCTGATTACCCTCTTCCTGGCAGTGTGTCGCCTTTTCGGTGATCCTCGGTGCTTCCAGGATGGTGTACAGGGTATACGGATCGCTCACGACAACCTCTCCTCCAGCTTTTTCACCGCGTCCTCGGTAAGTATGATCTTTTCGTGGGCGAGAAGGTCATAGGTATTGATACCTTCCAACCGCAACACCTTAACCCCTGGCAGATTGCGTGCCGACAACTCCAGAGTACGATCTTCCTCGGCTACGACGATCAACGCCGATGTATCCGCACCCAATACCTGCAGCATCGCCTTGATCGCCTTGGTCTTGATGGCATCCAACCCCAGGCGGTCAACAATCACGATTTCATCTGCTGCGCGTTTGGCCGACAACGCCGTCATCAAGGCCAATCGACGCTCTTTTTTATCCATTTTATGGGCATAACTGCGAGGCAATGGCCCAAAAACGATACCACCGGTACGGAACTGAGGTGCCCTGATCGTCCCTTGCCGTGCGTTACCCGTCCCTTTCTGCCGATAGGGCTTGCGACCACCGCCGCTAACCTGGGAACGTCCCTTGGTCGAGGCCGTACCCGACCGCCGCTTGGCCAATTGATAGTTGACCATGCGTGCGAGGAGGTCACCGCGAACCTCGCGACCAAAAAGGGCTTCTGACAGCTCTATGGTCCTCAGGTGGTTATTCTGTGCATCTTTGAGGGAAAATTCCATCGTAACCTCAGCGTTCACACTCAATGTCAGGTTTTCTTCGTGGCGCGTTTGATCAAAACCAACGATCCCTTGGAACCCGGGATGCTCCCCTTGATCACCAGAAGATGATTTTCAAGATCCACGGCCGCAACTTTCAGGTTTTGCATGGTGACCGTGCTGTCGCCCATATGTCCAGCCATTTTTTTGTTCTTGTACACCCGGCCCGGCGACTGATTTTGACCGATGGAACCAGGGGAACGATGGATCCTGTGGGCACCGTGTGTTGCATTGCCACCCGCGAACCCCCAGCGTTTCATCACACCAGCAAATCCCTTGCCGATCCCCTTGCCTGTTATGTCCACATAACCGTCAACAGGGAACTGTTCCAATGTCAACACTTGGCCCACGGTGAATTCCCCCACCCCTTCGACACGAAACTCTCGCAAAACTTTCTTGACGGGCACATTGGCCTTGGCGAACACGCCGCGTACCGCTTTGCTCAACCGCGACGGCTTCACATCTTCAAAGCCGAGTTGCACTGCGTTATATCCGTCCTTCGCCATCTCTTTCACTGAAACGACTGGACACGGACCAGCCTTGACCAGGGTCACCGGCTGCGACAATCCCTCTTCCGTAAAAATACGGGTCATTCCAACCTTTCGGCCAATCAATCCGGGGGCCATGGATCCGATCCTTTCCTCATCCTTCCCAAGTCACCATTCTCTTGGCCAAGCTGCCTGACAAAGCGCACTACCCTACAGCTTGATCTCCACATTAACGCCCGCCGCCAAATCAAGCTTCATCAGGGCATCCACTGTCTGCGGCGTTGGATTAACAATATCAATCAAACGCTTATGAGTGCAAATCTCAAACTGCTCACGCGATTTTTTATCGACGTGCGGCGATCTGAGAACCGTATACCGATTAATCTTGGTTGGCAATGGGATCGGACCACGAATTTCCGCCCCGGTGCGCCGTGCCGTCTGCACAATCTCGCCTGTGGATTGATCCAGGATCCGATGGTCAAAAGCCTTCAGCCTGATACGTATCTTTTGGTTTTCCATCCTTGCACCTTCAACCAGTTCCCTGCCTTGATCCACCCGCAAAAGCGTCAAGTGCGTCTGCTATTGCAGAACCTCACTCACAACTCCCGCACCCACCGTCCGGCCACCTTCCCGGATGGCAAAACGCAAACCTTTCTCCATGGCAATCGGCGCAATCAATTCCACTGCCAGAGTCACATTATCACCGGGCATCACCATCTCGACGCCGTCCGGTAATTTTAAAATACCCGTCACATCCGTTGTGCGGAAATAGAACTGCGGTCGATAGTTGGAAAAAAACGGCGTATGGCGCCCGCCTTCTTCTTTGGTCAGAATGTAGCATTCTGCCTTGAACTTCGTATGCGGCGTGATGGAATTCGGCGCCGCCAATACTTGACCACGTTCCACATCTTCCCGTTTGGTACCCCTGAGCAGAACACCGACATTATCACCCGCTTGCCCCTGGTCCAACAGTTTGCGAAACATTTCCACACCGGTACAGGTCGTCGTCTGTGTATCCTTCAAGCCGACAATGGCCACGGTATCGCCGACATTCACCACACCCCGTTCGATGCGTCCGGTAACAACGGTCCCACGACCGGAAATCGTGAAGACATCCTCAATGGGCATCAAAAACTTGCCGTCCAACGGCCTATCCGGCTGCGGTATGTAGGCATCAACCTCTTCCAGGAGTTTGACAATGGAGCCATGCCCCATTTCACCTTCGTCTTCCTCCAAAGCCTTCAATGCCGAACCCACCACAATCGGGATATCATCCCCGGGAAACTCATACTGACTCAAGAGTTCCCGAACCTCCAGTTCCACCAACTCCAGGAGTTCCGGATCATCCACCTGGTCCACCTTGTTCAGGTAGACGACCAACGCCGGAACACCAACCTGGCGTGCCAGGAGAATGTGTTCCCGGGTTTGCGGCATCGGACCATCCGCAGCGGAAACCACCAGTATGGCACCATCCATCTGTGCAGCGCCAGTGATCATGTTTTTTATATAGTCGGCATGACCGGGGCAATCGACATGCGCATAGTGCCGCGCCTCAGTCTCATACTCGACATGCGCCGTCGAAATCGTAATCCCCCGTTCCTTCTCCTCAGGGGCCGAGTCAATCTGATCATAGGCCATGAATTTGGCGCCACCCTTACGGGCCAATGTCTTGGTAATCGCAGCGGTCAGCGTCGTCTTACCATGATCCACGTGACCAATCGTGCCGATATTCACGTGCGGCTTGGTGCGCTCAAACTTTTCCTTGGCCATCTCGCCCCCCTCAACCCTTCACCTTCGCGACGATTTCCCCCGCTATGGCTTCCGGTACCTGCTCATAGTGGTGAAATTCCATGGTAAATGTCGCCCGGCCCTGAGTCATGGAACGCAGACTGGTCGAATACCCGAACATGTTGGCCAACGGTACCATCGCTTGAACGGTCTGATTGCCACCAACACTTTCCATCCCTTGAATCTGCCCGCGACGAGAATTCAAATTACCGATCACATCGCCCATGTAATCTTCGGGAACCTCGACTTCAACAAACATGATCGGCTCAAGAATCACCGGGGAAGCCTTGCGGCATCCGTCCTTGAAGGCCATGGAACCCGCAACCTTGAAGGCCATTTCCGACGAGTCCACCTCATGATACGAACCATCAAACAAGGTGGCGCGAAAGTCCACCATGGGATAGCCCGCACGCACGCCACTCATCATGGCTTCCTGAATCCCCTTACCCACAGCCGGAATGTATTCCCGTGGCACCACACCACCTTTAATGGCATCCACGAACTCAAAACCTTGACCAGGCTCCAAGGGATCCAGCTTGATCCACACATGACCAAATTGCCCGCGACCGCCTGACTGCCGTACAAAACGCCCTTCCTGCTCAACCGACTTGGTTATGGTTTCGCGATAGGCAACTTGCGGCTTGCCGACATTGGCTTCGACCTTGAACTCCCGCAACATGCGATCCACCAGGATTTCCAGATGCAATTCTCCCATGCCGGAAATGATCGTCTGGTTCGTTTCATGATCCACATGCACGTGGAAGGAGGGATCTTCCATGGCCAATCGTCCCAGGGCAATACCCATTTTCTCCTGGTCCGCTTTGGTTTTTGGTTCGATGGCGATATCGATCACCGGTTCCGGGAACGTCATCTTTTCCAGGATCACAGGATCTTTGTCAGTACACAGGGTATCCCCGGTCGTCGTATACTTCAGGCCCACCGCCGCCGCGATATCACCGGTCCGAACCTCTTTGATATCCTCACGCTTGTTGGCGTGCATCAACATCAAACGACCGATGCGCTCCTTCTTATCCTTGCCGGAATTATAGGTATAGGAGCCGGACTCCAGCACACCCGAGTATACACGGAAGAACGTCAACGAGCCGACAAACGGGTCTGACATGATCTTGAAAGCCAGTGCCGAAAACGGCTCCGTGTCACTATGTTTCCGCGTTGTCTTTTCGTTCGTGGAAACCGCCTCACCCTCCACGGGGGGGGTATCCACCGGAGCGGGAAAATAGGCGACAACCGCATCCAGTAATGGCTGCACGCCCTTATTTTTAAAGGCCGAACCACACAATACCGGCACAAAGGCACTCGCCAACACCCCTTTGCGGATGCAGGCACGAAAATCAGCCTCGGAAATCTCCTCACCTTCGAGGTATTTTTCCATCAAGGCATCGTCCATCTCCAACGCCCCCTCCAGGAGACGCTCGCGATAGCTGTCCACCTCATCCATCATCTCCGCAGGGGGGTCGGTGACCTCATATTTGGCACCCAGGGTATCTTCCTGGAAAATAAAGGCTTTCTTGGTTACCAAATCCACCATGCCGATAAACTTTTCTTCTTCCCCGATTGGGAGCTGCAAGGGCAATGGTTTGGCCTTCAGGCGATCTTCCATCATCTTCAGAACCCGCTTGAAATTGGCCCCGAGACGATCCATCTTGTTGACAAAGGCCAAACGCGGCACTTTGTAACGGTCTGCCTGACGCCAGACGGTCTCCGATTGCGGTTGCACACCACCCACCGAGCAAAACACTGCCACGGCACCGTCCAGAACACGTAACGAACGTTCCACTTCAATGGTAAAGTCCACATGCCCCGGTGTATCAATGATATTGATACGATGGTCTTGCCAAAAACAGGTTGTCGCTGCTGAAGTAATGGTGATACCCCGCTCCTGCTCCTGCTCCATCCAGTCCATGGTCGCAGTGCCATCATGGACTTCACCAAGCTTGTGCGACTTGCCGGTATAATAGAGAATCCGCTCGGTGACCGTGGTCTTACCCGCATCAATGTGCGCCATGATGCCGATATTGCGAACCCTGTTCAGTGGTATTTCACGTGCCACATTCTTCCCCTGAATCTTTAACGGACTGCCGGTGAACCAGCGGATCCAATCGTCCCAACGCGTCCCATCAACCCAATTGACTACCAACGATAATGGGCGAAAACCTTATTGGCCTCAGCCATACGATGGGTATCATCCTTCTTTTTCATCGTCGCCCCACGATTGTTGGCCGCATCCATCAATTCGGCAGCCAACCGTTCCCGCATGGTTTTCTCGCCACGTTGCCGGGCGAAGGTCACCAGCCAGCGTATCGCCAACGCCTGCCTGCGGCTTGGCCGAACTTCCACGGGAACCTGGTACGTTGCGCCACCCACCCGACGGGAACGGACTTCGACACTGGGTCGAACGTTGTCGATGGCGTTTTTAAACACCACCATGGGATCTTCATGGCCCTTGGATTTCATGACATCCAGAGCGCCGTAGAACAGTCGCTCCGCGAGGGCTTTTTTTCCATCCCTCATCAAGCAGTTCATAAACTTCGTAACCAGGGTATCCCCGTAAACCGGGTCTCCGAGTACTTCGCGCTTGGGTACTTCGCGGCGCCTGGGCATACCAGCCAACTCCTTGAAATTAAAAAAGACCAGCCTCACCGGACTCAACATGTTCCGGTCTTGGGTAATAACCGAAATTCATCGGACTATTTAGGTCTCTTCGACCCGTACTTGGACCGACCTTGTTTGCGATTTTGCACGCCCTGGGTGTCCAGGCTTCCGCGGATGATGTGATACCTCACCCCGGGGAGATCCTTCACACGCCCACCGCGTACCAGCACCACCGAGTGTTCCTGAAGATTGTGACTCTCACCCGGGATATAGACTGTCACCTCATGGCCATTGGTCAGACGCACACGAGCCACCTTGCGCAACGCCGAGTTGGGCTTTTTGGGAGTCGTCGTATACACGCGGGTACACACACCACGACGTTGGGGACATGCCCCCATGGCCGGAACGTTGGTCTTCTTTTTTACCGCCCTACGTCCGTGGCGGACCAATTGGTTAAAAGTTGGCATTGATCACCTGTCTCCAAAGCCTGACTATGCGTCAATGGGCTTGCCTATAGCAGAAAAGCCCCTCAATATAGCCTAATTTCTCCGAGTGTCAAGACGTTTTTTAAAGCTTTTTTCACAAACTGCAAAAAAGATTCTACCCGACTCCACAAGCCATCACTCTTCCAAAACCGGTTCCACCTCCGGTTCTTCCATCAGCGCCCCACGCAGCAGGACTTCCTTGGCCTTACCCGTACCTGCCGGCACCAGACGACCCACAATGACATTTTCCTTCAGGCCCGTCAGCGTATCCACACGACCCGATATGGTCGCCTCGGTCAGCACCCGTGTCGTTTCCTGGAACGATGCCGCCGAAATGAACGATGGTGTTGACAACGATGCCTTGGTGATGCCCAACAGCAACGGAGTCGCCGTTGCCTGCGTCCCACCGCGTTTCCGCACCCGATGATTCTCGACCTCGAAGGCGACCCGCTCAACGGCTTCGCCAGCCACAAACGTGGTATCGCCCGTCGAGCGTATCGACACCTTCTGCAACATTTGCCGCACGATCACTTCAATGTGCTTGTCATTGATTTTCACGCCTTGCAGACGATAGACGCCCTGAATTTCGTTGATGAGATAGTTCGCCAACGCTTCGACGCCAAGGACCGAAAGAATATCGTGCGGCACGGGATTGCCGTCGATCAGCAAATCGCCCTTCTGCACGAGATCGCCTTCTTG
>JADGCN010000230.1 GCA_015228975.1 Magnetococcales bacterium
ACCCAGCTTGGCAAATATAACGAGGCACTGTCACAGCATCGTGAAAAACTTAAAACGGCAGTCGATGATGAAACAAACTCGTGGAAAGCGTTGGCCAAGGCTTCAGAGGTCGCCTTTGAGGATGCCACCAGGGGATTGGACGAGCAGTATGAAAAAAGGCGAACAAACTATGAGAAAGATGCCAACGCCTTTCGGTATTATGTACGCAAGGAAACGGACACTTTTATCGTAGAGGAGAAGCGTCAGGCAGACGCCAAGAAATTCTCTGAAAAGGCCATGCTGCAGGCGACAAACGCCATCGTTATTGAAGAAAGCACAGCCAAACTTGCAGAAACCAACAGATATCTGGGCCAGGCTTTGGCTTTGTCGCAGAAGGAATACCAGACCAAAATTGATAATGCCAAACGATTAAAATTGGATGCCAACCGGATTGATGAAGAACGTCTCCAAAATCAACGGCGTATCCTGGAAAGGGTCGAAGCCGCTTATCGGCAAAACATCGACAAATTGATTGCCGAAGAAAAACGTCACCGGGATGCGGCAAAACAACTGGCGGAGGAACGCAAAAACTTTAACGAATCAGTCTCCGACCGCATCCAAAATATAGCTGAAAAAGGGATGGATCCCGTCCAGGTTTATGCGTCCAGGCAGAGGCGAATTGTCCAGGAACAGGCCCAGGCGGAAAAGGCGTTGCAGCAGGGAAATTATGAACTTGCCCGCAAGCATGCGGAAAAGATGATTTCTTTGGCCGAACAAACATCGGATGAGGTAAAGCAAGGCGACATGGTGGTCGTTGGTTCAAAAGCAGCGGCGGCCCGTTCCATTGAGCAGATGCAAAAGGCGGCAAAGATAGAAAACCAAGCGTTTCGGGAAGAAGCGGATGCACATACCAAGGCAGCTGATAGCCTGAAAGAAAAGTCCGAAACAGCGGAAAAAGCATTGGCCAAAATACGCGATGCGGTGCAAGAAGTGGACGCTGCATTGGCCAAAGATCACACCATGATCATCAATGCCAACATTGAAAACATAAGGCAGGCCGGGAAAGAAATCGATGCACTTCTTGAGAAAAAAGAGAGGGTGGTACAGATCAAGGCTGAACTCCAGGGTGGGGCCACGGCGTTAGAATCCATGGTTGGCGATGTCCTGAAGGGAGCGACCAGCAAAGCCCAGGCAAGCCTTGATGAGGTTTCCCGAGTCTTTACAAAGTTCAAGGCCGAGTTCTCTGGCTGGCAACCAGAAATCAAAGCCACGTTTGACGCCGTTTCTGCCAACGGTTCCATCGATGGGTTGATGGCCAAGTTCAACGATTTTAAAAACACCGTCCCCCCAGAGTACAAGGTTGCGTTTTTGGGTAATGCGGACCAAGCCGTGGCTGAGATTGACGGCCTGATCATGAAAATCAACGAAATCCCGCTTGAGAGGACTGTACTCATCAATTATGTCGAGAAACGGTCATCTACCGATGGCACTTCGCAGGGGTTTGCCCGTGGTGGATTTCTTCCTGGCTGGGGCACAAAGGATGATGTCCCTGCTTTGCTGCAAAAAGGTGAGTTCGTCCTGCGCAAAGAGGCGGTTCGCTTTTATGGTTTGGACCGGATTCTTGCCATGAATCAGATGCGGATGAAACCGGTGGACATCCCTCGATTCGCCTTCGGTGGTTTGGTTCGGGCGATAGACGCCATCCGTTTCAAGATGCCTGACATTCCGCGCTTCGAGTTTGGTGGCGTTGTTCGCAACCTTGTCATCCCGACGGTTCCCCAGGTAGCTCTCGCCGGTGGTGGTGCTGTCCCTACCCAGGTTGCAGAGGTCATCCAGCTCAATCTGAGCATCAATGATCGACCGAAGGCTTCCATTACTGCTCCCCGGGCGGATATCCGTGGAATCGTGAGTGCGCTACGGGAATTGGAACGAGGCATGCGATGAAACAACTCGGTGATTTGATCTTGCCCGACTCCATGCAGTGGAAAAACCGCTACGAGTGGGCACCGGTAGCCCAGGAAACATCCCGAACACTGGGTGGCAGCAACGTGGTTTGGAATTCTGCATTGCGGGGTGGACGGGCTATCGATTTGGAAGCCGAAGGCGACAGTTCATGGCTGACAATCGAACAGGTTGAGGCGATCTACGCCATGGCCATGCAGGCTGGTGGAGTTTTTGATCTGGTTCTGGATGACGATGTCTTCCAGGTGATGTTCCGCCACCAAGACCAACCCGCAACTTCTTTTACACCCATCTTGCCGCACAGCATTTTTTTCAATGGCATCATCAAGCTGATGCAGGTTTAATCCAAACATCACATGAAGGAAGGTCAGCACGCGCCGGACTCACCACACCACGGGAATCCGGTGCGTCGGTTGACCTTTGAAACAAGCCCAGGGGCATAGCAACACTCGTCCATAGCGGAAAACTCAGTGTCGAGCGCAACCAAAGCTGCGCGAGTTTCGACTCGCGGGTGCGAGCAAGACGCCGACTGGGTACCTCAGTTGTCAAATAACGTGAAAT
>JADGCN010000231.1 GCA_015228975.1 Magnetococcales bacterium
TTGCTTAATCCTGTTGAAAAATCTCTCCACAAGATTGCGATCTTTATACCAATGGCGATCATATTCTCTTGGGGTGAGGCGGTTGCTACGGGGAGGAATCACAGCTTGCGCTCCCATTTCCTCGATGGCCGATACAAAGTGATTTGCATCATATCCCTTGTCGCCGATTACCATGTCTGGATTCATGCCTTCAATCAGGGCATGGGCTTGGCTGATATCTGCACTTTGGCCCCCCGTTAACAAGCATCGCAAAGGATTTCCCAATGCATCCACCGCAGCATGAATCTTGGTCGTCAACCCTCCTCTGGATCGGCCAATGGCTTGAGGGCCTTCTTTTTTTTTGGCACCAGCAGCATGTTGATGAACCCGAACGATGGTGCTGTCAACCAACACTGCCTCAAGGTCCGGGTCCACGCAGAGGGCTTTCCGGATACGCTCCCAAGTTCCATTCTTGCCCCAACGAGAAAACCGTTGATATGTGCTGTTCCATCGACCAAACAGGGGCGGCAAATCACGCCAAGGCGCTCCAGTACGGGCAATCCACAACACAGCCTCCAAAAAGAGACGGTGGTCCTCCATCCTCTTTTCCAAAGAGCATCGTTTTTTTGGGAGGAGTTCAGCTACCCGTTCCCATTGGTCGTCACGCAGTATGAATCGCTCCATTTTTCCTCCTTTGCGAGGATTATGAAGCAATAGTTATGTTAAATGTCAACACGCCCTAGCAGCCTGTCTGATTATTGATGCGCATCCCCTGGTGTCAGGAGGGATGATTTGGTAGTATATAATTGAAATTGAACGACATTATCTCTGAGGGGCGATCATGAGGAAGCGATTCAAGGTGGTTGACCGCAAGACGCCGATGCTGTTTCCGCCGACGGTTCAGGAACTTTTGTCGGAGAGCCACTTGGCTCGGTTTGTGGTGGAAATTTTGGAGCAGTTGGATTTGCGGAAGTTTACGGATGCGTATGCTGGTCGGGGCAAGGATGCCTATCATCCTGAGGTTTTGATTGGGATTTTTGTTTATGGCTACGCCACGGGAGTATACAGCAGTCGAGCGATTGAGCGCGGGTGTCGGGAGTCTTTGCCGTTTATGTTCATTGCGGCCAACACCCATCCTGATCACGCGACCATTTCTGATTTTCGCAAGCGGTTTGAGGGTCAGATCAAGGATGTATTCACGCAGGTATTGATCGTGGCTGCCCGGATGGGTATTGCGAAGTTGGGGACGGTCAGTTTGGACGGGAGCAAGATCAACGCGAACGCCTCCAAGCATAGTGCATTGTCGTTTGGTCACGCGGAGGAGTTGGAGAAGCGGCTGCGGGTCGAGGTTGAGGAGTTGTGCCGGTTGGCGGAGAAGGCAGAGAGTCAGCAACTCAAGCTGGAACTGGATATTCCCGAGGAGTTGAAGCGGCGGGAAGAGCGACTGGCGGCGATTCGGGAAGCAAAGATCGAGATTGAAGCGCGAGCGGCGGAACGGGCGGCGCGGGAGAAGGCGGAATATGATGCGCGCATGGCCAAGCGTGCCGCGCAACGCCGGGAGGGGAAGACGCCGCGAGGCAAGGATCCTGAACCTCCCGCAGAGGGACCGAATTCCACGGACCAGGTCAATTTGACCGATCCGGAATCGCGGATCATGCCGGTATCCGGGGGAGGGTTTGAGCAGGCGTACAACGCCCAGATCGCGGTGGATGCTGATTCACTGTTGATCGTGGGATGTGAGGTGGTGCAGGCGGTCAATGACAAGCAGCAGTTGGAACCGATGCTCCGGGAGTTGGCTGCCCTGCCCGAGAGTCTGGGAACTCCGCATACTTTGTTGGGGGACAGCGGCTATTTCAGCGAAGCCAATGTCAAAGCCTGTGCCAAAGCTGGGATAGAGCCTTTATTGGCCACAGGTCGGGAGGAACACTACCACAGTTTGGAGACGCTCCAGAACAAGGCGGAACCCTTATCAGCGGATGCGGACGTTGATCCACTGACCAGAATGAAGCACGACATGAAGACCGGGGAAGGTCGAAAGCGATACGGACGCCGGAAATGCACGGTGGAACCCGTGTTCGGGATTATCAAACAAGCCATGGGGTTTCGCCAGTTCATGCGTCGAGGCTTGGAGCGGGTGCGTAGCGAATGGCAATGGGTAAGTCTTGCCTGGAACATACGGCGAATGGCGGTTCTGAAGGCCGCCATGGCAGTTTAAATGAGGAAATGATGGGAAAATGGGGGGTAAAAGTCCATTTGGCAGCATTTTCTTCGCTCGCCAACCGAAATGCCCCCAAATTTGACGCCGCAATTAATCCGGGCTTGCCCATGGAAAATCTAAACCAGACGGGCTGCTAGCAGCCTGTCTGATTATTGATGCGCATCCCCTGGTGTCAGGAGGGATGATTT
>JADGCN010000232.1 GCA_015228975.1 Magnetococcales bacterium
GTATGTAGCTTATCAAACAAAGGCAAATGTCCGATTCCAACTGAATCAAAACACCATTGCGGATGATATTCACCATCAGCTTTTTTACGTCCCTCTGCGATATGTTTTGTATACTTCTCAACCCGGAGGCGTATCTCCTCCAGATGACCCAGGATCTGATCAATTTGCCGCCGGTGAGCATCTTCTTGCTTTTGCACGGTGTCCCCCATGGATATCTCCATTCAAGTCAAGGCGAAGTTCAGGATCAAAAATCTTGCGTCAGTACCATTCATTAATATAACCACCGCAGGCGAATCAATCCTACAGTTCAGCCTCATCAAACGCAACAGATATGGATAAAAAAAGAGTTGAGTCTACCATGAAGGGTAGGGATGCTGTTATTGACCCGTTTCATCGCAAACTTTTTCGACCACCACCTCGCCAGTCACCGCGTTTCCCATCCTGATTTCCAAGGCACCTTCCAAATCAGCCAGGGTGATACTTTGTTCTCGCGCATGATGCCGAGCCATAAACTCCTGGCGCCACAAACTGGGCAGCAAGCCATCCGCAACCGGCGGAACCACCCATCCTTCTTTAAAACATACTGCAATCGCACGAATCGCCCCTTCGGTAACATGTCCAACAGTATTGACAAAAAGCGCATCGGCAAACCCACGCTGTCGCGCCAAATCATGATAATAATTAAACATATACCGGCGGGTAGTTTTGTGGCGCAAAAGAGGGTCCAAACGATCCAAACGAAGCGGAGCTACCCATACCTGTACAGGACTGAAAACAGGGATAAAATCGCGCTCAACTATCGAAAAGGAACCGTCGGGATGCAATTCCAAACGCATCACACGGGGAGATGGATGACACTGTTTCGCCCGTTCACATAACACACCATGAATGTTCTCCACATCACAAGAAAACCCCAATAAAGACGCAGACCGGGATAATCGCGCCAAATGTTGAGGCAAACGTGGAATCACCCCATTATCATCAACCAAACAGGTCTCAATCAAGCCAAAGGGTGTCGGTGGTTCCGACAAAAACCGCCCCTTGTCCGCCAATTCCCGCCATTCGTCTTCCACCTTGGAATCGGCGACAATTCCACCCCCCAAGCCCATCTTTGCCACCGCACCTTCACCCGTCCAACATAACGTCCGAATAGCAACGTTAAATCCCCAGTCCCTTCCACCCGGTGTCATCACCCCCAGACTACCCGTATAAATCCCTCGTGCCCGTTTTTCCCGCTCGCGAATGATTGCCATCGTCCTTTTTTTCGGTGCCCCGGTGATCGACGCCGCCGGAAACAAGGCCGCCATCACCTCACGGAAACCAACATTCCGGGTCAATGTACCCGTCACCCGAGTCTCCAAATGGTGAATGCTGGAAAAGGAACGCCGTTCCAGGAAATGGCGACACCGGACCGAACCCACCTCACACAGTTTACCCAGATCGTTGCGCGCCATGTCCACAATCATCACATGCTCCGCCCGATCCTTGGCGGCATGCTCCAATTCCCAAGCCAGTTTTGCATCGGCCACCACATCCGCGACCCGGCGTCTGGTCCCCTTGATTGGTGCGGTGGTAATCGTTCTATCAGATACATTCACAAACAATTCCGGGGAAAAGGAGGCGATGCGCCCGGATCCGTTATTCAACCATACCCCATAGGGAAAACGATGTAACCCCTGCAACCGTAAAAACAAAGCCCCCGGGTCACACGCCGCAATCGTCGCCAGCACCGTGTGATTCACCTGATAGGTATCACCGCGTTCAATCGCTTGGCGAATGTGCGTTAAATCATCCTGATATTTTGTAAAATCAGTATCATAGCCAACAATCGTTCCTTGGGTGTGTGTCTTTCGTGGATCGGGTAAGAGAGCCTTGTACGCTTTGGAAAACGTTGCCAACCACACCAATGGTTTCTCTTTTTCGCAAACTCCCCCATAGACCGGCAGGCCAAAAGAACCGGCAGCTTCATAGGTGACAAAACCTGCAACCCAGGAGCCGGAACGCGCTGCCGCTTCCGCCCGCTCCAAGGTGACAGAGACTTCAGCAAACGTATGGGCAATAAAAAAGTGTTCGGGTTCGTTGAGGAAGAGAAATCCATCCATCAGCTCGGGAAAAGATGTTAAACAACAAACTTCACTGTTAAGCCTCTCCGACGTGACCGAGAGTTGCGGCAAAGAGAGGAAATCAACCTTGACCGACAGTTCTGCCATGGAGATTCAAACCACCCTTTTATCGGAAACGGGGCTACGCCTAATTCTACTTCGTCACATTCGTTAACCTGAACGGATGGCTTTCAGTTCATTGATATATATGAATATTGAAAGAAAAAAGGGGTCTGGGGGATTGCCCCCAGGGTTTTGATTTTGTTTTT
>JADGCN010000233.1 GCA_015228975.1 Magnetococcales bacterium
CCCACAACGAGTGGGGAACTGTTTTTATTTGCCAACGACCATCCGAAGAAGTACGGCAACAATGCCGGGTCCATCAAGGTGACCATCAAACGAACGGCATGAATGGGGTACCAAGAGGGACGTTTCCATGACCGCTGGGTTCGGGGGGGGATTCCCCCCTGGCTCAGGTTTGAAGCGGCGTTCCAATGTTTTGGCGGGTTCCCATGTTATGTACTCATGTGTTGGGTAAAATGACAAACTAATATTTTTCCGTTGGCAATTGACGGTATGCCGAAATGAAAATGCATCCTGTCTGTATTAGGTTGGAATTTCACATGCCATTCACAACATACGGATTGTCCACCAAAAATAGCCTCTCGTTCTTTCATGGCTTTTTTGTTTTTGTGGGTATTGGGGGATTCTGGGCTAACTTCGAGTTGCGCTTCTGATGAAAGTGCTTTTTGTATTTTCCCACTGTCTTGATGGCACTCATGACGGATTGTTGCAAGGCGATCATTCAAAACGGCCAGAACGCGGTCCATTTTAGGGCGAATTTTGGTATAACTTTCGCTAAAATTTTTGAATTCTCGCGCTATCTCCGGCTTAAAGGCGATATTTGGGAAAGAACGTTTGGCGTGAAGAATATAATCTTCTTCTGAACAACTGACCAACTCGGGTACATCGCGGTAAAATCCAAATAAAGCAGCTTTGCTTCCTACTGTGGCCGGATCAGAGACAGTTTGGTCATCCAAAACCAGACAGGCGGCTGCTTGGCCTCTCTTTCTCCAGACTGCCACCTGTTCTTTTGTGGTATTTTCTGCGTTGGGTACGTCATCCAGGTCTTTGCATCGTCCGAGTTGTTCTTGTAATAGTCTCTGAGTGTCGCGGTCAATAGGAATATTATTTCTATTGAAAAGAAGATCAGAAAAAGTGATTCCATTTATGATGGTTGTTTGATAGAGCGAACTGCGCAGCCAACGTGTACAATGATTGTCACTTCGCGCGGTTTCAAGCAGGTCAGACAGGAGGATAAGCCGCTCCGCAATGTTGGCTGGAGATTCGAGAGGTAGTGCCATCCGTTTTTCATCGATGGCCAGATAGATCTCAATCATGAGTCTTTCCTTCGGGCCTCGACAATGCGGCGCAAATCAATCTCCGTTTGATCAAAAAATGCATCGGGATAGTGCGATAAAGCACCAGAAGGGGTGATTTCAATCGCTTGGCTGACCAACCCGGATTCGTTTCTGAAAAGAAAATGGAATTGGGCGTCCTTGCCGTTGAAAGGATGATTTTTTTCCAAGGATGCCAAGCGGATGCCATTGATAATATGATCGCTGTGGGTTTCAATGATCGTTTGGATACCCAAGGCTGCCAAACGGGCCAGGAATTGACCCATGGCCGACTGGGCTGATGGGTGAAGGTGCGCTTCTGGACTGTCAATAATCAATGTCGATCCCGGGCTTCCCAGCAGGCCGGCGACGACAATGGGTAAACAATAACTGAGTCCAAAACCGGTATTGGAAGGTCTTACCCATTCGGACTCGGCTCCCCCTTGAAGATATCGTAAACCGACCGCATCTAACACACTACACGTTTCAACGCGCAATGCCACAGAGGGGACAAATTCTCCCATCCAGGCTTCGACTTGTTTGGTCAACGGTAATGCTCCTGCATCTTTGTGCCGGAGTGGTTCCGCTACGGTTCTTTTTTCAAAAACCCTCAAGACTTCGGCAGCGTACTCACCCCGATAGCCTATTTCCAAAGTGGATTCGGGGTGCGATTGCATGGGCAGTAGATCCGGTTGACCCTCCCGGATCGCCGAGATATAAGTGAAGCTTCCTGTGCTATGAGAAAATAAAAATTCAGGAGGAATCGTGCATGTTAAATATCTGTTATTATAGTCATCGCTCTGAAATAAAAAGGAGAATTCTTTTGTCCCGTTGTCGAAGGCAATCTGCATCTCCCCCTTACGAGAAGAATCAAAGCTGAAAACTTCAGAAGCGGCACCAAGCCGTAGACCAAAAGGGCCATTCAATGGGATGGTAGTTTTGTTTTCTTGGGAATTTGCCGCCCTGTTGCCCAGGGAAACGGCGGTTTGCTCCGCCAAACGTGCTAACAGGATGGACTGGATGATGGAACTCTTCCCAGAGCAGTTGGTCCCTGTGAGTACGGTCAAAGGTTTGAATGTAAAATCCTTCCCGTTGATCCCCTTGAAACCTTCACAATGCATGTGCGTAATCATGGCCTATTCTTTCAACAGATTCTGAATCATGGAAAATCGAGTAATGACCATGGTAGACATGCTGGTTCCAGTAGATATTGACTTGATAAATTTGTCATTTTTTGTCATGAGTTCTCTGGCTCCAGTGACAATTTTCTCCTTACGT
>JADGCN010000234.1 GCA_015228975.1 Magnetococcales bacterium
TGTAGAACGTTATTCCGGCATCGATTGGAAAGTGGTACCCGATCCTGCGCACGCCGTGGGTATCATCACACGGGGAACACCGGTGGAAGTAGTCTCATTGGATGCCGGTGTATTTCGCGTCCACCCTGTTGTGACATACCAATCCACAGAGCCGTGAAATGGGTGTACCGATAACGACAATATAGTTGCGTGTTTTTATTGCATCGCCGTCAGACGTAACGGCTGAACGTCCGATTGCAAGACAGGTGATTGATCGTCTCGGTCGGAAGCACACCGATCATTTTTCCATAGAGTCTGTGTTGTAGGAGCGTGAACCTTTAGCTGCGACAGAACCGCAAATAGGCCAAATGCCACCGAACGCAGACAAGGATGGTTTCTTTCTCAGACCACCGGCTCTTGAGACTGACCATTTGGCATCCCTCCATGGATGGATGAGGTGAAAAGATACCAACCATGGACCGGTTTGGAAAGACGGCTATAGTCTGCGACAGCCCCCCTCCTAACCCGATACCATGCTGCCACGTACCAACTGGGCACCAGAACACGACCGCACCAATTGCCAAGGGATAACTAAACTGCCGTGCCACAGACCCGCACAATACCACAATGACGGTCACGGTTTAGATATCCTCCACCTCCGTGACAAGTGCAACTGACTGCAAGCCACAACGTCTGGTGAGATTAAACGCTTGGTTAACGTCACGGAACCAGCAGGGCTTTGCCCTCACCTCCAACCTTGGTTGCCACCCAGTCGATGACGGCACCATAGACCCCGCCGGTCAACAGAGAGGCGAAGAAAATCACCCACAGTGACGATTGCGGTGTCGCTGGACCACTCATGGCACCGGTGGCCATGGGTAGCGACACGACTGTCCCCATGCAGGCCCCACGCAACCAGGGGCGATATGAAAATCCCAGGATCGGATGGACCGTGAACGCCCCAGCCAGAGCTACTACCATACCGATCAGGAGTCGGTCTGTCAGGATAGCCCAAAATATAGGGTTAGCGGGACTACCCAACTCTGGTTGCTGCCGTGATGCCAAAAAAATACAGAGCAGTCCGAACAGTACCCCAAGAGTTATTGCAACAATGAACCGTTTAGCAGCAGGACGAGCGGACATAGCAGATCCTCCATATGGGTGTTGATCAATCGCACGAACATACTCCTACCGAAGGACATACTGCAACATGGGTCAAATTCGGCGAGTAAGTATCCCCCGGCAAAGCCAGGGGCTTTATTTTGTGAACCGCTCAAAGCGACTGTGTGGGGTCGCTAACGCGGCCCCAGATTCTGGGCCGCCTGAAGGCGGCAAGTCGGGATCAGAAGTTCAACCTCAGCTGATCCACTTGGTGATCTTCTGCCTCCTGATGGCAAATTGCGGCGTCCCTTCGGAATGAACACCACATGGTATTTGCACTCCCATCTGGAGTGGTTTAGGCTCTGCGATTCGTCCATCGGGATTCTCCTCTATCGTGTGCTTGGCGGCTCACGAGGTTGGAGTGTCCCGGTGGACTCCCTGAAATGTCAAACTGTTACTGTCACCCCGGCAAAGCCGGGGGATTACCCGTTATATTTAGCGGATACTTAGACAGGCGGATCCTATTTAATCGCCCCTTGGTCCCGTAAAAAGACCGCTATGGTCTCTGCAAAGATTCGGTAACCTTGATCAATGGGGTGAATCATTACCGACTTCAGGATATTGTTGAAATGGATGTTGGATAGAACATCTGCCTCGAAGGGGATTTGAAATTCCTGGTTCTGTCGCATATGATCGAGGTGGGTAAAAGATCCACAGGATTTTGCCCGATAATATGCAACAGAACAAGATTGCACGGTCTACGGCGCGGTGGTGGGAATCGTCATCGACTCCGACCAGTTTGCCATAAACCAGGGGTTGTTCGTAATCATTCAGTCGGGAGAGACGATCTGCATCGCCAACGACGAACATTCCGTGTCCAAAACTTGGTAACTTACATTGATCGGTTGCAGAAAGAAAATCTCAACCTTCCACAATGCACCACCAGGATTTCGCCATGCTGTCTTATCAACACGACTATCACGCCGGTGGGCTAGCGGATGTCCATAAACACGGCTGTCTCGCGGTCATTCTGGCGCAGATGGTCGCCAAA
>JADGCN010000023.1 GCA_015228975.1 Magnetococcales bacterium
AGCGGTTTCGTTTTTTTATCCTTTTCGTCCGAGTCCCCGAACCAGCTCCCTGGACTGGACCAGGAACTGGCATTGGAACACCCGGACAACAGCAGTAACAGGGCGGTGAGCAGAAGAAAATTACAATATTTTCTCATATGGATTACTCTTTTGCAGGTTTGCCCAGGCGATCCAGGCGTCGGAGCAAACGGGTGTGCAATTCCCCTTTGGCACCCAGTTCAATCGCTTTTTGGAAAAAGCTGGCAGCCTTTTGCCCATCTTTTTGTTTCAGCGCCAGCAAGCCCAAGATTTCAAGGGCATGGCCACGGAATGGGGAATCGTCTTTGATGCGACCGAGCAAGGTTTCAGCGCGTGGGCTATCGTCATCGACGACAACCAGGGCGGCGTTATAAAGGGCCAGATCGCGCAAGGATTCCTCCTGGGTCAGGTTCGCCAAGTTTTCCATTTTTGCGGAAGCGGCGCTCTTTTGTCCCGTTTCCGCCAGGGAACGGGCCTCGACGATTTGTCCGAGCAGGCTGTAGCCGTGGTTTTTGTATTGTTGCAGCAATGGTTGCAGTTGTTTTTGCGTTTCCGACCAGTTGCCCTGTTCAAGGGGTTTGGTGACGGCGAGATACAGATCGCTGGCGGCGATGTCTTCACGTTTCCGGTATTCGTCCCAGCCAACGTAGGCAAACAATCCCAGGAAGAAGAGAATGAAACCACCTATGATCCAGGGGCGATTCCTTTCCCATTGTTTGCGGAGGCGATCGGCATCCAGCTCTTCGTCAATCTGTTCGAAAATGTTTTCCATGCCTTGGTTAATCCTACGGTTTTGTTTTGATTCGATGGTCGTGACAAGTCGGTCAAGGGCTGGTGCGACAAAGGGTGATCATGTGGTTCACGGTTTCCGGGATGGGGATCTCCTGCTGTTGGCTCTGGAGCATATCTTTAACGACGACGACATTGTTGGCGAGTTCCGTATCGCCGATCAGCATGGCAAACCGGGCTTGGGATCGTCCGGCGCGCTTCATTTGACTTTTCAAGGATCCACCACCCAGGTTCAGTTCCACCGACAGGCCAGCCTTGCGCAAGGTATCGGCCAGTTTGAGACCCGCCTGTTCGGCAGCGTTCCCCAGAGTGACCAGGTAGACCTCCATGGGGAGCGTGTGCCTGTTTTCCCCGTCCAACAGCAACGCCAACCTTTCCAATCCCATGGCGAAGCCGATGGCCGGTGTCGCCGTACCCCCCATCTGTTCCACCAGTCCATCGTAACGTCCACCAGCGGCAACGGCATTTTGTGCCCCCAATCCCACCGCCGTGATTTCAAAAGCGGTGCGATTGTAATAATCCAAGCCACGCACCATCAGGGGATTCACTTGATGGGAGATGCCCAATCCCGTCAAATGATCCTTGAGAATGGCGAAATGGGTATGGCATCCCGGGCACAGATGATCCAGCATGACGGGAGCCCGGGTAATGGTGGCGCGACAGGATTCCCGTTTACAATCCAGAACACGCAGGGGATTTCTTTCCAGGCGATTCTGGCAATCGTCGCAGAGTTGCGCGGCTGAGGTGCGCAGCGCCGCGATCAATCGGTCGCGATAGGGGGCGCGGCACGCCAGGCAGCCCAACGAGTTGATTTCCAGTACCAGGGCGTCCTTGAGGCCAATCCCGGTCAGATAGTGCATGGCCATGGCCATGAGTTCGGCATCCGCCAAGGGGCCTTCGGGACCGAACAACTCGCAACCGATCTGGTGGAATTGTCTTTGCCGTCCCTTTTGCGGCCTCTCATAACGAAACATCGGCCCCCGATACCAGACCTTCCACGGCAGGTGCCGGTGCATGCTTTGTTGTACGAAGGCGCGGACCACCGAAGCGGTACCTTCAGGGCGCAGGCTGAGGGAATCGCCACCGCGATCCGCAAAGGTGTACATCTCTTTTTCGACGATATCGGTGGTGGCACCGACGGCACGGGCGAACAGTTCGGTTTTTTCAAACAAGGGGGTGCGAATCTCCTCAAAGCCGTAACGCCGGAAAATGGACAGGGCTTCGGATTCGAGGAATTGCCAAAGGGTTGTTTCGCCCGGAAGAAGGTCGTGAACCCCGCGTACGGTTTGTATCATGAGCCGGTGAGTTCCTGTTGATCGTGCCGCATTGTCGCAGCGACCTGTTCGACTTCGGTCACCAGACGGTCAACCAGTTCGCTGGCGTTGATTTTGCCACAGGGGCGGCCATCACGGTAGAGCAGATGACTTCCCTGGCCACCACCGACCAGGCCGATGGCTGTTTCTTTGGCTTCGCCGGGACCGTTGACAACGCATCCGATGACCGACAAGGCCACGGGTTCGCGAATGTGGGCCAATTGTTGTTCCAAACGGGCAACAACGTCGATCACGTTGAATTCCTGCCGCGAACAGGTTGGGCAGGAGATGATGTTGACCCCATGGGTACGGAGCCGCAAGGCTTTCAAGATTTCAAAACCGACTCTGACCTCTTCGACCGGGTCGGCGGTCAGGGAGACGCGCAGGGTGTCGCCAATCCCTTCAGCCAGGAGCAAACCCAGGCCAATGGACGATTTAACGGCTCCGGGCAGCAATCCCCCCGCCTCGGTGATGCCCAGGTGCAATGGGTAATCGACCTGCTCGGCCAACAAGCGGTAAGCCGCGACAGTCATGCCAACGGAACTGGCCTTGAGGCTGATTTTGATTTCCCGGAAATCCAGTTCTTCCAAGATACGGATGTGCCCCAGCGCCGAGTCAACCATGGCCTGGGGTGTCGGTTCGCCGTAGCGGGCGAGGAGTTCTTTTTCCAGGGAGCCGGCGTTGACACCGATGCGAATGGAAACGCCACGATCCCGGGCCGCTTGCACCACCTCCTGGACGCGGTATTTGGAGCCGATATTGCCCGGGTTGATCCGCAATCCCTGCACTCCCTGGTTCAGAGCTTCCAGGGCCAGGCGATAGTCGAAATGAATATCGGCGATCAAGGGAACCCGGGCATTACGGACCAGGGTACCCATCGCCTGGGCCGCGTCCATGTCAGGGCAGGAGACCCGGACGATGTCAGCACCCGCACGGTCCAGAAGATCGATTTGCCGTCCCGTGGCCCCGATATCGGCGGTGGGGGTGTTGGTCATGGATTGGACGCTGATGGGGGCCGTGCCGCCCACAACGACCCGACCCACGTGGATGGTACGGGTGGCGCGTCTGGGGGCGACAAGGGAGGGTTCGGACACGTCTACAACCCCTTGGTCCGTTTTTGCAAGGCTTCCGGCGAGAGTTCCAGATCCTGTATGACCTCTCCCGTTTCGCCAAGGTAAGGAAGGGTTTTACCGCCAATCTTCACCTGGATGGCACTGGCACTGCCGAGAATGGCATAAAAAGTTTCCCCCTCTGGAATATGGAACACATGATCCGGTTGCATGACCATGTCCTTCAAGACGAGACCATCCTTGTCCTGGATTTGCACCCAGACCAATTCTTTGGCTACCAGGGCAACGGAGCGCGGACCGGTGGTAGCCGCCTCGGTGTCGTTGTAGACGGGGACGGGATGGGCATCGATAACCTTTTCCCGCGCCTTGGTTTTGGTGTTACCCGGGGGGCGTGTGTTCGCCACCGCGGTGACCGGGGCGGTCTGGGCGCCGCGAATTTCCGAGGCGATGGCATCGGCTGTGGAAGGTGCAGATGCTTTTGGATCCACGGTAATTGCCTTTGGATCCGCGGTAATTGCCTTTGGATCCGCGGTGATTGCCTTTGGATCCGTAGTGGTTGCCTTCGGATCCACGGTGGCCACCTTGGCATCCGCAGCGGTTGGGCCGGGTTGTGCGGGCAGGCGGTTACGCGGGGCCACTTCGGGGATTTTTGGCATGGGTGTGACCACCGCATCGGCTGGCGTTGCCGTGGCCGACAGGGTCGGCCCCTGGGGCGGCGGTAACGCGGCATTCTGTGCTTGTGCGGATGCCGGGGGGGTGGGTGAAACGGTCGCGGCGGATGGAACACCGGCTGTGGCCGCTGGTGGCGCTTTCGCGGGAGGAACCGGCGTGGGCTGGGCGGCAACGGTGGGCCCCATCGGCAACGGAGTCGCCGCCTCAAGATCATTGGCGACATCCTCCTCCTCAGCCGTATCGGTCACATTGAGATCCCGGTTGGCGGTATCCTCGTTTTCCGCTGGTGGGGGTGGGGCCGTGGTTTCGGGGACGGAGTTGATGCGACTGGACGTACGGCCCCATAAGCTGAAGAAGGAAGTGGATTCCTTTTGTTTCGGTGGCGGTGGTTCCGGGCTGGCAACCGGGGCAACGGCTTTGGTCTCTTTGACATCGGGAGCGGGTTTGGCTTTGGTGACCGCAGGAGGCGTGCTGGATGCCGAACCGGCCTCGGTGAAAACATCGCCTTCGGGGGTGGTCGAACCCACCTTGAGGGGGGGGGCGGACGGAATGGCGGGGATGGTGATCGCTGGCGTACGGTAGCGTTCATAGGCCACAAACCCGCCCGCCAGGGCGGCGATGCCCAGAAATATCAGAAAAAAACCGGGGCGATGACTGGCTTTGGTCGGGGCGGGAAATTTTTCAATCTGCAATCCCTGGCGTTTCTGCTCCAAGGTTTCCAGAAAGGCTTCAATGGGATCCGTGTCGGCGATATTCAAATGCTTGGCGTACAGGCGCATGAATCCCGCTACAAAGGTGATCCCGGGTAATTTGTTGATGGCCCCCTCTTCCAGGGCCTGGAGGTGGATGTCGCGGATGCGGGTGGACGCAGCCAGTTCCGCAATGGAACGCCCTTGGGATCGACGGGCGTCAGCCAACAATTTGCCTACATTTTCTGCGGAATTGACGGGAGGTTCCGGTCGGGTTTCGGCAGGGGGTTGCGGAACGGCCACCTCCTCGGGAGGAGGGGGTGGGGGGGCCGGAGTGGAGAATTGCGGTTGGTGATAGTCGGTTTTTCGGACAACGGCCGCTGCCGGTTTGTTGCCGCGGTTGCCACCACCTCTGTTGACCAGGTTGAGTCGGGGTTTTTTGATCATGGTTGTTCAGTGTCCAATAGGCGCTCGCGGGCACGCTGGGCTGCAGGATGTTCCGGATTGGATTGCACCAGACGTTTGAAAACGGCACGGGCCTGGTCCTTCCTGCCAAGAGTGATCAGGTTTTGTCCAAGTCTTTCCAGGATGTCACTGTTCTCTGGATCCAACAATACGATCTTCTCCAGATGGTTGCGTTCCATCTCGGGTTGGCCGGTCTTATTATAGAACGTGGCCAGTACCAGATGGGAGGGAATATGAGAAGGGTCGAAGTGAATGGCTTGTTGCAAGGCCGTGACCATGGTGTCCGGCTGGTTTTTACGTTGGTGGACCAGTGCCAGGTTGTACCAGGTACTGGCCTGGTTACGGAATTCCCGGGATTGGGTGACCCGGGTCAGGGTGTCTTGCGCCTGATCCAACAGCCCTTCGTCAAGCTGGGCCACTCCAAGATTGTGCAGGATGCTGGGATCCTCGGGTTTGATCGTGTGCGCCCTTTGCAGGGCATCCAGGGCGGCCCGGGATTGTCCCAGTTTGGAGTAGACCGTGGCGATGACCAGCAGGAGGTCGGGATTATCGGGATGAATGCGCTGGGCTTCTTGTAACGCGGTCAGGGCCAACTGGGGTTTGTCACGTTCCAGATAAGCCTGCCCTTTTGTCAAAAATGCCTGAAATTCCGGGTCTTTGTCTTGTTCCTGGGCAGTACCCGCGCAGCCGCACACCAGTCCAGCCGCCAAGACGGAGACCAAGCCCAGAGAACAGGAATGCTTACATGGTATCATGATACCTTGAATCCGTTGGTGATGGGATAACGCCGGTCTTTGCCAAAGGCCCGACGGGTAACCCGAACCCCGGGCGGGGATTGTCGCCGTTTGTATTCGTTGCGGTCAACCAAGGCGATGACCCGGAGGGCAGTATCCCGGTCAATACCCCGTGCGATGATCTCATCGAGTCCCTTCTCCTGCTCGACGTAGAGTTCCAAAATACGGTCCAATACGGGATAGGGGGGAAGGGAGTCGGTATCTTTTTGATTCAACTTCAATTCGGCTGTGGGTGGCTTTTCGAGGATGCGTTGCGGAATGGGGGGGGGCAATCCTTGCTCCTCGGCCCAACGGTTGCGTTCCCGGGCCAGCAGGTAGACGGTCTCCTTGAGGAGGTCTTTGAGAACTGAGAAGCCCCCCGCCATGTCACCGTAGAGTGTGGCATAGCCAACGCTCACCTCGCTTTTGTTGCCGGTCGTGACCAGAAGCGACCCTTTTTTGTTGGACAAGGCCATCAGCAGGGTGGCACGAATACGCGGTTGTATGTTTTCTTCGGTGACGTCCTCTTTGAGTCCGGCAAACAAGGGGGCCAGTTGGGTGCGAAAGCTTTCAAACAAGGGGGTGATGGCAACGGTATTCAGAGTGACCCCCATCCGTCCGGCCCCTTCCGCAGCATCTTCCAAGCTGTCTTGTGATGTGAAGGGGGAAGGCATCATCAAGGCTTCAACGCGATCACTGCCCAGGGCATCGGCACAGATGACAAGGGTCAGGGCGGAATCTATGCCGCCGGAAAGGCCGAGAACCACCCCTTTGAAACGATTCTTGGTCACGTAATCGCGAATGCCCAGACAGAGGGCCTGGTAAATTTCCGCCGCGTGATCCGGTACAGGGGTGACCGGTCCGTTGATGAATTGGACGGGTCCCCCGGGTTGGCGCTGCAACCGTACCAGGGCGATGGATTCTTTCATGAGGGGTTCGCGTTGGGCGATCCGGCCGTCGGCGTTGATGGCGAATGAGCCGCCGTCGAACACCAGTTCGTCCTGCCCGCCCACCAGGTTGACGTAGAGCAAGGGCAAGCCGCATTCCATGACCCGCTCCCGAGCCACGGCTTCGCGCTCCAACTGTTTGCCGACATGGTACGGGGAGGCGTTCAGATGGAGGATGAAGGAGGCACCGGCACGTGTCAGTTTGGGCAGTGGTCCCCCCGGGTGCCAGATGTCTTCGCAAATGGTAATGCCGAAGGGAAAGCCCTTGTAGGGAAAAATACGGATGGTTTTTGCGGGGACGAAATAGCGCAGTTCGTCGAAGACGCCATAGTTGGGCAAGCGGCGTTTGCCGATGAACCCGGTTGCCGTTCCGTTTTGCACGACGACGCCGGCATTGAGGAGTCCCTGGGCATCGCGACGTACCGAACCATAAACGGCATCGATGCCAATGGCACCGAGGTTTTTGTGCAGTTGCAGTTCGGTTTGCGCCAATTGATCCAGAAACAAAGGTTTATGCAGGAGATCCTCGGGGGGGTAACCGGTGAGGACCAGTTCCGGGAAGACCACCAAGTCGGCTCCGAGCTTGCGGGCTTCGCGCGCGGCCGAGGTCATGCGTTCCAGATTTTCGTCCAGGGCACCGACATGGGTGTCGATCTGGGCCAGGGCTAGGGATAGTTCCATGAAGGTTACCGAATAATGGGCTAAAATTTTCCAACTGCCCCATTTTACGGCAAACCATGACAAATTCAATGCATTGCGGCAGGATGGTTTGCGATAATGGATTGACGGGGCCGTATACCCAGGCATTCAATGGAAAATCCTTCGGAAGAAGGAATGGGGTGTCCGGGGATGGGTGGGGGCTTCCGATGACATTCAGGCAATCGAGGTGGAAACGATGGATCCCATATCTTTGGTACGGGCTGGTGTGGCCAACATGTCGGGGTATGTCCCGGGAGAGCAACCTGCACAGAGGCCCGATTTGGTGAAACTCAACACCAATGAAAATCCCCAGGAACCGCCACCTCGGGTCGTGCAGGAGCTGATCGCGGCGATGCCCGCCATCAACTTGCGGCGCTATCCCGATCCCGGGGCACGTTTGGTTCGGGAGTGGGCGGCCAAGGTCTATGGCCATGGTTTGACACCGGAGCAGGTCATTGTCGGCAATGGCTCGGATGATCTGTTGACCATGATCCTGCGGACATTTGTGGACCCGGGGGAATGGGTGGTGGCGCCGGGACCAACGTATTCCCTGTATGAGGCCCTGACGCAACTCCAGGGGGGACGTTATCGGGAGGTGCCGTGGCATGGGGATGGGGGATTGCCGGTTGCCGAACTGGTGGCAACCCGGGCCAAGGTCGTTTTTGTCGTGCGTCCCAATGCCCCGACCGGGCATGTGGTGGCCCTGGAGGAGGTGGCCCGTCTGTGTCGTGAATTTCAGGGCATGGTCATACTGGATGAAGCCTATGTTGATTTCGCCGCCGATCATGGATTGGGTCTGCTGGCGCATCATGCCAATTTGATGATCACCCGTACCTTTTCCAAATCCATGGCGATGGCCTCGTTACGCATCGGCCTGGGTTTCGTGCATGCCCCGCAGTTGGTGGCGGAACTCCATAAGGTGAGGGATTCCTACAATATCAATGCGTTTTCACAACTGGCGGCGCGCATCGCCTTGGAACACCATGCCGACTATCAACCGATCTGGACGGAAATACGCCGTCAGCGTGCGCGCTTGACGGACCAACTACGCCAACGTGGTTTCACCATGCCCGACAGCCAGGCCAATTTCATCCTGGCCCGGGTGCCCGAAGCGGGACCGGAGGCGGCGTGGTGGTTTGAACAATTGAAAGATCGGGGCATCCATGTCCGTTATTTTGCCCGGGATCCGCGCTTGTCCGACAAGTTGCGCATCACCATCGGAACGGCGGAGGAATTGGATCGTTTCCTGGCCGTTGTCGATGAACTCGGTACCTTTTGAATTATTACAACAACCGGAAAATGGAGATTTTTTTCAGTGGTGAAAAAATTGTCTGTTTTGGCGTAATTAATAACTTGTCAAGTGGCGGGAATCTGTTTATAAACGTCCCTGGTCTGAACAAAAGGGAAACAAATTACGGGATGTTTTTGTTAATTCCCCGGTGGCGAGGCTCACGTGGTTTAAAGACACACGTATATTCCGCATAGCTCGCCCTTAAGAATCGTGGAGGGGGCCGTTCAGGTCGTGTTTCTTTTGTCGAATTGTCGAATAAAGACCCGTCGAAAAAGACCCTTGTGGTAGAACACTAAAAAATTAAGGAGAGAGTCTATTATGAGTCCAAGCCAGAACAGCAAGCTGAATGCCTGGGTTGAGGAAATCCGTGCCATGGTTCAACCCGACAAGGTTGAATGGTGTGATGGATCCAAGGCCGAATACGACCGCATGCTGCAAATTTTGGTCGAAGCCGGATTGGCCACCAAACTTGCCAAACGCCCCAACAGCTACCTGTTTCGTTCCGATCCCTCCGACGTGGCCCGCGTGGAAGATCGGACCTACATCTCCACCAAGAACAAACGCGATGCCGGTCCCACCAACAACTGGATCGATCCCGAACAACTCAAGACCACCATGCGCGGCCTGTACAACGGGTGCATGAAAGGGCGTACCATGTACGTGATCCCTTTCTCCATGGGTCCCATCGGTTCGGACATCGCCAAGATTGGCGTTCAGATCACCGATAGCGCCTACGTGGTCGCCAATATGCATATTATGACCCGCGTCGGTACCCGGGTTCTGGATATTTTGGGTGCCAATGGTCAGTTCATTCCTTGCTTGCATTCGGTCGGCAAGCCGTTGCAGCCCGGTCAGAAGGACAACGGTGTTTGGCCCTGCGCCCCCATTGAGAAAAAATACATCGCCCACTTCCCCGAGGAAAATCTGATCTGGTCGTATGGTTCGGGTTACGGCGGCAACGCGTTGCTGGGCAAAAAGTGTCTGGCGCTGCGTATCGCTTCCGCCATGGCTCACAAAGAGGGATGGATGGCGGAGCACATGCTGATCCTGCGCCTGACCAATCCCGAAGGTCGGAGGTTCCACATCGCCGCCGCGTTCCCCAGCGCCTGCGGTAAAACCAACCTGGCCATGCTGCAACCCCCCATCAAAGGTTGGAAAGCGGAATGTCTGGGTGACGACATTGCCTGGATGAAGATCAAGGCGGATGGGCGTCTGTATGCCATCAATCCAGAAGCGGGCTTTTTTGGCGTGGCCCCGGGGACCAGCTACAAGTCCAATCCCATGGCCATGGACTCCATGAAAGAAAATGCCATCTTCACCAACTGCGTCCTGACCGACGATGGCGACGTGTGGTGGGAAGATATGGACAAGCCGTGCGATCACGGTATCGACTGGAAGGGTCGCGATTGGAAACCGGGCAAGGAACCCGGTGCCCACGGCAATGCGCGTTTCACCGCCCCTGCCAAGCAATGCCCGGTGATCTGTTCCGATTGGGAAAATCCGGAAGGGGTGCCCATCGATATCTTCATTTTCGGCGGACGCCGTACCAAAGTCATGCCGTTGGTGCACCAAGCCCGCAGTTGGGACCACGGGGTGTTCATGGGTGCCACGGCAGCTTCCGAACCGACAGCCGCCGCCCTCGACGTCTCGGCTACCCTGCGTCGCGATCCGATGGCCATGCTGCCTTTCTGCGGCTACAACGTCGGCGACTATTGGCAACATTGGTTCGAGATGGGTGACCGCCTGGGTGACAAGGCTCCGAAAATTTTCTATGTCAATTGGTTCCGCAAGAGCGATGCCGGCAAATTCTTGTGGCCCGGTTACGGCGACAACGCCCGTGTCCTCAAGTGGATGTGCGAGCGCGTTGAAGGCAAAGCGGGTGCCCGCGAGACCCCGTTGGGATTCATGCCCAATCCCGGTGATCTGGACCTCACCGGTTTGGATATCCCCAAGGAAAATCTGGAGCAGGTTCTCAAGGTGGACAACGAAGCCTTCAAAGCGGAGTTTGCCGATCTTGACGGCTGGATGGCGAAAATCGGCGAATATTTGCCCGAACGCATGAAAAAGCAGGTTGCTGAGTACAAGAGCCGTTTCTAGAACCTGTTTGCATTGGGACGACCCCTGTCCGCAGTGTTTGGGATGGGTTGCAGGTAGCAGCACTCTTTAAGCTCAATCCGGGGGTTCAGGCCCCCGGATTCTTTCTTGAAGGGGTGGGCAACGGGTGTCGTTTCCATTTTTTTCCATGGCACATGGTTGATTTGCTTCGTCACAGGAGGAAGAGATGGCTGTTGAGCGTACTTTGTCGATGATCAAGCCCGATGGTGTGGCCAAGAATGTGATTGGTGAGATTTACGCCCGTTTTGAAAAGGCGGGACTGCGTATCGTGGCCGCCAAAATGTTGCATCTGACCCGGGAACGTGCGGGTGAGTTTTATGAAGTCCATCGGGGCAAAAAGTTTTTTGACGAGTTGGTGGCCTACATGAGTTCCGGTCCCATCATGGTGCAAATCCTTGAGGGAGAGGATGCCATCAAGAAAAATCGTGATGTGATGGGTGCAACCGATCCCAAAAAAGCGGCTCCCGGGACGATTCGTGCCGATTTCGCTTCCGATATCAGTGAAAATGCGGTTCATGGCTCCGATGCCCCGGAAACGGCGGCTGTTGAGATCGCGTTCTTCTTTTCGGCGCTGGAACGTTGGCCGCGGACGCGCTGACGGAACCTGCCTCGTTGATTGCGCCTTGCCCGGGGTAACTCGCACCTGCCCGTGTGGTTACCCCGGGTGGTGAACTTCACGTCCCGCTCGAAACAAGAGGGCGCCTTGATTTCGTCCTGGATGGCATTGCGCTGTTCCCCCCCCCATTTGATGACGCCCCATTGGCCATCATGAACGTGTTGTTTTTCGTGATGCGCACCTCGTTGCAATCGTTCTCTTTAATGGAATACAGGTGTCACAGGATCCCTTATGAAGCCATACGATCAACAACCATGGCGTCTCCTTGAGGCACTGGAGGGTGACGAGTATGCGACTGGGGATACCTGGAGGAAACGGGTCCAATTCCAGGATATGACCCTGTTATTGGTACAAAAGGGGGCGTGGTGCGGCGTGCGACAGGATGTGTATCTCCTGGAAAACGATGCGGAAAGAAATGATTGGCAAACATGTACCCCATGATGCGGAATGGGTCGCTCCAAGCTGATCTGTAACCCGCAATAATTGGCATGAAACTGGCATTAATTATCTGGAACAGGGCAGCATGGTTGTGTTGCCGAGGCTTAACACCAGATAATCGGACCGCATATGATCAAGATCGAAATTATTGGACCCAATGGGGAAAATCTGCTGAGCGGCACCATGATGCAAAAGGTGAAAAGGCTGGGATTGCCGACGGTGGGTTTGGTGGGAGGGATGATTCTTTCCTTCTTTTTGGCAAGTTCCCTGGTGACGGATCGGACCGATTCATCGGTCACAGTGGCCCAGGATAAACACGTCAACACCTTCAAGGCGGGCGTGGATTACTCCCTGCCAACCATGAATCGGGATGGGGCTGCCGGGGCGTCAACAGTAGTTGCCAAACTGGAGCAAACAACGCCTTTCAAGGAAGATGTCGCTGCCAAGTCCGATGCGGGTAAAGGTGCTGTAGAACAGAAAAAAATGTATGGCAACTTGGTCACAGAGACACATGCCAAAGAATTGGTGGCCAAAGGAGCCGCGGCCAACAGCAAAAGGATCGATCAACAAGCCAATGTCCGGGATGCGACCGATCCCATGTTGGATGAGCGCATTCAAGCGGCCCGGGAATGGTTGACCGCCAATAACGGTGACGGATCGTTCAGTATCCAATTGATGTCGGTTCGCCGTTCGAGCCTGGGAGGGCTGAAAGAATACCTAGCCAAGGCCAACCTGGGGCTGGCAGAGGATAAATTGTATGCGTTCCCCTTCGCCAAGGATCGCCTGTTGCTCTACTACGGTCGCTATGCCACCTACAGCGAGGCGACTCAAGCCATTGCTTCCCTGCCCGCCAGTATTCGCAGCCAAAAGCCGTTCGTTTTGTCAGGCAAGGAAATTCATGGCAAATTGGCCCATCTGAACAAGACTTCCGGTAAGAAGGAAGGCCTGGTGGCGGCCCTGAAACCGTAATGAAGGGAATGGGTGCGATGGGTTCCACGGTGGTGACGGTGATTTGGCGGTTCGGAATCGTGCTTGTCGTGTATGGCTGGCTGGGGTGTGTCCCGGGCTGGGCGGGTACGTTCCACCAGGCGGCCTTTCAGGGACGCCTGGAGACGGTGAAGCGGTTGATTGCTGAAAAAAAGAACGATGTCAATGAAGCGGATGGTTTTGGTTCTACCCCCTTGCATCATGCGGCCATGGGGGGGAACACGGAGATGGTCAACTGGTTGCTGAACAATGGTGCCGCGATTGAAGCCCGGGATGCCGGGGGGTACTCGCCATTGGTTTTGGCACTGCGGAATGGCAAGACGGAAGTCGCCAAACTATTGGTCAAGGCGGGGGCGGATATCGGGGTATTGGACAATCTGGGGGGGAGTGTGCTTGCAAGTGCGGCTTATCTTGGCGATAGTGATCTGGTTGAGATGATTTTGAATCGTGGCGCTGAGGTCAATCATGCCAATGAGTTGGGATTAGCCCCTCTGCACTTGGCAACCTTGGCCAACTCCAAGAAAATCATGAAACTGTTGCTTGGCCATGGCGCCAATGCCAATGCCAAGGACAAGTCGGGCGAAACGCCCCTCAACAAAGTCAAGGATGATGAGGCGCGGCAGCTTCTTTGGCAACATGGTGCCCGTCTGGTAAAAAATCGTGACGATGCACTGGTGGAGCAGCCAGCTCCCAAGGGGACGGAAGAATGATGGCCATGGCGGAATCTACAAAATCGCTCGTATCCCCGGTTCCTGGTAGTGGATCGGGGGTGCCGGGGTTTCACGAACTGGATGAAGGGGACTATGTGACCACATTGGCAACGTTTGCCGAGTGGGGAGACCCCAAAGCACAGCATGATCTGGCAGCACTCTATCTGGAAGGACGTGAGGTTGAACAAAACTTTGCCGAGGCGCTCAAGTGGCATACCTTGGCTGCCGAACAAGGCATGCCCTTGTCGCAACATGATCTGGCAACCATGTATCTGGAAGGGATGGGCGTCATTCCCGATCCCGAAGTAGCCTATTCCTGGTTCTTGAAAGCGGCTTTGCAGAATGATGGCAAGGCGCAGAACAACCTGGGGATCCTCTATGCCACCGGCCAGGGTGTGGCCGAGGATATCGTTGAGGCGGCCAAATGGTTTCTGCTGGCCCAAAGCCGGGGTATGAGCGATGCCGAAGAAAATTTGGCTATCGCCAGGGAAGAGATGACCCCGGAACAGTGGCAGGAGGCCCAAACCCGTGCCCAATCCTGGCAGGGGGGGGCATGACTTCCCCGTTTCGTGGCGCCCTGTATTTCCTTGCCGGGGTTCGCTTGGTGTTCCGACCGGAGTTGCGGCGTTTCGTCTGGGTGCCGTTGCTGGTGAACACCGTTCTGTTCCTTTTGGGCGGATGGTATGGCGTGAAGCAAATCGCTTCCATGTTGGGGTGGGTGACCACGTTGCTCCCATCGTGGCTGCATTGGTTGAATTGGCTGGTGGGGCCATTCTTCATTATTTCCATGGTGCTGGTTTTTTTCTCATTATTCACGGCTCTAGCCAATCTCATCGCCTCGCCGTTCAACAGCTATCTCTCCGCGGAAGTGGAGGGCCTCCTGACCGGCAATAAACCGGTGCCCGAAGACCCATCCCATGCCATTATGAATGAGCTGGAAAAAATCTTCTATGCTTTCAAGTGGTTTGTCTGGTTTGTCGTCCTGTTTTTCATTCCGGTGGTGAACACATTGTTTTCCCCGCTGTGGTTTTTGTTTTCAGCCTGGATCATCGCCGTGGGATATTGTGATTATCCCATGGCCAATCATGCCATGGATGGCCGTGCGGTACGGCGGCATATGCGTCGCAACCTGGGCACCACCCTCGGGTTCGGTGCCGCCGTCATGCTGGCGATGATGGTGCCGGTCGTCAATTGTCTGGTGATGCCGGCTGCGGTGGCGGGGGGCACGGTGTTCTGGCTGAAAACAAGGGAACCGGAAACGCACCGGGACGCATTGCCCGCGTGATTGTTGCCCGGTCGCCGCACCAGCGGGACTACGGCTGCTGCTTGACCTCCTCCAGGTACAACTTGGCAGCTTTATTGTCCGGATCTTTTTCCAGGATGTCCTGGAATACCAGGGCCGCTTCTTTGCTGTGACCCAATTCCGCATGCAGCATTCCCAAACGGGTTTCCGTTAACGTGTCCTTGGGCGCATGTTTCATGTAGTTGGTGTAGGTCACCAACGCCTCTTCACTGTACCCGTTCAAACGTTGCAGGTTGGCGTAGATGGGTATGAATACCTGGGACAATTGGGACAGTTTGCCGGCAGTGTACAGTGCATCCTGCAATTCGGATCGTTTCAGATGGATGGCGAGCATGCATCGCAGGCTTTCATGGCGCAGACCATCCAGGGTGATTTGCTTGAAATGTTCCAGCGCCTCATCGTACGACTCCCGGTGATCTGCAAGATAGCCCTGGATCAATAACAGGAATTGCTCTTTGTTGGGAATGGGGCTCTTTGCGATTCCATGCATGAAATTGGTCAGCTTCTCAAATTCTTTTTTATGCAGGAAGGATTGCGCCTTGATCCGTATGGCTTCCGGTGAGGCCAGATTGCGCTGACAGTGCGCCCGGTAATCGGTTTCCGTGGCGTCAAGCAAGGTTTGGTATTCCTGGAGCGCAGCGCGAAAAAGCTTGGCGACGGGCTCGGGTAAGGTTTCAACACTTAATTGACGTTTTTCGAGAAAACACAGGGCGCGTCCGGGTTGGCCATCGCTCTTCCATTGTTGGAAAATTGATTTAAAAGGGGGCTTTTCTTTTTCGGCATCACTGTTGGCTCGGATCCTCTGCCGTGCCAAGTCGATGACCTTGATGAGATCCACCGTGTTGTTGTGATAGATTTCATAATAATTCAGCCCCGCCCGCTCAACTTCCTGGTCGCTCAGAACCTTTTCTTTATCGGGACTGCCCAGTCGCAGGAAGCCTATGATGTTCCATTGTTTGACCAGTCGAGTTAACTCTCCATGGTCCGTATTGAGGGTTTCCTCAATGGCATCCATGCGTAATTTATATTTATAATCCATCGGCTTGTTTTTACGACCAAACAATCCCTGGTTGCACTTCAAGGCTTCGCTGGTGAGTTTTTGAATCGTGAGCAGTTCACTGCGTACCCGGAACAGTTCCGTTTCGACCATGGCGAAATGCTGTAATCGGTCTTCTCGCGTTTCCCGGGGTATCCTGTGCAAAAAGGTTTCTCTTGCGGGGATTTCCCGGGATTCCGGGACGATTTCCTCCCAGGGTACATGCTCCACATGCGCAATCTTGGCAGACCCCCTGGAGGGATTGCAGACCCGACACCCACGTGATTTTCCCGTTTCCGCCAATTGACTGAGGGCCGGGATGGCATTGAACAAGTCGGCACTGGTTTCAGCTTTCCAACCGCCATTGGTTTCGACCCACAGGTCGCTACGATAGGCCGAAGGCCCGGTGCGGACTTCAAGACTTCCCGAGGCGTGCGTGAAACCTTCTTTGTTGAAACACAGGTCAAAGCCGCACAATATGACCTGGGAAAATCCCATGTGGACGGCGGAACCGAGGGCCTGATGGGAAACGGTGATACCCGGATACGAAGGATTTTCCGTGTTGAGCGGTGTTTTCCAGGGAAAGAGCGTTCCCATATACATGCTTTGGCCACACCACTGACCCAATAACCGGGAGTTGAGATGGTACATGTTGACCAGCAGGGATTCCTTGCCAAAGGCGAGGATATCCTTGCTCAGATGGAAAATGATCTCGTGGGGGTCGATGGCATAGATCAGGTCGGGGACTATCTTTTCACGCTTGAGTTGTCCGCCGATGCGGGCAACCGCCAGGACGATGATATCTTTCCGGTGGCTGCGAACCCACTCAAAGCTTTCATCGAGGGAAGGGCCACCGGCCATAAGAACAGCGGTCATTCTCTGGAATTTGTTATGCAGCACCGATACGGGCACACGATTGCCCGGCAAATTTTCCAATCCCCGTAACATGAAAATTTTGGAACCTATTTCTTGCCCAAGCTCAATCTCCGTCTGCCCAAATATTCTGTCAAACTCACCATTTAAATTAACATAATCTGGGTAGAAACCATCGATGACGCCCAGGGAGCGGATGGCGATATTTTTACCGATATAATAATAATCTTTCATGGAAAAAGCAGAGGCCTTTTCTGGCCATTTCTCCACCGGGCAGATACTGACATGGGGCGGGAATGTTTCCGGAAGGATTCCTTCGCGGCCCAAATAATCGATCATTTCTGGTAATTCCAGAAAAATGAACCGGGTGCCCTGGGGTGGTTTTTTGCCCAGTATCCATTGCAATAACAATCCACCATCGGTACCGAGGATGGAGAACAGACACTCTTTGCCTTCAAACATGGCTCCATAATGGCGTTGATAAAAATTGTCCGATCCAACTTGAGAAAAGGTCTCGCCATTGATGGAAGGGAGATAGCGTTCACCGAATTTGTTGGTTACAAACGGACCAAAAGTTTCTGAATGATTGCTCAAGACGATCACCCTCGGAAAAAAGTGGGGAGTGGGCGTGTACCAGGATCCGTATGCGGGCAAAAAAAGACGGCTGCTATTTTTTGCCGATTTTTAGTCCAATTCAAACCGATCTTTGTAATCTTTAAGGAGTTGGGGATTTTGGCATTCCTTTTTGAGGAAACAACGCCCAATCGCGAGGGTTTCAATTCCGGTACCCATGAAGCAATGAAAGGCATCTTCCGGGGAGCCGACAATGGGCTCTCCCCGGACATTGAAACTGGTATTGACAATGACCGGGCAGGCGGTGCGTTCCCGGAAGTGTTGTATCAGGGCGTGATAAAGGGGATTGGTTTCACGATGAACGGTCTGGATCCGGGCGGAATAGTCGACATGAGTGACTGCGGGTATGGTGGAACGGGGAATGTTTAATTTATCAATGCCAAAGAGTTTCTGTTCCGCCGCAGTCATGGCGCGCCTCTGGGAGGGATGAACATCGTCCACCAGCAACATGTACGGGCTATCGGTATCCAGGTTGAACCAGTCCTGCATCTCCTCGCGCAATACCGAAGGGGCGAAAGGACGAAATGATTCGCGAAATTTGACTTTAAGGTTGAGCGTGGATTGCATGGTCGCTGAACGGGCATCGCCAAGAATGGAACGGGCCCCCAAAGCACGCGGACCGAACTCCATGCGCCCCTGGAACCATCCCAAGGCTTTTCCTTCGGTCAATGCCTGTACTGAAGCCGCAATCAGATCGCGTTCCTCCAATACCTCAAAGCAGGCACCGGCGGAGGTCAGACGCTGTTCGATCTCTTGCTGCGAGAATTCGGGCCCCAGATAGGCACCATTCATGGCATCAAGATGCCCGGACGGGGTGCGTTCGTGTCCCAGATGTCCGTGATAAGCTGCCAGAGCGGCTCCGAGGGCACCACCCGCATCTCCCGAGGCGGGTTGAATCCACAGGTTGGCAAAGTGTCCATCACGTAAAATTTTGCCATTGGCCACACAATTGAGAGCAACGCCTCCCGCCAAGCACAGGTTGGGGCTTGCGGTTTCCCGGGCCAGGGCGCGTGTCAAACGCAGCACCGCTTCTTCGATGACAACCTGAATGGAGGCTGCCAAATCCATCTCTTTCTGGGTAATCGGTTCTTCCGGAGTACGCGGTGGACCGCCGAAAAGGTGATGGAATTTTTTGCCGGTCATGGTCAGACCGGTACAATAGTCAAAGTAGGAAATGTCCAGGCGGAAAGAACCATCCGCCTTCAGGTCGATGAGATGGTCAAAGATGGTTTGCGCAAAGCGGGGTTGGCCGTAGGGGGCGAGACCCATCACTTTGTATTCGCCGGAGTTGACCTTGAAGCCGGTGTAATAGGTAAAGGCGGAGTAAAGCAGGCCAAGGGAGTGGGGGAAATGAATTTCTTTCAGAAGTTCCAACCGGTTGCCACGCCCCATCCCCATGGAGGTCGTTGCCCATTCGCCCACACCGTCCAGGGTCAGAACTGCGGCTTCTGCAAACGGAGAGGGAAAAAAGGCGCTGGCGGCATGGCTTTGGTGATGTTCGGCGAACAGCAGGCGGGATTCGTCGGAAAAAGCGTCATCCAGGCGTCGCAATTCCTGCAAAAGCATCTTTTTCAGGAATAACTTTTCCTTGATCCATACCAGAATGGCCATGCGAAACGAGGTGAACCCCCGGGGAGCGAAGGCCAGATAGGTTTCCAGCAACCGTTCAAATTTTAAAAACGGCTTGTCGTAAAAAACAACGTGGTCGATCTTGGAAAGGGGAACCCCGGCGGCATCCAAGCAATAGCGTACCGCATGGACGGGAAAGCTCGGGTCGTGTTTGATACGGGTGAAGCGTTCCTCCTGGGCTGCGGCGACAATCGCCCCATCTCGGACCAAGGCTGCGGCACTATCGTGATAATAGGCGGAGATTCCAAGTATGCGCGCCATGAAGGATCTAAAAAAGTGTGTAAATAAATGGTGCCACAGCGGAACCCTGACTGAGGACGATCAGCCCACCCAAAAGGACCATCGTGATCAGGATGGGTAGCAACCAAAATTTTTTTCTGACCCGCATGAACGCCCAGAGTTCAATGAAAAAAGACATGGTAAGCGCAGCCGGTATTGAATAGCTAGTGGGGGAAAAGGAATGAGTGACTTGTTGCGATCAACTTGAAATCCCCGGGTCCAGGCCGAGCCGATCCATCAGCTCGACACAGTACCCGGTTTGGAAGCCTTTGAGACTGAACAGACCCATTACACCGGTCCACCCCTCTTGATGAACCGACGCATCAACCCATTCAGCGGCGAATCCCTTCATCGAAACTTGGCGACACCCACGAACATCTCCATGGGAACCGGCATGCTTGCTGCTGAACGGGTGGATTGACCTGATCCAAAGTTTGGGGATAAAAATCTACACCACCTCCACGTCGTTGGCCTGAAGGCCTTTTTGGCCTTGAACCACAGTGAACTCGACTTTCTGGCCTTCTTTCAATGAGCGAAACCCATCGCTCTTGATTGAGGAGAAGTGAACAAAAACGTCTTCACCATGCTCACGGGCGATAAATCCAAAGCCCTTGCTATCGTTGAACCATTTGACGGTTCCTGTTTCCCTGTCAGACATGTATGCAAAACTCCTGTTGGTTTGTTCAATGTACACGGCGTTTATAGCATGTTGCAGTCCAGAAGCAAACAAAATTGTGCAAAAAAGTGGGAAATGAAGAAAAAAAACATCCAATCGCAAGGGGAAAGCAAGGACTGAAACGGAAAAATCTTGAATAATTTCTGAAGGTTATTCTTTTTTGGAGAATGCCGGGAGCCAAGTACACGACCTTAAAGACAGCGGTTCCGTCAGCACAGAGAGGGGGGGTTACGCTTGCCGTGACATCAGGATCAACGATTTGGCGGTACGGCCATAACCTTGACGCATGGACTGCATGCGGCGATTGTGGGCCATGATCTGCTGCGAGACCCCCCCCTTGTACTCGTTCAATGTGCTGGTCACCTGGGCGAGCTGTTCAACGAGCATTTGCAGGCGGGGTTTCAGGAAAGGGTCGGTGGCGGCGGCTTGACGCAACTCTTCTTCAGACAGGTGCTGTAACCGGTCCGTGGCTTCCAGCCAATCCTGGTTCAATCTTTCGAGATCGGATGACGCCAATTCATCAGGCTTTTCCAAACGCCGCAGAATCGTTTCCAACCAGACGACAACGGTTTCCACGGACATCAGTAGGCCCCCCCTGCCAAACGCCGAGGGGCACCCTCAGCCGGGGTGGCCATGGCCGCAGCGGCCTGGCCCTGCACCTGACGCACCGCAACGCGCCAGCCTTCCAACAGGGTATTCAAATTTTTGATCACAACGCGGATCTGTTCCATATCCTGTTTGATATTGGCTTCGGTCAGCCGGTCGATCATGTAGCTGTACAACTCAAAGAGCTGAATCGCCAAATCCCCCCCCTTCTGGAAATCGAGGGTGGCCTGCAATTCCGACACGATGGCCAACCCCCGGCGCAGATACATTTTATGCTCGCTGAGGCGTTTGGACTCCTTCTCCACTATGGCACGCTCCAAAAAGCGGATCGCCCCTTCATAGAGCAAAATGAGGAGATCCTCTTTGGAGGCGGTGTTGGCCTGCGAAGTCTTGTATCGTTTCAAACCGTAGGACATGGGGTCAGGCCTCGAAGATTAGGAGAGAACCAATGGCCGGGCACCACGCCATCCGTCAAGCAATATTTCCAACTGTTCAACAACCCGGTTGATATAATCAGTCTCATGAGTCAAACCCGATTGCGCCAAGCTCTCCAGCATGAATGTGTACAGGTCATTCAACTGGTTGGGTACCGGACCGCCCTTCTCATAGTCCAATGTGTTCTGGAAATGTTCAATGATCCGTTTGCCCCTTCCCAGTTTATCTTTAAAATCATCGACCCGCCCATCTTCGCAAGCCTGGGAGGCCTGGTTTAAAAACTTGATGCACCCTTCGTACAACTGGATCAGGATTTCCAATCCAGAAAGCGGTGCCGGGCTTTCCTGGGTTTGTGCCACTTGTGTTTCCATTGGACAGGCTCTCTTTCTGCAATGTGTGGTCGTCCACCCCCCCCCATGCACTACCCATTGCCATGACTCAAAGGGAAAGGCTGGCGTTTCGTTTATTCAGTGATGCGGGTGATTTGGCAACAGCGCAAAAGTGAAAGCAAACATCAGACCAATTATTCTGATCGCCCCTGTTACAGCTTGGACAGTGCCGAGGTCAAGGCGTTGCCCTGACTGTTCATGCTGCTGACCAACTGCTCCAGATTGGCAAATTTTTTGTTCAACTGTGCCCGAACCTTATCTTCCCGTGCTTGTTCCCGCGTTATGGTGTCATCCAGGGATTTGAGTTGGTCTACAAGGCTTTGTTTGGAACCTCCAAGGGAGCCGGTGTTGTTGGTAATGCTTTTGAGCAATGTGTCCAAGCGGTAGGACAGACCAGCACTGTTGTTGGTACCGACTGCGGTCTGGGTGTTGGTGAACAGACTGGACAAGTTGGTGAAGTTGGTATTCAGGGCGGAATCAAGCTTGGTGCTGTCGAAGCTGACCTGACCGGTTTTTTGATCCGTCCTGAGACCGATCTCCGCCAAGATGGAAAATGGGCTCAACCTGTTTCCCGAAAGATCGCCGCTCGAAGTAGCCGTATTCAACTGCCCCCGTAATTGGGAGACAACGCTACGTGCCAAGGCCGATGCCTCTAGGGTTCCACCCTTGGTGGAGTTGTCGGCTATGAATTTAATGACATCGTTAAATGCCGAAGTGAAAGAATTCAGAGTCGTCTTAAGTGATGTATTGTCATTGGCCACAGTCACGGATACGGGTGTGTTGGCTGCGGTGACTTGCTTGAGTGACAGGGTGATGCCGGGCAAAACACTGGTCACCGTGTTGCTGGAGCTGTAAATATTGGTCAGGCCGTCTATCTTCAACTGGGCGTCCTGGCCAACGCTCGACTGGAATGCCCCCCAACTGGTTGCTGCGGTCGATTCCAACGTCGAGGCGGTGCCATTTCCATCCACGTTGCTGAAACCCACATTGACACTCAAATTAGTGATGGCAGTAGTGCCGTCCATGACCAGACGATTCTGGTAACCATCGTTGACGACACTAGCTTTGAGACCAGTCAGGTTCATGCTGTTGATCCGGGTCGCGATTCCTGCCAACGTATCCCCTGCAGTTACGCCAACGCCCGGAATCATCCCAACGGCCGCATTGGCATAAGTGACTCCATTATAGGTGAATCCGAAACTCGTGATCGCGTTGACGGTTGCGCTGGAGCTGGTCATGGCGGTGGCGGTGCCCATTGCAACGGTATTGCCCGATGTCGCCGCAGTATCCCAAGTTTGGCCACCGGTCCAAGCCATGTTCATGACCAGATTCGTCAGACGCGTCGTATTGGTCGTGCCATCCGAATTACGGCTCCCGGCTCCCTGGTCCCTGGGGGTCAGGACCAAACGGTAGTTGGTACCGTCAAACAGGGTACTGGCACTGACGCCAGTTGAATTCGTGCCATAGTTGTAACTGCTGATTTTCGAGGCAATGGTCGATAGGGAATCCCCTGAGGCAATTGCAAAGTTGGCATTGGTGTAATTGGTCGTCGAACCATCGGTATTCATGAGGGTGAAGCTCAGGGTCGGCGCGGCAGAGAGCGTATCGGTCGAACTGGTGACACCCGCCGCAGACATCATCGTTTGGGAGCTGGCCAGACGTGAAATCTCAACACTGTGGCTGCCCGCAACTGCTGTGGACGAAGCCGTCACATCAAGATAAGTCGTATCACCGCTGGTTGCCGTGTGCGGCGACCAGGAGGCAACCGATTGCAAATTGGTCACCGTTGTATCAAGGGCGGCGAGTTTGGTACCCAGGTCGTTCAACGCCGCCTGCTGCGTGGTCAGGTTGCTTTTCTTCGTTTGCAGGGCGGTCATGCGCCGGGTTTCGACCGTCATCAACTGATCGACCATATTCGCCGGCAACCCGGTGGCCAACCCCCCGAAACTGATCGGGGTACTCGAAACGCTGGAAGTAGCCATATGATCTTCCCCTTAATTTCCTTCGATCCCTATCTTTCAGACACACCGGTCATACAACATGTTCTGCAATACCTGCATTTTGATGGACAGGTCATGCATCTGATCACCTTTCAGGCGAGCGATCTCCCGACTGTCCACGGTATCCACGACCGTCACCTGATTCTCCATCACGGACTCATCCAAACGCAACATCAAAGAGGACATGGAATCAAGAAACTGGTTGGCTTCATGCACCAACGACCCCAAATCCGCCAGTTCGTCCAGTAGCACCGGTGTTTCCAACGTGATTGGAATTTCCTTGGCAACACCCATCATTTCGCTCATGGCACACCTACCGCATCCAGGAACATCTTTCCTGGCCTTCCTTATTTATCGGCTGATTTCGCCCTGACTTGCGATCTTTTTATCCGAGCAGCTTCAGGGCGAGCTGAGGTTGCTGATTGGCCTGGGCCAAAATGGCGGTTCCCGCTTGTTGCAAAATGGAATTGCGTGTCAGGTTGGCGGTTTCTGCCGCAATGTCCGCATCCATGATACGCGAACGTGCCGCCGACATGTTTTCCACCACATTCGTCAGGTTGGAAACAACGGCCTGGAAGCGGTTTTGGATGGCACCCAGATTGGAGCGGACATTGGAAATGGCATCCAGGGCGGAGTCAATTTTGGCTAACGTGGTACTGGCGTAGATTGAATCAACCCTGCCTGAATACGTTTTCACAGCCGTTCCCGACAGAATCCCCAGCTTTAGCGTGCTGATATTCATGGTCGAGATGTTCATGGTAATCGTCTGGCCCGCATTGGTTCCAACCTGGAACGCAATTGTGGCCATGGATCCATTCAACACACCTCTGTTGTTGAACGTAACTTGGTTGGCGGTCCTCTGAATTTCCTGCAGGAGTTGCTTGACCTCCAGGTTAAGGGAATTACGGTCCGTGTTGGAGTTCGTCCCGTTGATGGCCTGCACCGCCAGTTCCCGAATCCGCTGCAAAGAATTGGTGTTTTCTTCCAGCGCCCCTTCGGCCACCTGCGCAAGGGAGATGCCATCATTGGCGTTGCGAATGGCTTGGGTCAGACCACGGACCTGGGAAGTCATCCGCTGAGAAATCGCCAACCCGGCGGCGTCATCCTTGGCGGAATTGATCCGGAGACCGGAGGCCAAGCGGGCAAAGCTGGTCCCCAGGGAATTGGTGGAATGATCAAGATGACGTCGAGTGTTGATAGAGGCAATGTTTGTGTTGATAAAAAGCGGCATGGTTCATTCCCCTTTGTCCGGGAGCTTTTTCCCAGTCCAACCCCTTAAGGGCTGGTTGTCGGTTGCCGATGAAGCCGGGCCTCTTGCCCAATAACCTTTAATTTCCCGGATTGGTTTTCCGGGTCAACCCTGGAAATGAAGTCTGTATGGAGCTGGTCAGGATGAAAATGGTCGATTCCAAGAAAACTTGTCAACCATTCTGACTTGTCACTCAAACTTCCTCCACCGGGGGTTACTCCATCTGTTACTTAGGTTCTTTTGTAATCATGAAAACGAATGCGTACGAATGCTTCGGTTTGGTTCGCTCCCCTCTCTTAGACAGCTATCTTTTTTTTCGTTTGCGGTTTCATTTCCTGCATCGCCTGCTCCCGGGCCTGCGCTTGAAACTCTTTGGGTATCAAGGGCTGTCGGGAGGAATACTGGCCTAACAAAATCTGTTTGCCTTTGCGGGTCTCAATGTTGACGATCACGGGACCTGCAAGGTTGGTGCGCATCTCTTCGGGATGTCCCTCCGGGATGGTCACCAAAGTGAACATCTCCGCGTCTTCCGATTTCTTCAGGCCAATGGCGGCGGCATCCTCATCTGAAATCTCAAACTCCAGATCGCAAAAGAAGTCGAACGGATTGACGACGATGAAGGAAATCTCCGGCTCATCCACCGACTGCAGCCAAAAGAACGAAGAATCATCCGAGTAGGGGAACATGATGTAGCGCCTACTCAAGGGGAAACCCAACAAGCCATCCTCCAACCGGATTACGTCCGCAGAGTCAAAGCTCAGGGTTCCAAAACGGGTGCCATGAACCTCCATCATCGTCTTCTCCCTGTCGTTGGGCATCTCGCATTGCGTTTCCGGTTGGTGATACCCAACCCCGACCGGATGGTTTCGAGAATTCTGTTTAGTTAAACCACTGGGTTCTTATAAAACAATCTGTTCAATTCACTAATCAATAACTCTATTTTCGTCATCCCCGCCCCCGATTGAAGCATTCGAGGGCAGGCTTCAGCGGGGATCCAGAGCCCGTCATTCCCGCGAAGGCGGGAACCCCGAATGCCTGAATCGGGGGGAACCTTCCTATTCTCTCCTGGCTTTCTGGATTCCCGCTTTCGCGGGAATGACGCTGGAAAACTACATGCCCTGTGTTGCTTGTGGTTAAATACTTTCTAACTGAAATGACGCTGTATTATCCGCTTACTGAGGTGTTCCGATGCGTTGTATCTGATAATGCATTTCGTGTGCCATTTATATCTTCTTGGTCTTTCTTGGCTTTTCCCTTGTTCTTTCCGTCCTCTGGTGCCGATTCTGGGAAATTGTTGCCTACTTGGGTCCGGCAATTTTTGTTACTGTGTACCTTTCAGGCTGTCAGGCCAGGGGATCCGCTTGCCTGGGAGTGGGGTTAGGCAAGCGAATCTTCCTTTATGGCCTGAGACCTCATCTGAGCAGTTGCAGAGCCAGTTGAGGTTGTTGGTTGCACTGAGCGAGAACTGCTGTTCCAGCTTGTTGCATGATGGTCAGCTTGGTCATGTTGGCTGTTTCCGCGGCGATATCGGTGTCCAAAATGCGCGAGCGGGCAGCACTGACGTTTTCCACCACGTTGGAAAGGTTGTTGATATTCGAGGTGAACCGATTCTGAATGGCACCCAGCTCGGCCCGTGTCGAGGAGACCCGATCAATGGCCTGCTTGACGATGGAGATCATCCGGGCGGCCGCATCCTGTCCGGCCAACGGCGGGTTGGATGCATTGGTCGTTGGTGGATCGAACGGCAGTGTCGGATCGGTGGGGATCGTCGCACCGGTAATATCAATCAGGGGTGACGGGGGAAACTTGGTCTGTTTAGAGGTATCTACCAGCCAGGAGGGGACGGTGATATATTCCCCCCCTTTCGGTTGCGAGGCGGCACGAACCGCGGAATCTCGCGCCCCCAAGACCAGGGCCATTTGCTTGGCGGATGCCTGGGCCGATGCGACCGTTCCGCTGGGTTTGGCTGCTGACAAACCGGCGGCGGCTATGATTTTGGCTTCCGAGACGGTCAATTGCTTGGATTGATCGGCTGCGACTGCCGCCTGGGCGATGGATTCAATATCCTTGTTCTCATTGACGGCACCACGGAATGCCTGGATCACCAGGATGAGATTGCCCACCGGGACATCCTTGACCGTTGTACCGTTGGTCACCGCATTGTCGATGACGGTGGTGGGACCGGAGGCGTTGAATATGGCTCCGTTGGTTGCCCCCGCCAAAGCGGTGTATTGAGCGGGAACTGCGTCGGAATCGGTGTAGGTGGTGCGAATGGCATCGTAGGTGGCTGCTGCAATGACCCGAGCCTGGTCCGAGTTAATGGTAGAATCAGCGGGCTTGACTACGGTTTCCGCAACCCAGGCGGCAATAACCGCCGACTTTTGGTTGCCACCACCCGTGAGTTTGGTCACACCATCGTTGTTGCGTCCCCGGGCGGACAGTACCGCTGCCGCCAAACCTTTGGCATTATTGCCGGTTATGCGGGGGTCGGCACCGGTGATGGCCGCAGCCATGGCCGTGACATCCAGGTTGCTGTCGATGCCATTGTTGATGGCGGTCGTCAGTCCGGCTACCACAGGGGCGAATCCAAGACCGGTGACAATGGCCGATGTGGTATTGGCAACGTTGGCGACCAATGTTTGCAAGTCAACGTTCACACCCACGGCATTGATGGCCACGGCAGAGCCGAAGTTCGACGCATCAATGGCTGCCGAGGCGATGGTTTGGGCATTGGCGGTTGAGAGTTTCGGATTAGCCGCCTGGATGTCCGTGGTCAGGTCCGTAAGGCTCTTGCCGGCAGCGATACCCTTGCTGGCTGCCGTTTGAATCTTGGCATCGGGACTCGTCGCCAACGTCGCCGGTACCAGAGCAGTTGTTGCAATGTTGACGGCCTTGTTGACCGCAGTATCCCGGTCCATCAGATTCGTTTCGAGGGCATTGACAACACCCGTGGTGCTGACGACCTCGCTATTGATCGAAGCTGCCACAGTCGTGGTGTTTTGATCGTCAATGGCGTTCAACAGGTTCGTCGCTACGGTGCTAGAATCGATCGTCCAGGGCGACGGGCCTTGGGTATTGGCGTTGGCCAGGGTATTGATCATTTTGGCCGATGAGGAGCTGAACAGCTTGGAACCAGCCAACTGTGTCGTCGGGGCCTTGATGGTCATACCCGTGATCAAAGGGTTCTTGACACTGACCAGATTGTTGGGATCCGCCGGCTGGGGTTGCGCCAGCAAGGTCGCGGCACGGGCATCCGCCAGGGTGACGACCACGGTTTGACTCTCCTGGGCACCGATCTGGAATACCAGCGGTTTGGTCTTGCCATTCAGCATGGGCCAACCGTTGAATTCGGTCTGATTGGCAACCCGCTCGATTTCCGACAGGAGTTGCGACACCTCCTGTTGCAAACTGGCGCGATCCTGATCACTGTTGGTGGCGTTGGCCGCTTGTACCGACAGTTCGTTGATGCGTTGCAACATATCGGCGTGTTCCTGCAGGGCGCCTTCCGCCACCTGGGATACGGAGATCCCATCGTTGGCATTGCGCACCGCTTGGGACAAGCCGCGAATCTGCGAGGTCATGCGATTGCTGATGGCAAGGCCTGCGGCATCATCTCCCGCCGTGTTGATGCGGACGCCGGATGAGAGCCTTGCGAATACTTTGCCCAGTTCCCCAGACGACTTCAACATGTTGCGTTGCGCGTTGATGGAGGCCAGGTTGGTGTTCAGATAAATTGGCATGGTCGTTTCCTTTCGTTACTGCATTTCATTCGCAAAGATCAACCGGCTGCGGCAACCTTCAGCGATCTGTTTTTGTCCGTCTGACGCGAACGACGCCGCGCACCCTTGTTGACCGGTTTTTTCCTGTCGGATTCATTCAGATATCTTTCACGCAATACCTTCGGGATGAGGGGCTGGCGCGGAGAAAATTCTTTAATGAGTATCTGTTTGCCCTTCCGATTGACGGTGTTGACCACCACGGGACCCGCAAGATTGGTGCGCATTTCTTCAGGCCGTCCCTCGGGTATCGTCACCAGCGTGAAAACTTCCACATCTTCGCCCCGTTCCAACCCCAACTGTTCGGTGTCTTCATCCTGGATGGCGAACTCCAGGTCGGCGAAGAAATCGAAAGGATTGACCACGATGAAAGCAATTTCCGGTTCATCCACCGATTGCAGCCAGAAAAATGAGGAATCCTGACCGTAAGGGAACAACAAGAACCTGTTGCTCAGGGGAAATCCCAACAATCCATCCCCGATGGTGATCACTTCGTTTTCCTCGAACTCCAGTACCCCAAACCGGGTTCCATGAATCTCCATGTTTGTTCTCCACTCCCAAAGAAACTACCGAATAAAATCTAATAACGATGTATTGAGTATTTGGCGTTCGGTGGCGGTCAGCACCTGCATGTTCTGGGATTTCTGCGTCAACTCGGAGATCAATCCTAAAACATCCGCTTCGGTGTTGGTCGCCTTGGCTGTTGAAAGGGCCTCGCTGTCCGTTGACAAGGTTTTGCTGACCGCATCGATCAGTGTGACCCGTACACCGGTGACCGCTTGCAAATCAGAGACCTGGGCGCCGGCTTCCTGCAGGCGGTCCACCTGGGCATGAATTTCATCCGGGTCGGCCCTGAGCAAAGCCCCGCGCAAAGCGGCGATGGCACCGAGGACATTGACATTGCGTCCGATAGGACCGGTCCCTTCGAGTAATTCCTTGCCGGTGACGTTACCCGGCAAACTTTGCCCATTCAGCACTTTGACCGGGCGGTCCGCTACGCCCCCCTGGTACTGGGGCACAACTTCAAAGTAGTAGACGTCCCCCTTGGCGGGCTTGAAACTGTCGTCAACACTGACCTGCAAGCCATTCCCCAAATCCAGAACCGTTGGAGAGGTCCCGGTTTGTTTGGGTGGCGGCAATTCAACACCGTTGACATCTACCTTGAAATCCCCGGTTGCCGCCTGATAGGACATTTTGACGCTCATGGGGAGATCCGTGATACTTTGGCTATTCACCACGCTGGCTTTGATGCCGGTCGGGGCGGGGGCCAACGTACCCTTGCCATTGGTTCGCATCGTTATCGACGTGGTTTGCAGGTGCTGGGCATCGTAAGGGGACCTGGTGCGGCTGCCACTGAAAATGGGCGTTCCATCTGTCTCAAGATTGACATTCTTCAAAATGTCCTGGTAAATCGCTTTGGCCGACTCCCCTTGCGCCTTCAAGATGTCCGGGTTGCCCGCCGTTTCACTGTTGCCCATCTGTAACGCCAAATCTTTGGCATCCAGCAACCGTTCAAACATTTGCCCAACCTGGGTATCGGCCAGGTTCAATCTTTGGGACGCAGTATCGGTGGTCTTTTGCAGGCTTTGCACCCCGGAGAGATCCGCCGAGAACAGGATATCCCTGAAACTCCCCGTGGGGTCGTCGGAGGGGCGACTGATCCGCTTGCCAGTTGTGGTATTCTCCTGGATCTTCTGCAGGTCCTGCTGCTGCGATTGCATGGCAACGGCCCCTGACGTGTACATCATTGTTTGCGTGACGCGCATGTTCGTTTTCCTCTCAGGCGACTAAACCATGGAGATCAGGGATTGCATCAACTCGTCGGCGATGCTGACCATTTTGCTGGAAGCTTGAAAAGCCCGTTGGTATTTCAGGAGATCCGTCAACTCTTCCTCCAGAGACACACCCGAAACCGAACTGCGCAAATTGGAGATGAAATCCTGTGACGATTTTTGCGCGGTCAGGCTGTCTTTGTTCTGACTGACCAGGGAACCCAAATCACCCGTGACTTCGGCATAATGATTGGTCAGGGTGGCGTTCTGCCCGTCGATGGTGAACTTCGAGGTGCGTATGTTGCCCAGGGCAATGGCACCTTTGGCGTTGGCATCGTCAAACGTGACCGCACCGTTGCTCACCGTGAGTTGGGCGCTGCCGAGTTGCTTGGAGTCGTCGAGCAACGTTTGGTTGACATGGATGTCTTCCGCACTCCGGCCACCGAAAATGGCGCCGATACCCAGGGCAGCCAAAATGCCACTCGAATCACTGGCCACGCCGAACACCCCACCCGCTTTTTTGGCACTGATCTGCAAATATTGCTGATCGCCCTCGGTGGCAAACGATGCATTGACAGTGCCGGATTGATTGATGGCTTTGGCAATGTCAACAATGGACATGTCCCGTGTGATGGCAATCGGTTGTGAAAGGGTCAGGTTGTCGGTGGTATCCCCGGAGGCGAAGGTGATAGATCCGTCCACGACCCGCGCCATACCCTTGGGAGTGTCTTTGTAGTTGGGATCTTTGCTGTTGGTCACCACATTCTTGATCGCCGGGTATTGACCTTTGACAGGGGTGGTCAAATCTTGCCCCAGTTCAAATATCCCCGTCTGCGATTGGTACATGGTTTGACTGACCGTCTGGCTGCTGACCCGGTTGACCTGCCAGCGCAATTCGTCCGCAAGGGTGTTCAACTTGGTCATGACGCCGTTTTGGCCATGGATGATCTGGTCACGGATCTCCAGCAAACCGCCCAGTTTGCCACCGCGAATGTGATCGCTGTCGCCATACTCACGGCTGTTGATGGTGATCCCTTGAAAGCCTTCGGCATTGACCTTGGGACTGCGGGTCAAGGTGGCGGCGTAAACCTCATCGGCAATCGTTTGTTGGCCCCGCGAGGTCATGATCTTCAAACCATCCTGCGCCGTGGGCAATGTTTGGATGTCGATGATCTTGCCCAGGTCCAGAACCATCTGGCTGCGTTGATCCTTGAGGTCCAGGGCCGGGTTGGAATTTTCATTGGCAACAATGGTCTTGTTGATGTCCCGGATCGCTTTCAGACGGGTATTGACATCATCCAGAGTGGCGGTGATTTCCTTGTCAATCGGCAGGGTGATGTCGCCCAACGACTTTTGCATCTTTTGAATCGTCTGGGCCAGAGCATTGGCTTGGGCCACAAAATCTTCACGCCCTACGGGATTGGTGGGATTGCTGGTCAGGGCATCGGCCTTGGCATAAAAGGCTTCCAATTGTTTGGAGAGTCCAGAATCGTCCAAGTCATTGAACACTTGTTCGACCATGCCGAGATATTGATCTCGGGTTTCCAAACGTCCCAGTTCACCAGTTCCCAGTTGTTGGCGGCGATCAACCAGTTGGTCGATTTGCCGGGTGATTTCTTCCATTCTGACGCCGGAGCCACCGGGATCCTGCGAGTTCCCCGGGACCCCTTCCTGCTGGACGGTCTGGCGGGAGTACCCCGGGGTGTTGACGTTGCTGATGTTGTGCGAAACCGTGTGCAACGACCCCTGGGAGACGAGAATCCCTTGCTTGGAGATGTTCAGCAGGCTGTTGAGAGACATGAACCTTTTCCTTAGCTCGTATGGATAAGCGCCGAATGTCGCGCTGTCGCAGTGTTGATATGCAGCGGACGTGCCAATTCTGGAGCGTTCATTCCCTCGCTGTGATGTTCTCTGGAGTGTTTATTTAAAATATTGTTATTAATCTAAAATTTCGCATTCATTCCCGTTGCGGCAAGGGGCGGGAGCGCCTTTTTTGCCCTTACGCAATTTTCGCGCTAAACCTTTTCATCCCTGCGATAAGGCAAATTTCCCCTGGTACCCCGCGCCAAGCGGCAAATGTTTCCGTCCACACTGCGCGGCAACCTGCAAAACCACGTGCCGGGGTGACGAATCCTGGATGGCATGCTACAGTAGCCTTCATTAGCAATTGCGTTTTGCGGCCTTGATCATCGTTTCGTCCGAGCCAACTCATTCTGGATTCCCGCTTTCGCGGGAATGACGAAAAAAACGCTGAGATTGCAGTTGTTTGTCATTCCCACGAAAGCGGGAATCCAGACGGAAACGAAACATCTTCGATGCGCTTTGGCCGAAACGATGATCAAGGCCCGTTTTGCCGCGAAAATGGTTTCCCCCGACCCAAAGGTTCTGATGAACGTATCGCCTCACCTCAATGTGGCTGTCCGCGCTGCCCGTTCAGCCGGTCGCGAAGCCCTGATGTTCTTCAAACATCGCCACGATCTAACCATCGAAGCCAAAGGGGCCTGTGATTTTGTAACCGAGGCGGATACCACGGTGGAAAAAGAGGTCATTCGGCAATTGCACAAGGCTTATCCCAACTATGGCATTCTCGCTGAGGAAAGCAGTCGCAAGCAGCCGCAAGCAGGATGGCGTTGGATTATCGATCCCATCGACGGCACGACCAACTTTATCCACGGCTTGCCCCACTTCGCCATTTCCATCGCCCTGGCCAATGACAACGAGTTGCATGCCGCAGTGGTTTTCAATCCGGCAACGGATGAATTGTTCACCGCCGAACGCGGTCGCGGGGCGTTCCTCAATGGACAACGCTTGCGCGTCACCCGCAGCAATCGACTCGATCAATCTTTGCTGGCCACGGGTTTTCCAATCAACAATCCGGAGCGGACCCGGAAACATATGCCGATTGTTTCCGCCCTGCTGGTGCCATCCCGTGGCATACGTCGCCTGGGAAGCGCCGCCTTGGATCTGGCCTTTGTGGCGTCTGGGCGCTACGATGGCTATTGGGAGCCCGGACTCAATCCTTGGGATATCGCGGCTGGGGTGTTGCTGGTGCTTGAGGCGGGGGGGTTGGTGACCGACTTCGATGGGGAACAGCACTATCTGGATTCGGGCAATATCGTGGCGGCATCACCCACGATCCATCGTCTCATGCTGACAACCATCCAGTCGGCTTGGGGGTGAGGGGTGCGGCCCCTTGGAAGGGGGGGTCACTCCTTGTCCGAAAAAACTTCGTCCAGGGACTTAAACCGCAACCAACGCGGGATACGTAGTTTTCCCGCGTCATTCCCGCCCCCGATTCAAGCATTCGAGGTTCCCGCTTTCGCGGGAATGA
>JADGCN010000024.1 GCA_015228975.1 Magnetococcales bacterium
CGCGAAAGCGGGAATCCAGAATGAGTCGGCACGGACGAAACGATGATCAAGGCCACCTTAGATAAGGGCGATAAAGATACGGGACAAGGGGAATATACCGTGGAATTAGTTCAATGGAATGATTCTTTTGTGATTGGATATCAGGAAGTAGATGAGGATCATCAAAAATTGGTGGGCATGCTCAACGCATTGAATACGAGCATTTCCGAACAGGATACCCATGAGGTTGTAGGAAAGGTATTGAATGACCTTCTGAGTTATACAGCTTGGCATTTCAGGCATGAAGAACGGTTGATGCAGACCTTTCGTTATCCTGATTATGTGGCGCATAAAAAGGAACATGGTTCCCTCATTCAACAAGCCACTGAATTACAAACCAAATTTCTCGCTGCTGAGCAGGAACTCACCCAAGATGTGATGGACTTTTTAAAGAGGTGGTTGGTCCACCATATCCTTCAGACAGACAAGGCAATGGCCGATTTCTTGCGGCAAAAAGTGTAAAAGAGCGTTCTGTCCATGCCAAGCCCCTATTCCTTCAATTTTCCTTGAGTTTCCCCCTTCAGGGGAATAGCGTTGACCGATTGGTGCTACGTTTCCCAACGGCTTTACCATGAGGCGAGCTTGACCCATGCCCCCCATCCAGGATTTTTTGTCCACGATTGCCCTTCTCTACGTCGAGGATGACCCGGACATTCGCCTGCAGATGGTGCGGTTTTTGTCACGACGTGTCCCCCGACTCATAATAGCGGAAAACGGGCGTGATGGACTGAACAAATTTATGGTCAATCATCCGGACATCATCGTCACCGATATCATGATGCCGGAAATGGATGGGTTGCAAATGGCCAAAGCCATTCGCGAAAAAGATCGCGATATCCCAATCGTGGTGATGACCGCGCACAACGATGACGACTATTTCATTCGATCCATCGATCTTGGCATTGATCGGTACGTTCTAAAACCCACCAATCCGCGTTTTTTGATAGAAGCTGTCGAAAAATGTGCGCAATTGTTATTGAGCAAACGCCAGCAGGAAGAAGCCAACCATTATGTTCGTTTCCTACTGGATGCCCAACCCAACCTTCTCATGGTTGTTACTGGCGGCGAAGTGGAATACGTCAATCAAGCCTTCCTCAATTTTTTGGGAATTTCCTCGCTGGATGATTTCAAGAAAATGGTGGTGGACAATGAAGACCTTGTCTTCAGTACTCACGGTTCCATCATCAACGAAGGTGGACATTGGCTGGAGGCACTTCTGGCAGCCCCGGAAAAATATTCAGTCGTCTATCTTAAAACAAATAAATCGGTCAAATTGGTGCCGTTTGCCCTGAAAACCAATTCCTTGCCCGAACAGAATCGGCATCTTTTTTCGTTTATCGATATAACCAATATCGAAAACGAAAAACGGCAACTGGAAACCCAAGCCTATACCGATGGTTTAACGGGGATGTGTAACCGCGCCAGGTTGCAAGGTGTCCTGGAGGCGGAGCTGCATCGTGCGCGGCGGCACAACCTCCCTGTCTCCATCATCCTCTGTGACATTGACCATTTCAAACTGGTCAACGATACCCACGGCCATCAGATTGGCGACGATGTTTTGAAAAAATTTGCCAAATTATTGAGGGAAAACGTCCGTATCGAAGATGTCGTCGCCCGTTGGGGGGGAGAGGAATTCATGATTGTTTCCCCCCTGAACGATGCCTGTGCCACCGGGTTGTTGGCGGAAAAACTGCGGCGCCTGATCGCTGACGAATCGTTTGCCAAGGTGGGCCATGTCACCTGTAGCTTCGGGGTGACTCAGGCGCGAAGGGAGGACACCATTCGCACCCTGACTGAACGCGCTGATAAAGCCTTATACCAAGCGAAAACGGGCGGTCGCAATCGGGTGGAAATCGCCGGTTGATGATGTTGGCCACGATTGTGGAGGGTGGGGATTCGGGTTATGAATCGTTGCTCCGTCGATTGATTTTTTACTGGAACAAATCGGAAAAAACATTCACAATACGGAATTAGGGGATGATTAATAATCCATTCCAGACCATGTATGATACAATCCAGCGACCCAGTGCCCGATACCAATCGACACCCCGATGCCACAATGACCGTGCAGCAGGTCAATGTGATCATCAACAGGTTATTGCAATTGTCGTTGGAACCTCTGACGTTGGTGGAATACCTGGATGAGGTTATCTTTGTCCTGACGGCGGCTCCCTGGTTGCCGGTTTCAAACAGAGGAGCCATATTTTTGTGGGATGAGCATGGGAGCCAGTTGCGCCTGAGCGCCCAGGTTAACATGGCACCAGAACATCAGGCGATGTGTCGTACCGTGGATCGCGGCCACTGTTTGTGTGGTCAAGCGGTACAAACCCGGCACATGGTTTTGTCGGATGATTTCGACTCGCAGCATGCCAACCGTCCCCCGGGTTTGGCCCATCACGGGGATTGTGCCATCCCCCTGCAGACGGAGGATCGATTGCTGGGGGTGTTGCATCTTTCCCCTTTGCCCGAGTATCAATTCAACGATCAGGAACTCACCTTTTTACGTGCCATTTCCAGCACCCTGTCCAGTGCCATTATCCGTTTCCAGCAGGAAGAGCAGCTTCAGCGGGCTAAAATCAAGGCGGAGGAGGATGCCCGGATATTGGCCAGGCAGCACGAGGAATTGTTGGCAGCCGACCGTCTGCGTGTTTCGGTGGAACACATTACGCGCCACGATTTGAAAACACCTCTGGCCGGGATTGTCAGCTTTGCCGACATGCTACTGGAACATCCCGATCTGGATGAAGAAATTCGCAATGGTTTGAAAATTATCCTCGATAGCGGATATCGTGCCTTACATATGGTCAACCTCTCCTTGTACCTTTTTCAAATGGAACAGGGTATCTACAATTTGCGAGCCGAATCCATCGATGCCATTCCGCTCATCCATAAAATTTTTAGGGATCTTACCCAAAGTATTGAACGATTTCAAATTATCAAGGTTGTTCTTCTGGATGGCCGGAACGTGCGGAAGGGGGATCGATTTTTGTTTCTGGGTGAAGAATTGCTGGCTTATTCCATGTTTGCCAACCTGATCAAAAACGCCGTTGAAGCTTCGCAGTTGGGACAATGCGTGACTCTATCCCTGACCAGGGCCGGGACAAAAAGACAAATAGACATCCACAACCAAACCGCGGTGGATCCGGGTATCAGGGATCGGTTTTTTGAAAAATTTGTCACGTCTGGAAAAAAATTTGGTACCGGACTTGGGACTTATTCCGCCAAGCTGATCGCTGAAACCATGGGGGGTTCCATAACCATGACCAGTTCGGAGGAGACGGGGACCACCGTTACTCTCCTGTTTTCCGCGCCCTGACTTTTCAAGAGTCAAGAGTATAGATTGCTATTGGGTAGAAAGGTCTTCGGGTCTATTCCCCAATCTTCCGGGTGTTCACTGGCGACAACGGTGTAACCCTGCTGTTTGTCCTTCCACGCCATCAGATCGATATCCCGGGGATCAATTTTTTTGCCCGTGTGCCCATCAATGATTAAACGCACCGTGGGATAAAGCAAATTGGCACGGTTGGTTTGAATGACGACTCCCAGGAGTTGGTTTTCCAATCGCACCAAAGAGCCCAGCGGATAGATGCCGATATGATGAATGAAGGTATGGACCAACTTGGCATTCAAGCGCTGCTTGATGGACATTTCGTGAATTTTCCGCAAGGCATTGGTTGCCGACCAGGCTCGACGATAGGGCCTGGGGGACGTCATGGCATCGTACATATCGATGATGGCTGATAAATGTTGCAGTTCAACGTGCTTATCCATAACCGGGGCAACCGCATAACCCGATCCATCCTGACGACCATGATGGGTTCCGGCAATTACCAGTGCAATTTCCGGTACGCCAGGGGTGCGTACCAACAAGCGATAACCCAATTCCACATGTTTTTGTATCTGGCGCAATTCCGCATCGGTTAACTTGCCGGGTTTGTGATAAATAGATTCCGGGATTCTGACCATGCCGATATCATGCATCATGCCACCGACGCCGGCGGCGATGACCCCGGCATCATCGAAGCCCAGGGATCGGGTTACGGCCATGATGAAAACCCCGACATTGACGGAATGCTGAAACAGGTAGTCGTCGCGACATTTGATCAGGCTGAGGTTAAGCAAGGCATCATCGTTTTTCAGTAAGGATTCCATCATTTGTGTGCTGACCGCCTGGATGGGTCTGATGGAAACCTGCCGCCCCAGTCGGGCATCTTCCAGGACGTTGGCCACCAATTTTTTGGCTTGGTTTTTTATTTCTGCCGCTGTGCCCATCTCCGCAGCCAAAAGGACACTGTGCCCGGGCAACGATTTGGATTCAGGCTCGTCTAATAATTCCTTGAGCTGCGCTTCCAGCAGTTGTTGTGCGGTGACGTCGATTTCGGTGGTTTCCATGGTTACAAACTCTAGATGTGCCCCATTCTTGCGACCAGGAATAGTTTACATTAAATTTCACTGGTGTGAGAATGTCTCATGATTTGAGATTACAATTTTTCCTCCTTCGTTGGTTTGGATACCGTGACGCCATCACCTTCCGCTTCCATTCAGGGGTACCCACGTATCATCGCCCTGGACGTCCTGCGTGGGGCCACCGTCGTGTTCATGCTCCTGGTGAACAACCCCGGCGATTGGAGCCATGTCTATGGCCCCCTGTTGCATGCTCCCTGGCATGGATGGACGCCAACCGACTTTATTTTTCCATTTTTCCTTTGGATTGTTGGCGTTTCCGCAGTGCTTTCGTTGCGGCGGCGCTTGCAACAGGGTGTTTCGGCAAACGACCTGTCCCTCTTTGTTGTACGTCGGGTGTTCATTTTATTGGCCCTGGGATTGTTTTTGTCGGCATTTCCCTTCGGTTTGATTCTGAATCACACCTTTTCTTTGTCAAACATGCGTTTTCCCGGGGTTTTGCAACGTATCGCCTTGTGCTATTGGGCGGCTGGATGGTTGATTATCCATACAAATCCCCGGACGCAATTCATGATCGCCCTGGTTCTCATCATAGGTTATGGTTTGCTGCTCACTCAAATTCCCGTCCCCGGATACGGTGCAGGAATTTTGTTACCCCGGGGAAATTGGGCATGGTATGTCGATTCTTCCCTGTTATCGGGCCATACCTGGAGTGGTGCCCCCGTTCCCGGTTTCGACCCGGAGGGGATTGTGAGTACTTTTGCTGCGGTGGCAACGACCCTGTTGGGGGGGATGACGGGTCATTTCTTGCTCTCTTCCCATTCACAACGCAACAAAGTGATTCTCATGATGGTTGGCGGGGGGGGGCTGGTCGCGTTGGGTGTCATCCTGGATCAATGGTGGCTCCCTATCAATAAAAATCTTTGGACCAGTTCCTATGTGGTGTTTACCGCCGGCGTCGCTACTGTCGTTCTGGCTCTTGCCTACGGTGGGCTGGATATCCTGGGAATCAAACGTTGGTCCATGCTTTTTGTGTATTGTGGCCAAAACGCCATCGCCCTTTTTGTCCTTTCCGGTCTCGTCGGTCGCCTGTTGATCCTGATCAAACGGGTCACTCCTGAAAATAAAATTATTTCTCTAAAGACTTTTTTATTTCAGAATTATTTTCTCCCTTTTTTTGATCCCCAATTGGCCTCTTTTTTGTTTGCCCTGGTTTTCACCCTCCTGATGGGACTCCTGGCGTTCGCCATCTACCGGATGAACTGGATTATCAAAGTGTAGAGAGTTACAGTGTGGTGCCCAGAAACCGTGCTTGACTCCCGCGAATGGCACTGCAAGAGTAATGTGAACGGCCATGTACGCAGAAATTGCTCTGCCCATTCCCATGCATACCTTGTTCACCTATGCGGTACCGGAAAACCTGTGCCATGGCAAACCAGGCATGCTGGCACTGGTGCCGGTGGGACGCGGTCAACAGGTCGGGGTCATCTGGCGCATACTCGACAAACCCACCTGGGAAGGGACCATTCGTCCCATTATCGATCTTTTGACCCCGGAACCCTGGTTTGATGAGAATTTGTTGTTTTTACTGGATTGGATCAGCCGCTATTATCTCAGACCTTTGGGTCATGTCGTCGCGTTGGCCCTGCCCGGGCATCTGCGTTTCGCACCGCACCATCGCATCCTCTGGGTCGGAAGAACAGAAGGTTGCCGACCCGAACTGGAGCCGATCCTCACCCTGATGGAAAAAAAGAAGCAGGTGACCCTGGCGACCTTGAGCAAACATTTCCCTGGTCCGGGATTGACAAAAAATCTCCATTCCCTGGAGAAACTGGGGTGCATTCGCCGGGAAACATCCTATCGGTTACGCCATTCCCGGGAAGCCGAACACGTGCCTTGGGCGTTGCCAACCGATATTCCACGGGTCGGGGAACCGGAGTGCGTACTCAATGCGGAACAGCAATTGTGTGTGGATTATTTAACGGAAAGTCTGCAAACACGGACGTTTCGACCGTTTCTTTTGGATGGGGTGACCGGTAGCGGCAAGACCGAAGTCTATTTCCGCTTGGTCGATAGCTGTCTGAGCCTGGGGCGGCAGGTGTTGTTGCTGGTGCCGGAAATCGGTTTGACACCCCAACTGGTCCAGCGCTATCTGGGCCGTTTCACAACTCATTTGGCAGTGTTCCACTCCGGGATGACCAGCCGGGAACGTTTCAAGGCTTGGCAGCGTTTACACTCCGGGGAGGCGCGGGTGGTGATCGGTGCCCGGAGCGCCATTTTTGCACCGTTCATCGATCTTGGTTTGATCGTCGTCGATGAAGAACACGATCCTTCCTACAAACAGGAGGGTGGCGTGCCGTATCATGGGCGCGACATGGCGGTGGTCCGGGCGCAAAAGGCGGGGGCATTATTGATCCTGGGCAGCGCCACCCCCTCCATGGAATCGTTGCATAATGCCCATTTGGGGCGCTTCACCCACCTGAAACTTAAAACACGGGCTACCGGTGCCACTCTGCCCACAATTGAAGTGGTGCATGCGGGTCTGAAGGAAAATCAAAGGAGTGCTGGAAAAAATTCCCTGATCTCCTTGCCTTTGGAACAGGCGTTACACCAAACCCTGGGCCAGGGATTTCAGGCTTTGCTGTTTTTGAACCGCCGGGGTTGGGCACCGTCTTTGCTCTGCCGCCGGTGTGGCCATGCCGTCATGTGTCCCAATTGTTCGGTCACATTAACCTGGCACGAAAAAAAAGGTCAATTGATGTGCCATTATTGCGACCACCGACAGGCAGCAATGGATGTTTGTCCCGATTGTGGCCAATTAAGCCTGTTCTTTTTCGGGCCTGGTACGGAACAGTTGGAAAAAGAGACCCGGGATTGTTTTCCCGGGGCGCGCATTGCCCGTATTGATCGGGATACGGTATCCAGCAAAGAAGTCCAACTGGAAGAAACCTTGGCTGCTTTTCGCGATGGACACTTGGATATTTTGGTGGGGACGCAAATGACCGCCAAAGGACATCATTTTCCCCGTTTGGCCCTGGTGGGGGTGGTGTTTGCGGAAAGCTCCCTCTGGCAACCCGACTTTCGCGCCGCCGAGAGAAGTTGCCAATTGCTGACCCAGGTGGCGGGACGCGCCGGGCGCGAAGAGATTCCTGGACGGGTGCTGATCCAATCCTTTGATCCAACCCACTATGCCCTCAGAGCCGTGGTGCAGAATGATGGCGCAGGCTTCATTCGGCAGGAGATGGCTTTGCGCCGTGAATTGGGCTATCCCCCTTTTCAAAGGTTGGCCCTGTTGCGATTTTCTTCCCCGGATCAAAAAAAGGGAGAGGAATATTGCCAGATTTTGGCGCAAAATCTGCCTGTCTCCCCCTGCGCAACCTTGTTAGGCCCGGCACAATCCCCTTTGTTCAAGCTGCGTAATCGCTATCGCTGGCAGCTCTTGATCAAGGAAAATCCCGGTGAAAAATTGCATGGATATTTGGCACAATTGTTGAGCATGGCACTATCTTTGGCTTCCACGGCCATTCGCGTCGATTTGGATGTGGATCCGCACTCTTTTTTGTAAGTTTTCCCTGGATTCCTGGGATTTTTGTTGGTTACCCTTTGCCTAAAGGGACTGAGGAAACATTAAGCTTGCCATTCTTGAAGAACGAAAGAAGGTTGAAACCATGGCCATACTACCCATTCTTACTGTCCCGGACCGCAGGCTCAAGCAGGTTTCGCAACCGGTTACGCTCGTGGACGATGCTGTGCGGCAACTCATGGATGATATGGCGGAAACCATGTACCACGCTATCGGCATCGGTTTGGCGGCCCCACAGGTTGGGGTTTTGCGACGGGTCATCTGCTGCGATGTGACGCATGCGCAGAATGGGGATGAAAAAAAACCTGTTTTTATCGCCAATCCCGTCATTGTCCATCAGGAAGGGGATATTTGCTGGAAAGAGGGATGCTTGTCGATACCGGAGTATCATGCGGAAGTAACCAGATATTCTCACATTGTTGTGCAAGGATTGGATCGCGACAACCAGCCCCTGGAACTTAAGGCCACCGAGTTGATGGCTGTCTGCCTGCAACACGAAATTGACCATTTGAACGGTAAACTGTTTATCGATCACATCTCGGCGCTGAAACGATCTATCTTCATGAAAAAATTAAAGAAAAAGAAAGATGAAGCATGAGTTCCTCCCCTTTGCGCATCCTTTTCATGGGGACGCCCGATTTCGCCGTATCCAGCCTGAAGGCGTTGCTGGGTGGGGGTGACCACCTGGTTGGCGTCTTGACACAGCCGGATCGGGTGTCGGGACGGGGAATGCAAACCAAACCGTCACCGGTGAAACGCTACGCCCAACAATGTGGGTTGCCGGTGTATCAACCGACGAGTTTGCGTCATCCCGATGCCGTGTCCCTGGTGACAGGTCTCAAGCCCGATGTGATTGTCGTGACAGCCTATGGGTTGCTGTTGCCGCCGTCGATCCTGGCCATACCCCGGCATGGTTGCATCAATGTTCATGCATCCCTGTTACCACGCTGGCGCGGGGCGGCACCGATACAACGGGCAATCCTTGCAGGGGATGAGGTCACGGGCGTGACCATCATGGTCATGGAGGAGGGGCTCGATACCGGCCCCATCGTGGCCATGGAATCCGTGGTCATTGATGAAACAATGACTACCGGTCGGCTGCACGATCAGCTTGCGGATTTGGGGGGGCGTCTTTTGGCGACGACCATCCAGGCGATGAAGGAAGGAAACTTCCATTCCCGTCCCCAGCCCGAAGCCGGTATCACCTATGCCAATAAGCTCAAATCAGAAGAGGAACACATCGACTGGAACGGCGATGCGGCTGTCATCCACCGTCAGGTGCGTGCCTTGAGCCCCCGGCCCGGTGCCCGTACCCGGTATCAGGGGCACACCTTGAAAATTCTTGAGGGAAGTCCGTGCATGGTCAAAACTTCGGCCAAACCCGGGGAAGTGATCGCCATCGTCGAGGATGGTTTCCAGGTTGCCTGTGGTTCCGGGGTTTTTTTGGTGAAAACAATGACCCCCAGCGGTAAAAAAACCATGTCGGCCGCAGCCTGGGTTATGGGTCGGCAGGGTGTTTTGGGACACTTTCTCGGTGATGTTGAAAATACAGGAATGTGACATCGCTTTTACGGTTGCCCCATCAAAAAAATACCGGCTGAAAATCTTCAGCATCTATTTGTTCCACCGCCCCGGATTATGGTAGATTGTACCCTGCCTTTCTTTAAGACTTACAGACCCTGCCGAAAAGCGGGATCAAGGGATGGTTTGGCTTCTGATGGAAGACTATTGGACAAGAACTGTGGTTTCGGTCAAGGCGCAGGTTTCGCCAGAGGTGTATAATCTTTGGATCCGATCCTTACGACCAGGAAAAAATCTGGCGGATGGCCGTATGGAGGTTTTGTGCCACAATGATTTTGCCGCAGACTATGTGGACAAACATTACCGTACCTTGCTGGAATCAGCCATGGCGGTTGAGAAAGGGACGCATCAACCCCTGTTTTTCCGTGCGGATCCCGGCGTCAAGAGCGGTATCGTCGGACGGCACTCCAACGAATCCGAAGTGTCTGAGGAACCGCCACCCTCTTTGCCCGAAGCCGAGGTCATCCAATCACCGGCTGTTTCAGGATTGATGGAGCGCTACACCTTCGATTTATTCGTCGTAGGGGCGTGCAATCAATTTGCGCATGCCGCCGCATCCCGGGTCGCCGATGGGCCACCCGTGGTTTATAACCCCCTCTACATGCATGGTGGCACTGGTCTGGGAAAAACCCACCTGTTGCATGCGATTGGTCACAAGGTGTTGAAAGATAACCCGAAAGCCAAAGTTCGCTATATTTCATCGGAAAAATTCATGACATTGTTCATTGATCACACCCGTATGGGGCGGGTCAATGATTTTAAAAGCCAATTCCGCAGTGTTGACCTGCTTTTGGTGGACGATATCCATTTCTTTGCCGGAAAAAAGGGGACGCAAGAGGAATTTTTCCATACATTCAACGCATTGTACGGAGATGGCAAACAAATCATCCTGACATCCGACAGCTTGCCACAGGATATGCCCTTGGACGAGCGTCTGCGTTCGCGCTTCGCCCAGGGTTTGGTCGTGGATATTCATCCCCCCGACCTGGAAACGCGTGTTGCCATCTTGAAGAAAAAAGCGCTTGCAGAAGATATTGATCTGGAAGACGATGTGGCCTTTTTTCTCGCGGATGCCATCCAAACCAATGTCCGCGAACTGGAAGGGGCATTGATTCGGGTGTTCGCCCTGGCCTCCATTGAAAAAGCCCCCATTACCATGGCCCTGGTCAAGGAGAGCCTGCGCAACATACTTAAAAATCCCGAACGTCGTGTCATTCCCATCGATGAAATCCAACGTACCGTGGCTACTTTCTATAAAATCGCACCCATGGATTTACGCTCCAACAAGCGCTCCCGGGAGTTCAGCTATCCGCGACAAATAGCCATGTATTTATGCAAAAAATTAACAAACCATTCCTACCCTGAAATCGGCGAGCAATTTGGTGGCCGCGACCACACCACAGTTCTGTATGCCGTTGGTCGGGTTAACGAGAGACAATCCGAGGATTCCATCCTTGCCAAGCAATTGCAATCCCTGACAGAAATGTTGAGCCACTGACGACATACCCACTCAAGGTTACTCTCCATGGAATTTCATATTCAAAAAGATTTATTCTTAAAAGCCCTCTCCAGAATACAAACGGTGGTGGAACGCCGCAATACCATGACCATGTTGGGTACCGCGCTCCTGGAGGCACGAGATAACCGCGTTATTCTTTCCGCGACTGATCTGGAAGTTTCCTTGCGTACAACCTGCAACGCCGAGGTCATCAGCGAAGGTTCCATGGCCCTCAACGCCAAAACCTTGTACGAAATCTTTCGCGAACTGCCGCCAACCGATGTTTTGCTGCGCATGGAATCGGAATCCAGGTTGATATTGGTTGCCGGGCGGGCACGTTTTGAACTGGCAGGCTTCCCCGTCTCTGAATTTCCCCAGATCCCCCAGGCGGAAGGGGAACGGTTCGGGTTTGAACACGCCATGTTGGCAGAAATGTTTGGCAAAACGCATTTTGCCATGTCCTCGGATGATACGCGCTACACCCTGAACGGGGTGCTGTTCCAATTATCCCCGGCCACCGAGGAGGGCGATTCCCCCAAGGTACGCATGGTGGCCACGGATACCCACCGCTTGGCCATGGTGGAAAAAGTACTCCAGCGCGAAATCCAGGAACAGCGTGAGGTCATCATCCCCAAGAAAGCAGTCCTTGAGATGCGCAAGGTGCTGGAAGAAGACCAGGAATTCCTGGAAATCATCATGGGAACCTCGCATATACAATTCATCAAGCAGGAACTGACCCTGGTCTCCAAGCTGGTCCAGGGACGCTTTCCCGATTATCGACGGGTCATCCCATCAAACAATACCATCCGGTTGACCATGGATCGCGGGGAGCTTGACAGCGTCGTCAAACGTATTTCAGTGTTGTCGCACGAAAAATCACGGGGCATTCGCCTCAGTGTGAACGGCACCATGATGAAAATTTCTTCCAATAACCCGGAACAAGAGGCGGGTGAAGAGGAAATGACCGTGCAATTTGACGGCACGGATCCTTTTACCGTTGGTTTCAATGCCCGTTATCTCCGGGAAATTTTAACCGCCATGGATGGCGCTGAGGTTCGTTTCGTGTTTCACACCGACGAATCCCCAGCCCTGGTTTTCGATCCCAACCGTAACGATGCCTTGTTCGTGCTGATGCCGATGCGCGTCTGATGGCGTGGGGCTCAAGATGGTCCTGAATTGGCTTCGTCTGGGTCATTTTCGTAATATTGCCCAAGCCACCCTCCAGTTCCATCCCGAGCTTAACGTGGTGATCGGGGATAACGGCCAGGGCAAGAGCAATCTGCTGGAGGCGGTGGGATTGTTGGCAACCGGTCGCTCTTTTCGCCGTGCCCCTCCCGAGGCCATGCGTCAAAATGGGTGTGATGGATTTCACCTCCAGGGGGAGATTCATTCGTACGGTTTGTTCCACCGCCTGGATTTTCAAGGGATGGGCAATCGCCAATCAGCCCAATTGAATGGCAAGTCGGTGGGTTTGGCTTCCACCATGGATCGGGTGTTGGCAGCCGTGCTGGTGACCCCCGATTCGCCCGACTTGATCCATGATGGGCCCGGGGAACGAAGGGATTTTTTGGATTGGGTCGTTTATTCCAGCCATCGACGGCATGCGGCAACGGTCCGTGATTATCAAGGCGCGTTGAAGGCACGTAACCGACTGTTGAAAGAAAAGTGCCTCAACCCTGGCGAAATGGACGCCTGGGAGGACCGTTTGGCCGTTTTGGGGGCGCGTATTGTCGTGAGTCGTCGGCAATGGTTGGCAAAAATCCGGGAGACATTGCCGCAACTCTTGGATGGACTGGGTTTGGATCAGCGATTGTTCCAAATAATCTACGCCAGTCAGCTCGACGAGGATGGCGCGGCTATGGAGGAAAACGAATTGGCGCAACATTATCGCACCGGGCTTGAAGGACACAGGAGTTACGATCATCGGACCCACAACACATCCATCGGCCCCCATCGCGATGATATTCGTTTCCTGCTTGCGGATCGACCGTTGGCACGTTTTGGCTCCAGGGGGCAGAAAAAACGTTTCGTGCTGGCGATCAAGCTGGCGGAACATAGATTGATGCAGGACGCCTTGAACGCCAGACCGTTGCTGTTATTGGATGATCCGGTGTCAGAATTGGATGATGACGGCGTGGCGCGCCTGCTTCGGTTGGTACACCTACAGGGGCAGCAATTGCTGATCACGGCGGTCAAAGGGGATCTTTTTTCCCGGGCCCGGCATCCCCATCACATGTTTCATGTCCAGGCGGGACAATTTAAACCGTTGACGGAGTCTCCATAAATCATGGCCAGTGCAGACGATACCATTCCAGAGGCGAGCAGCGAACCGGTTGAATACGGCGCCTCCAGCATCAAGGTTCTAAAAGGTTTGGAGGCGGTTCGTAAAAGACCCGGCATGTACATTGGGGACACCGATGATGGTTCCGGTCTGCACCACATGGTTTTCGAAGCGGTGGACAATGCCATCGATGAAGCCCTGGGGGGGTATTGTGACCGTATCGAGGTCGTCATGCATAGCGACGGTTCGGTGACCGTGCGCGATAATGGTCGCGGCATCCCAACCGACATTCACCCCGAAGAGGGACGATCCGCTGCCGAAGTGATTATGACGGTGCTGCATGCCGGGGGGAAATTTGACCAAAACTCCTACAAGGTCTCGGGCGGTCTGCATGGTGTTGGGGTATCGGTGGTCAATGCATTGTCGGAACGCCTGGAATTGACCATTCGCCGGGATGGCAAGGTTTGGTATCTGGAATTTTGCAATGGCGATCCCGTCAAGCCTATTCAGGTGATTGGCGAAACCGACAAGACTGGAACCTCGGTGACCTTTCTCCCCAGTCGCAAGGTCTTTTCCAACGTTGAGTTTTCGTTTGATATCTTGTCACAACGTTTGCGCGAACTCTCCTTCTTGAATTCGGGCGTCAATATCTACATCCACGAGGATGCCACCGACAAATCCCATCATTTTCATTATGAAGGGGGTATCCGCTCGTTCGTGCAGCATTTAAACCGTGCCAAGACACCCTTGCAGGAACCGCCGATCTTTTTTCAGGACAAGCGCGATGAAATCATGGTGGAAGTCTCCATGCAGTGGAATGATTCCTACCAGGAGAATGTTTTTTGCTTTACCAACAACATACCGCAACGTGACGGCGGAACCCATCTGATTGGTTTTCGAGCCGCCCTGACCCGGACCGTCAACAATTACGCCTTGAACAGCAGCTTGTTGAAAAAGGAAAAAATTGCACTGACCGGTGACGATTGTCGCGAAGGTTTGACGGCGGTGATTTCGGTCAAGCTCCCCGATCCCAAATTTTCTTCCCAAACCAAGGAAAAATTGGTCTCTTCGGAAGTACGCACGGTGATGGAAGGGATTGTTGCCGACAAATTGTCAACCTGGTTTGAGGAAAATCCCCAGGACGCCAAAAAAATTATTTCCAAAACCGTGGAGGCGGCTGCGGCGCGGGAGGCCGCCCGTAAAGCCAGGGAATTGACCCGGCGCAAATCGGCCCTGGAAATTTCTTCCCTTCCGGGAAAACTCGCCGACTGTCAGGAAAGGGATCCCAGCCTGTGTGAACTCTACCTGGTGGAGGGTGATTCGGCAGGTGGCTCGGCGAAACAGGCGCGGGATCGGAAGTTTCAGGCGGTATTGCCGCTGAAAGGTAAAATTCTCAACGTTGAAAAGGCCCGCTTTGATAAAATGTTGTCCTCACAAGAGGTGGGTACCCTGATTACGGCGCTGGGAACCGGGATTGGCGCTGAGGAATACGATATTTCCAAATTACGCTATCACCGCATCATTATCATGACCGATGCCGACGTGGATGGGGCGCACATTCGTACCTTGTTGTTGACCTTCTTCTACCGGCAATTCCCAGAAATTGTCGAGCGCGGCCATTTGTACATCGCCTATCCCCCCTTGTATCGCGTCAGCCGGGGTAAAACGACCCGCTACCTGAAAAATGAGGAGGCTATGACGGAAATGTTGATGTCCTTCGGTTTGGAAGGGGCGGTGTTGCTCAATGGGGATCAGGAGATTGGCGGCAAGGAGCTGATCAACATTTCCCGTGAGGCGCAACGCTATGTGTTTCTCCTCAATCGTCTCGCACGCCACCATGATCGAAGGGTCATTCTGGAGGCTACCGGCCAGGCACAAATCAGCCATGCAGCCCTGGAATCCAAAGCATCCGCAGCAGCGGCTGCCGAACGCTTGCGCCAACGGTTGCAGCAATCCCAAGACCAGGAGGAACGCCTGCAGGTGGAGAGCATGCACGATAATGAAACCGGCTTGGAAGCGTTGACGATCACCCGTTTGGTGCATGGCGTACAATCACGCAGTGTCCTGGATGCCACCGTCACCCGCTCACCCGAATATCGGGAGATGGTCGAGCGTTCCGGGCGTATTTATCAGGAGATCGGTTTTGAACCGGTTTGGTCAAAAGGGGATAAGAAACAGCCGGTTGGAAACCTGGAAGAGTTGGTGAATTGGATTCTTGCCGAGGGTCGCAAGGGACAAACCATTCAGCGCTATAAAGGTTTGGGTGAAATGAATCCCGATCAACTGTGGGAAACCACGATGCGCCCCGAAAATCGGACCATGTTGCAGGTACGGGTGCAGGATTCGGTGGAAGCCGACGAAGTGTTTACCACACTCATGGGTGATCAGGTGGAGCCAAGGCGCGATTTCATTCAAGCCAATGCCTTGAATGTCGTTAATCTGGATATTTGAGGGTTGATGTCGAGAAGCATCTGGTGGTTTTATTAACGAGATTTGCCAAGCGGGGTTGTCTTAATCCTGCACAATGAAAGTGCCGGCCTGATAAGACCTAACAGGCCGGCGCTCTGCTCCTTCGTTGCGGCGGAGCCGCACAGCAAAACACAATTTTCCAAAATGATGCTATAATTACCGTCCACTCCTTATCATCATGGCATATCTCCTTTCGCTCGCCTAAGAAATCGTCACAACACAAACCACTAACAGATCCAGTCTACGGTGGGAGCAACCATTACGTCAACTGTTAATCCTGAAACTGCCCCTAATGTCTAAGATCGGATACCAAGCCATTTTTTCTGAGGCATTTCGTCACTTCCTCAGATTTTTTTAGTCCGTCAGCAACAATTGGATCTCCGATGCGCGTTTGTAACACGATCTTTCGTCGTTGCTCTTCAGGTGGCCCAAAATCGAGGATGGTTGAATCCCCCCAGTCGAGCCAGAATAACTTTTAGCCCTATTGTGAAGCTCATCCATAATGGTTACGGCTTTTCCTACAGCCAAGTCGCGTTCTCCCAAAAAAGCATGGGCAACCATGATGGTGTCCTGGGTCGAATATTCTCCACAATATTCAGCCAAATGGGGGTGACACAAACAGACCAATAATTGTTTCACCCTATCTTCATCCCAATCCGGGGTCCGATTGTTGAAAATACATGCACCAATCGTTCCAGTTCCCTTTTCTTTATCAAAAAAGAAGTCAAGAAGATTATTGACCGCCCGACCCAGTACGCGACAATGATCCGGGCTCACCCGATTCAACGCCTCTTGCCATTCATCCTCATAGCGTTGAATAACCTCCCTGTTACATTGCACCCCTTTGTCCCAATATTTTCTAGCTTCCTCCGGCTTTGTCTTCAGATATTTTTCGTAAATGAGCCCACAGGCAAGTCCGATCTGTACCGGAATAGCATCACGCAGGAAGTTCAATCCCTCGTCTCTGATATGGGGTGGGCGGTGAAGAGAGTTGGTTTTCTTCAACGCATCTTCAAGAACATTGACTGCCAATATATAGTCTTCGAGTTCTGTCTTTTGGCATAAAACTTGCCCTTTCCTAAATGCGAGGATCGGATCATTAGGAAATTCGCTAAAAAGTTTTTTATAGCCGTCTTCCAGACCTTCAGGCAGCTCACTGTCCGTGGTTTTCATCAGGGCCAGAAGACGCTCAGACTCCAAAAAATAACGTACAGAATAACCGCTACGAGATTTGTTATCCAAATGACCTGTGCAAGCTTCAATGGTCTCTGCAAATTTCCGCACCAGCATTTGGTAACTCGGGTCTGCCAGTTTCAGTCTTTGTTCTTGTACTTTCTTTAGTTGGTCGTAAGAGGATTTGACCATGGCAATGACATTACTATCCGCTTTCTGTTTACGCAGGATCGATACCACATAGTCCCTATCTTCTTCCGGGAGGGTTAAGGGCGCTGAGTCTGACTTTGGTCCTTCAAAGGAAGAATAGCGCTTCTCATTTTGGTGAAGAAGTGCGGCATATAGGCTGCATCCATCCACAAACACCTTGAACACATTCAAATGTTGCCGCCAAATTGGATCGGACAAAGCCGGTCTGTCTTCCCCTTCCCTATCATCCTTAGCGCTATAAGCCATCTTATGTTCAAATTCACACCAAGCATCTTCAAAAACATCGCGTACTTGTATCTCAACAGGTACGTCATCAGGCGTTTCACCCCGGTCAAGGTTAACATATTTAACCGGCACCAAGGCAACGATATGGACTGAAGAATATCCACTTTCCTTAGCTCCAGTGACAATCCTATCAGGATCTATGTTGAAGCCCCCATCCGACAGTATTTTCTCAATCTTGGGGGTAATTGCCAAGGGGTCATTCTTGGGGCGGTTATCATAAATGACTAATTTTTCCAGGCTTCCCTTCTTGAAAGGTGAATCAATGTCATCGACTGGGCTATCAGTCATTATCAAGGAAATCAATTTCTGAAAAATATTAATGATGTGTTCTTGGGACAGAAGAACATAACGACATGCCCAGGCATCGGTGATCTTATATGGGTCAAAAGTGTGAGTCGGATTATCCTTACGATAGTCCTCAGCTTTATTTATGATTTTTTCTGTGGTTTTTGTTCGATGCTTGAATGTGTAGAGATAGTCACCATTACAATCTGCTAATTTTTTTAAGGGGTCATAACAACGTTTTTCGGCTGCTTTGGCTCTGTCCTCTACATCGCGACAATTTAATTTTTCTCTCTCTGACAGATTATTTTTTTTTCCATTATTTGACATAGTAAAAAGCCTTATTTAGAGATTAATAGAAACAAACTCAAAAGATAATATTCACATTAGTAGAGAAATCAATCCTTGATTTCCGTCAGGTTATAATGACTCCTCTCAGGTCTCCCTGATATCGCTACCTTTTGATCAGATCGTGGGATCGTGGGTCACCCCCCTGGGCAGATATACCATCCAATCACAATGCCGAAGGTAGCCCCCACTGTTCAGTACACTGCCAGGAGCCATCTCAGTTAGGGCATGTCTCCGAGGTTATTGACAAATCATACATTGAAGACCATACACCGTACAAATCGAATATTTGGCATGTTGTCTCTTCAAGGAAAAAAATCAAAGGCTAGAATCAAGACTATCATCTTTCCTACCGACACGCGATACTTCCAGGCAGACATTTCCCAAAATTATCGGTGCTGGATATGACTGCACGCCGTTTGGCGGAAAACGCAAACAATAGGCATTTTCGCTCAATTTTCAGACATGCATGCAAAATATTTTTGCTCAGTGACAGGTGCGAAACATAACCAAGAAAGAGAGGATTTTTTTCCGAAACGGCAACTGTCTGATAAAAATTTGGAGCGGGTGAAGGGAATCGAACCCTCGTCTTAAGCTTGGGAAGCTTAGGCCCTACCATTGGACGACACCCGCTTCAGGTGCTGCTCGAAGTTCCCCTATTATGGTGTGCATACGGCGTCCAGGTCAACCCACATCGTTTTTTGTTCGGAGCGCCATCGATTTCAGAGGCTCCATTTCTCTTTGATAGATGGAAAATGTGCGAAGCACGGTGCCGAATAACATTCGATAACGATCAAAAAAAAAGTTTCGCCATACCCTGGTATAGGATAAAAAAAGGGGCTGAAGATTTTGCTTCCTTCCTTAAACCCTATTTGGCGAATGTCATGGACGAAACGATTCCCGCAACAAAAAAGCCATCATTCATCGACCGAATCTCCTGGGTCGCCCTGGTCCCTTTGGCTTTATTCATGGCCATTGCCCCCATTCATCCAGAACCCCATCTATGGGAAAAATTAAAGATGCTGGGTGCCGGTAGCCTGACGCGACCGTTGGATATTTTTGATCTGTTCATGCATGCCACCCCGCTGGTATTGGTTATTGTCAAAGGGTGGCGTCAGTGGCGGGCGCACGGGGGGGCATCGTGAATCTGATTTTGATTGGCATGCGGGGCGCGGGCAAGTCCAATATTTCCCGTAGGCTTTCCGTTCTGACCAAGCGCCCGGTGATGTCCACCGACAGCTTGATATCCTACGAAAGCCAAGGTTTGCCGATTGCCGCCATACTCGCAAAAATGGGGGGTGATTGGCGGGCTTTCAGGGATTTGGAAGCGCAAATCGTAAACAAGGTGGCCGCCATGGACGAGATCATCATCGATACGGGTGGTGGGGTGATTTGCGATTTGGATGCAGAGGGGCGCGAGATCTACAGCTACCGCAAGATGGATGCCTTGAAAAAAAACGGTCGCGTCATCTGGCTCGAAGGGGATATCGTCCGTTTGGCCGCCAAAGCGGCAGCGGACACCCGACGCCCGGCGTTGAGTAACACCGAAAGCGAAGAATCCATCATGCGTCGGCGTCTGCCCTTTTATCGGCAGGCCGCCGACCGGGTCGTGAATATCGAGGGATTCCGTCGTGATATTTTAGCCATGCACATCCGTCAATTGGCCGATTTTTGGCCTGTCAACCGGTGAGCCGGTCGTTCTGGTTGGCACCCCATTGGGTTGCATTGTGGCGTGAATATATCGTAACTGTTTTTATTACTGGAAAACTTCTGGTTTCGGCATGAATTGCGCCGGATCGACTTTCCATTTGTCGTTTGGTTCGGTGCGCACGATGCGAAAGCCTTTGGTGGCGTTGCCGCTATAGTCCATCAGGTTTATTTCTTTAGGCTTTAATTTTTTGCCGGCCTTGGCGTCTATGATCACCTTGATGACGGGATGCAGCAGGCTTTCCGCATTGGAACGAATGACAATCCCCACCAGGTCATTTTCCAAGCGAACCAATGTTCCGATGGGGTAGATGCCAACGCATTGGACAAATCGTTGATACAATTGTGGATTGAAATGATTTTTTGACCAATCCAGCATACGTTTGAGGGCAACATGGGGGGGGTTGCCTTTGTGATACACACGATCCGAAGTAATGGCATCATAAACATCGACAATCGCTGCCATTTGGCCAAATTCATCGATGGCATCGCCTTTGAGTCCATTGGGGTAACCGGTGCCATCGAAGCGTTCGTGGTGTTGCCCAGCGACAAAGATGCTGATTTCCGAGATGCCATGTGTTTGCTCAAGGATTTCACGACTGAAGGTGACGTGTTGTTTCATGAGGAGAAATTCTTCATCAGTCAGTTTACCAGCCTTGTTGAGGACGTTTTCCGGTGTTTTCATTTTGCCAATGTCGTGAAGCATGCCACCAACACCCACTTTGATGATGGTTTCTTCGGGCATTTCCATGGCGCGGCAGAAAGACATGAGGAACACGCCCACATTGACCGAATGCATGAAGGTATATTCATCACGTTTTTTGATCAGGCTTAAGCTTAAAATGGCATCGGGATTGCGGAACATCGACTCTGCCATGCCGAGGACGGCATCTTGAACCGGTTCCAAGGTGACTTGTTTGCCGAGGCGGGCATCGGCCAGTACATCCCCGACAATCCTGCGGGCGTGTGATTTCACTTCGGCAGCCCCTGAGAGTTCTTCCTCAAAGGGTATGGGCGATGCCCCTTTAAGAGCCAACTCTTCATCGTCCCCAAGCTCTTGGAGTTGTTCCGCCAGGGCTTGTTCGACATCCTTGAGAGGCGTGCCCTCAGCCTCTTCCCCTTTGGCAACGTCAATATAGATTTCTTTGATTCCACTGGACAAAATCGCTTGAATTTCCGCTTCGGTAGTGACGCGTTGCGGCCCTTGAAAGGCTCTTGGATTGTTATCATGCGAGCCTGGATCCTGCCAATCCTGATTAAAATCAGTAATATACATGCCAGGTTTCAGGTCAGTGGCCTTAATTTTCTTAATTGTTTCCCGAGCCATTGCAGACATCCTCATGCATCCGAACTTTTGGTCATGTGCAACCTTTGAAAAATCAGTCCCCTGATGTTTACACCCGTTCATGTTACCATGGTTGCGATGGGGTTGGAATAGCCATATTCGGTAAATACCCTGCCAGGATTGCAATGGCTCTCGGGGTACGTTCCTTGGCAATCGGGTACGGGAGTTGTCCTGTTTCGTTACCAGGGGTGACATGGCAAGAATTATTTGTCACGCTAGGTTATTTTCTTTGTGCAAAGGCACTTAATTGTATGTGATGAGCAGATTTTAATTGACTTTCAAGTAATAATTCGTTGTGATGGTATCGGTGTCAGCTCCCGGAAGAGCTGTGAAAAGTACGCTTTTGTTCCATGCCGTCTACTGCAAACTTGTTGATATCCATGATAACATCCTCTAAAAATATCACTTTTCATTTTTTGGCTTTGGTGTTGGCGACCATGCTGGTGCTTGGTGCCGACCAAAACCGGGCTTTTGCAGCGCCTGATCCCGGGGCGAACGTGCCAAAGGGAACTGAAGATGTCCGCAAAGATGCCGAAGTGGGCAATGCCCAGGATAAAAAGGGGGAGGCACCAGCTCAACCTGCGCAACCAGCTTCCGCCAACTCGCCGGTGGCACAACTCTCAGCCAAATTGAACGAGGCCATTGACCTGCAAAATCAGGGTCTTTACGAAAAGGCGCATCCCCTTATCAAAGGTTTGTGCGCTGATTTTTTGAAAGAGGCCGGTGAAAAAAATCCAGAAACCGGATGGTGCTTCAATCGTCTGGCAGTCTTGGAAGGGGCCATGGGCCAGTACGATGATGCCGAATCCTCCTTTAAACAAGCCTTGGGATTGCAAAAAGGGGCCCTGCCGGAAAATCATGCTGACATTTTGTCCACCTTGGTTGATCAGGGGGAACTGCTTCGGCTGCGCGGGCGCCTCAAAGAGGCTCAGGCCCAATTGGAAGATGTGTTGGACAAGTGTAAAGCCGATGATTTGGCCGAAGTGCGGATGAATGCGAAGTCCAATTTGGCCAAGGTCCACGAAGATTTGGGTCATTTTGAGGATGCGATTAAGTTAACTCGTGAGATATTGGACCATGAGATCAAGACGCTGGGCAGTGACCACCCGAATCCTTTGACCACTCTGAACAATTTGGCGGGACTTAATCGGCGTCAGGGGAATTTTGCCGAAGCGGAAAAAAATTATCGTCAGGCTTTGTCAGGTTTCCAGAAGGCCTTGGGCCCCGAACACCCGGCTACCATTGCCCTGATGAACAATCTGGCGATGACCATGGAAGATGAAGGGCTCTATGATCAGGCCGAACCTTTGTTTCGCCAGTCGTGGCAGCTTGCGGAGAAGGTGTTGGGCAAAGATCATCCCACAACTTTGACCAACAGGAACAACCTGGCCATGCTTTATGAAAGTCAGGGGCTTTTTGACAAGGCAGAGGCGCAATACAACAGCACCATCCCCCTCGCCGAAGCCAAGTTGGGTCCGACCCATCCCGACACGATTGCCATGGTGAACAATTTGGCGTTTTTGCGCTTGTTGAAAGAGGACCATAAGTTGGCTGTGGAGGGATTTCAGCGTGTGTTGTCGGTGTGGCAGGGTGAGTTGGGGGAGAAACATCAAAAAACATTGAAGGCTATGAACAACTTGGCGCGGGCAGAGCATAAGGCGGGCCAGTTGAAGGAAGCGGAAGCCTTGTTATTACGTACCTTGAGCCTGCGTAAAGAGGCTCTGGGGCCCAAACATCCCGATGCCCTGCGTTCCATGCTGGATCTGGGTATGCTGTATCGTTCCCAGAAAAAAAACAAAGAAGCCCTGGAATTGTTGAAATCCGCCCTGGCCCTGGATGAGGAGGTTCTTGGCAAGCAACATCCTTATACGTTCGAGACCCTCAATGCCCTGGCGCAAACCATGGAGGAATCATCCGACCTTCAGGGTGCGTATAAATTGCGCCATGAAGGTTTTGATCGGCGCACCACCTTCCTGAATCGCATGTTGTGGGTGGCGGATGAAAATGCTCGCGAGGGTTATATACGCCTGCATTCCCCGGAATTGAACAATTTCCTGTCGCTGATAACGCATCTCTCCCCCGAAGTGGCGGGTAGGGAAGCCATTGATGTCAGTCTGCAACGCAAAGGATTGTTGCTGAAAATCACCTCGGAAATCCAGCAGGTGAGCCAGATCGCGAAAGATCCGAAATTGGCCGAGCTGACGCAACAATTGACCGCGGCGCGCAAGGAATTGGCGGCGATGACGCTTTCCGGACCCAGTGCCGATTCGCCCAACAGCTATCTTGAAACAATCCATCGCCTGGAAGGCAAGGTGAACGATATCGAACGACTCCTCGGGCAGGCGAGTTTGCGGTATCGGTATACGACCTTGCTCTATGATACAGACCAGGTGGCGGCCAATTTGCCTGCGGGGTCGGGTTTGGTTGATTTCCTGGTATTTAACCAGGAGGGTAAGTCAAGGTTGATGGCCAGCACCATGGTCATTAAAGATGGTAAGCCTCAATTTAACCTCGTCGTTTATCCAAGTCTTGAGGATGTGCAGAAGGCCGTGCTGGACTATCGGGCCAAAATTCAGGATGAGGAGGCCGATTCCCAGGATGTTAAAGAGTTTGGCCAGAAGGTTTATGATTTGGTTTGGAAACCTGTGGCGGCTTCCCTGGGGGATCGGGAGGACATTTACCTCGTTCCCGATGGAATCCTCAATATTTTGCCTTTCAATGCCTTGGTGGACGCGGATAAAAAATTTCTTATCCAGAAGGTTAAATTACATATCCTGACGTCCAGTCGTGATATCCTGCCCTCTGCAATCCCGCCAGCTACCGGGGAGATGATGGTTGTAGCCGGTCCCGATTACAACTCAACGAAAGTTGCCGGCGAGGTGCAGTTGGAACAGGTGAGTCAAAGGCGCGCCGCTGCGGTGATGCAGGGTATTCGCGGTGCCGGGAGTGGTATGCGAGGGCTGCATTTCGATCCATTACCCGGGGCCGAAAAGGAAGGCCGGCTCATTATCGATCAAGCCAAGGAAAAAGGGCAAAAAAATCAGTTCTTTGTCCAAAACGATGCCCAGGAGAAGCTGGTTCAGGGGTTGTCGGTACCCCCGCGTATGATCCACATCGCGACCCATGGCTTTTTTCTCAAGCCTGATGATAGCTTGAGGAAAAGGTTGCTGAAGTTGCAACGGGGTGCCGAAGGCCAACTGCCCCCTCCAGGCGATAATCCGTTGTTGCGTTCCGGGTTGGCGTTTGCGGGGATCAACGCCAATGCACCGTATCTCGGAGAACTCGATACGGTCAACGATGGCGTGCTAACGGCACTGGAAGTGTTGGGATTGAACCTTGCGGGTACTGAGTTGGCGATCCTCAGCGCCTGCGAGACGGGACTGGGTGAGATTCATGAAGGTGAAGGGGTCTATGGTCTCAGACGTGCGTTCATGGAAACCGGCGTCCGTTCGCTTATCGCTTCCCTCTGGGAGGTGAGCGATGCGGGTACCCAAAACCTAATGACCAAATTTTATGGTCGCTTGATGTCGGGCAAGACCGTGCATGAGGCGATGCGGGAATCACAACTGGAAATGATCAGCAGTGCTGAATGGAGCAATCCATACATCTGGTCAGCCTTTATGCTGATAGGAAAATAAAAAATAAATTTCTTTCGATAAACTATGAACCAAAAAGTCAGCCAGGGTACTTATCTGTACCAGGGCGCTGTTCCGCCAACGTTCAATGGAGAAGGGAGATTGGATTATATCCCTGGAATTTGCCGGTTGACCTGAAAAGTACCATAATTGGGCTCTTATGCCTGGACGGCATTTTGCGCAGCAACTACCATCACAAAGGGAGAAGGATTATGAAACCGCATTGGATCAAGTTCAATTTCCTGCTGATGGCCATGTTTGTCTTAGGACTGGCCAGTCAGGCTTTGGCACTTGCCCCACCCGTAGCCATGCTGACCCAGGTGAAGGGGACTGTCGAAGTTTTTAAGGATAAAGAATGGAAGAAGGTGACCGCGAATAAGTTCATTTTTGACGGAACCAAGGTTCGCACGGGTGCGGATGGTGCTGCGACCATCATTAACCAAGCCAACAGCACCAGTCAGAACATGGCTGCAAATACCGAGTTGGAGATAACCGCGGCTGCCGTCAAGGTCGTTTCTGGTACCCTTTCCGAGCCGCAGAAGGCGGGTGGTGACGTCCTTTCCAGTATGAACCAACGCTTTGAAGAAGCACAGCGTTATACAACAGTGCGCCGTAGCGTGGACAAGAAAGAAAATGACCAAAAGCTGGCAACGATCCGTGAGGTCACCCTTTCGGAACAGCATCCCGACATGGTTTGGTCCAACGTCGGGCCTGAATTCTCCTATCGCCTGATCATCGATGACAAATCCATCGATGTACCGGCAACCAAGGACGAGATGGTCCGTTTCAAAGTCACCGGGTTGACCCCTGGATCGCATAAATATCGGGTCGACGTGATCAAGGATGGTGCCTCGGTTTTCTCCCCCAATGGCGATCGGACCATGGTTTGGCTGGGTGGTGCGGCATTGGAAGAGTTCAACAAAAAACTTGCTGAGATTAAAGGTTCGACCCCCGGAGACGACTTTCTGGTTGCCAATTTCCTGGACGAGAAAGGTTTGACCGTCGCCGCCATGGACATGTATCGGAAATATTTCAAGGCCAATCCCGGCGATATCGACATGTTTCCGCTGTTGATCAAAACCTATCACGATTTGAAATTGAATGAGCTGAAAAAAGAAGCGGCTCTGGAATACAATAAAATCATGGGAAACTAAAATCAGCGATGGACTGAAATCCGGGCGTGGGGGGTCTCCCTCCACGCCTTTTTTTTAGGGTAACGAACACTTTTACGTCTGATTTGTTGTCTTAAGAGTGGTATTTCAGGCAAATTTCCATTGCGGGTTGGTGGTAATGCGTTCACAATGACCCTTATTTCGGGTCGAATCATGTGTTCATTTTTTGGGGAGAATCGTTGGGTCATGAACAAGATCCTGCAACGTTACGACATTCTGGCAACTATTTTGTTTTTTGTTCTGGTGGTGCCTTCAGAATATTTTGAGATTTTTTCACTCCTTGAAGAGCAGACCGTCTCGTTTCGCCATATCTTGCGGCAAAATTATGGTGATCCTCAGACAATGAGCTTTCCCAAGGATAAAATTGTATTGATCAATACCGATGAGGCTTTCTTCAAAGAATATAAGAGTTTTCCGCTACGGCGCACGGATATTGGAAAAATTGCCGAAAATCTTAAGACATTGGGAGCGCGGGTGGTCGCAATCGACCTTCTGATGGATTTTCCCAGTTCCTACAACGAAGATCAACCAACCGCCGAATCCTTCAAGAAAGCTGCTCCGGTCTTGTTGGTGTCCCAAGCTGACATCCGCAAAGGTAAATTTGAGCGACTCAACCCGCCTACCCGGGAATTGGCTGCGGTAACCCAAAATGGTTACACCAATATAGGCTCGCAAAGCAGTGTTGTAACCTCTTTGTCCCGATTGAAGATTTTTCCTGAAATTGCTGAAAAGGCAAAAGCTTGGCCTTATGCCATCAAAGCACTGTCGATCTATTTTGGAGTCGAGCCCGAATTGGCACCGGGTGTCATAAAGTTTGGGCCCAATCTGGCAGTGCCCTTGGACCAATTCAACAATATTTACATCGACTTTCCCACGCTTCCCCCCGGCAGCCGGAACTTGAGTCAGACCGCCGGTTTCTCTGCCTTGGATTACCTGAATATCGCAGGCAAAAGTGAAGAAGATCTGTATGAATTGAGCTATCCGATCAAAGACCGGATCGTGCTATTGGGTGACACCTCAGAAGTGTCGCACGACTGGTTTGACACCCCTGTGGGGACGGTCTACGGGGTGGAAATCATTGCCGATGTCATTCAGACCATTTTGAAGGGAGGGACATTGAAGCCAGCTTCCGTACCTCAGGAAGCATCGGCGGCTTTTCTGTTAATGATGGGTATGATGGTGCTGGGTATTATCAAACATCCTACCTTGAGAGTTCTGGTTGCCCTCCTGGGGATCGGTTTGTGGGTTGGGATCATCACCGTGATCTACGTCAAGCATGGATTGGTTTTCTCCATGTCCTATGCCCTGCTGGCAGCCATTCTCAGCTTCATGGTCATCAATATGCGGTATTATCTCCAGGAGATGAGCCAGAAAAAAATGATCAAGGGGGCGTTTGGGCAATACCTCTCTCCCCATGTGGTGGATATCCTGGTCAAAGATCCCAGCAAACTGAGCCTGGGTGGTGAAGAGCGTGTGATGACCGCCTTCTTTTCCGATGTGGCGGGATTTTCCACGATTTCGGAAAAATTGACACCCTCGGAATTGGTGTTGCTCCTTAATGAATACTTGACCGCCATGTGCGAAATCATCGCCAAGTATGATGGAACGGTGGACAAGTTTGAAGGTGATGCCATTATTGCCTTCTGGGGGGCACCGCTGGATCAGCCCAACCATGCAACGATGTGCTGTCATGCCTCTGTCGAAATGCAGCAATTCATGCATCAGATGCGGGAACGGTTGGCCAAGGAGGGGAGGGCACCCTTGCGCGTACGCATGGGTATCAACTCCGGGCCCATGGTGGTGGGCAACATGGGATCGAAACAGCGTATGGATTACACCATCATGGGTGATGCGGTGAATCTGGCGGCGCGCTTGGAAGGGGCTAACAAATTCTATGCATCTGACACCATGATCTCGGATGCGACTTATCAGTTGGCCAAAAACGATATCGATTGTCGGGTGTTGGATACGGTACGCGTCATTGGTAAAAAAGAGCCGGTCACCATTTATCAATTGTTGGGCAAAAAAGGTGAGGTCACCGGCAAACTTGCTGATCTATTGCAACATTATAACACTGGCTTGGAGCGTTATCGGGCGCGGGACTACCATCAAGCCATAGAACATTTTGAAAAGGCGCTCGCCATCATTCCTGAGGATGGACCATCAAAGACCTATGTGGAACGTTGCAGGGAATACCTGGAAAATCCCCCTGCAGCAGACTGGGATGGGGTGTTTGTCTTCACCTCAAAGGGATAGAGGGACGTATTCCACGTTAGATTCATTCAAATGAGTAGCATGTCTGGACGTTAAAGGACCTTCGGACCATTCCGCGGTTTGCCGTTCTGACAGGAGATGTTGCCAATGAATGTTCTGCCCTGGTACGACAGGATTCCTCGCACACGGTTATACTTGAAATTGCCTGAAATCCTGGGTGGCTTGGTGAACTTGGCTGCCGGTCAGGAGGGCGGGTATGGACAGGTAGAGGCATTTGAACATGCCTTTGCCGATATGATGGCTGTGGATGGGGCTGTCGCCGAACCCTATGCCAGGATAGCGCTTTACCATCTGGTGGTCGCACTGCGGTTACCCCCCGGCAGTGAAATCATCATGACCCCGGTTACCATCCATGATATCGTCAATGTATTACTGATAGCGGGTCTCAAGCCGGTCTTTGTGGATATTGATCCGCAAACCTACCAGATGGACCCGCAAAAACTGATTGCGGCCATTACCTCAAAAACACGAGCTGTCCTGGTGACGCATTTGTTTGGTTTGGCAACCGATATGGACGCCATCCAAGCGATTTGCCGGCAACGTGGGCTGGTTTTGCTGGAGGATGGATCCCACGCCTTTAACGCCGCTTGGAATGGAAAAAAATTGGGTACATTCGGTGATGCCGGTTTTTTCTCGCTTTCTTCACTCAAGGCGGTTTCCACCGGATATGGTGGGATTGTCGTCGCAAAAGATGCCCAATTGCTTGAAGGGGTTCGCAGGCAAGCGGAGGCATTGCCGAAGGTCGATAAAGGCCACCTGCTGGGGATTTTGTTGCGCAATTTGATTGTTAATCTGGCGACGCATCCCAACCTGTTTTCCTGGTCCACCTTTCCGGTGATTCGTTGGATAAGTGATCGCAGCCCGGAGACGATCCGCAAGCTGCAAACAGATAATCCAAATGTTCTACGACTGTCCGATATCCCTGAAAAATGGTTGTGGCGTTTTTGTTCGATCCAGGCCGATTTGGGATTGCATTGCCTGTCGCGTATGCGTGAGTGGGACGAAAAACGGCGGTCCAATGCTCACGTATTATTGGATTATCTCAAAACAGTAGCCCCTGAGCGTCTGCCACGATTGATGCAAGGTTCGTACAACGTGTTTTGGCGCTTTCCGTTCCGTGCCCCGGAGGGCGCGGAGTTTCGACGGTTTATGGCAATGAGAGGGGTGGATCTAACAACGACCTTGCTCCCTTGTTGTGCAGGCATGCCAATTTTTTCGGACATCGCCAGGGAGACCCCGAATGCCCAGCAGGCGGTCAGGGAGGTCCATTTTTTACCGGTTCATCCAACGATTTCGCAAGAACGCATTCACCAAATGGCCAGGATTGTGCTTGAGTTTCTTCAACAAAGGGGCTGAAGTTGAAGCAGACTGGGGGATGGCATTGCAGGGTCTTTTGTAAAGGGGTGAATTCATGTCCATTATCAGCATTGCTGAGCAGTTGACCATCAAGAATATCCCCGGGATATTGCGTTCGGCACTAGGCAATTTTATCAGCCTGATGACCCAAAGGCCTAACAAAGGCTCACCCTTCTACATTTTGTGGATCACCACGTATGGATGCAATCGCAAATGCCTCCATTGTGACTGGGTTTGGTCGCGCACCTCGGAGGCCGATTTGGCTCGGGAGCTGAATGATACCGAACAATTGCAATTGGTCGAACAAATGTGTGCCACCGATGCCTGGGGGGTCACCATCTCTGGTGGTGAACCTTTGATGCTGCCCAAGATTCGCGAGATTCTCCGGCGCCTGAAACAGGCCGGCAAACGGGTTAATTTGTGCAGCAATGGGGTGTTGTTGCCAAGATTTGCCGAAGAATTGGTGGCCATTAAACTGGATTCCCTGACCGTCAGCATGGACAGCTTTCGACCCGAAGAACATGACCATATTCGCGGTGTTCCAGGTTCCTTTCAAAAATCCATGGCGGGAATTGCGGCTGTAAAAAAATGGCGCGGTAACAGCAAATTTCCTAAATTGGTGATCAAAGCGGTTATTTCTTCTAAAAATTTCCGCGAAATGGCCCAATGGGTTGAGTACTTTCATCCCTATGCCGACACGGTTGAATTTCAACCCATTCAAAACAATCTGGTACATCAGATCAAGGCGGGCGAGGATTCCTTGATGTTTCGACCGGAAGAGGAGGGGGAATTTCGTCGGGTGATGGATGATTTGGCGGCACGCTGGTCAACCTTCAAGTCGCCCTACTATCAACGTATGGCCGATTTCATCTTTCATCCTGGAGAACTGTTTGATTCAGGAGGGTTTCGTTGTTTGTTCCTTTCGTCTTTCTTTTTGGAAATCAGCCCCTATGGTGCCGTGGGGAGCTGTCCGGGGCACTATGTCCTGGGTAACGTGCGCGAAAGAACAATTTTAGACATATGGCGTGACCTGAAAACGTGCGAATATCAAAAAAAATTGCGGTCGAAAAACAACAAATGCCTGTGTTGGACCTACAATACATTTTCCAATCTGTATTTGTTGCCTCTCTACAAGCATTCCCCTTGGATCAAGGATCCGTGAATCCATGGACCGGCAAAATTATATAACCATGGCCGCCGTGCAGGAACGGCATTGGTGGTTTCGTGGCAGACGCTCCATTTTGGGGCGCGTGCTTGCGCGGCTGAAATTGCCGGAAAAGGCGCATATCCTGGATGCCGGTTGCGGACCTGGTCCCAATTTGCAGTTGCTTGCACAATATGGTCGTGTGTGGGGTATGGAGTATGACGACTATGCTTTGGAACATGCGAAAAAAATATCCGATGCCACCTTGGCTCAAGGATTTCTTCCGTATGACATACCCTTCGCAGGGCAAAAATTTCATCTGGTGACCCTGCTGGATGTCCTTTCTTGCATCGAATCCGATAAGGATGCCATACAAGCCTTGGCAGAGCGAATTGAACCGGGTGGATGGTTGGTGATCACGGCTCCTGCTTACAATTTTCTTTGGTCGAGCCACGATGTGGCATCGCATCATTATCGGCGCTACACCATTTCCAGGCTCAAGGATGCTGTGGCCCCTTCCGGTTTGACCATTCATTTCACGAGTTATTTCAATTCCATTCTATTTTTACCCATATTTCTGATTCGACTCATGAAGCGATGGTTGTCCATCCTGGAAGGGGATGATTCCGGTGTTGTGCCATCGGTGCCGATCAATCAATTTTTGTATGGCCTTTTAAGGTTGGAAAGTGCTTTATTAGGGTATGGCTTGGTCTTTCCCTTTGGAGTATCGGTGTTGCTCGTTGCCCATAAACCAGTATCTGACGGTACCATTCTGGCGTAGCAGATTGGTAAACTTCCGAGAAATGCATCCACGACCATGACATACTTGCGTCACCCCCCCAAAGCCTTGCTCGTTTCTCTCAGGGATCCTTTCATGGATTCGGACCGGGTTATGCCCCCCATGGGCGTCATGGCTTTGCATTCCTATTTGCTCAATCTGGGAATTGAATCGCGTATTGAAAATAATTTTGATATTGATAATGTGGAACAATATTGTGATTTTAACTGCATATGTATTTCCTGCATGACGCCGCAGAAATACCAGGCTTATGAAATTCTCCATGCGGTGAAACGTACTTGTCCCGATATCCGGGTGGTGATCGGCGGTCCCCATGCCAGTTATTATTTGGAAGAATGCATAACACAGCCGTTCGATTTCATCGTCAAGGGTGACGGCGAATTGGCTTTGGAGGAAATTCTCACGGGGCGAGCTGAACTCAAAAGGGTCATGGAACGTCCGGTGTCTGAGCAGCAGATGAACACGTTTCCACTTCCTTACAGGGAAAAGGATTTTTTGAATCAGTATGAATTCGTTTTTCAGGGAGTCCGCGCATCGACCCTCCTGACATCAAAAGGGTGTCCCATGTCCTGTACTTTTTGTGAAGATGCCAGGACCAAGGTGCGGATGTATACCCCGGAATACGTGGGGCGTCAGATTGCAGATATCAAGGCGGCGGGCTATCAGGGGGTGATGTTTTTTGATGATGTCATGACACTTTCCAAAAAGCGGGTTCGTGACCTCACCCGGGAAATCATCAAGCATGATATTTTGTTCCGATGCTTTGGTCATGCCCGTACCATGACCGATGACATTGCAGATATGTTGCGGGATGCGGGGTGCATTGAGACCGGGGTGGGCATGGAGACCGGTTCGCAACGTATCTTGGATGCTGTCCATAAGAAAACCACAATTGATCAAAACAAAGAATATGTTTTAATGTGCAATGCTCGTGGTATTCGTGTGAAAGCCTTTTTTATACTGGGGCTTCCAGGGGAGAATGAAGAGACGATAGCGGAAACTGAAAAATTTTTGCAATTCCTCATGGAAAAGACCGTAGTGGGCCATGATGGCAAAATGATCCAAAATGATTTTGATATGACAGTTTTTTTTCCTTATTCGGGAACCGAGATACGTCGCAAAATGGATGCTGGCGAAGGGGATATTGATCTGATGTTTGTCGATAACCCTGATTTAAGATATGGTTTTTATAAGGGTGTCCAAGGTTCATCGGAGGTGGTTATCCGGACCAACCGCATGTCCGCAGAATTGCTTCGAGAAAACCAAGTGCGACTCTTGAGTACGTATAAAGCCAAACCTTCCACCTGATCCGTTATTAAACCGCAGCTATCTTGGGTTGCGTAGTTTTTGTCATCCCCGCGAAAGCGGGTGGTGCCTTACATTAACCTAGCCGGTCGAGATGGAAACGAAATCCATTCATGAACCGTCCAGACATGGTCGGCAAGGCCAGCAGCCATGGCCGGTGTTCGGGGGTTCCATTTCCCATGGTCTCCTTTGATGCGTAATGTCCGCACGGGCCAGCAAAAATTGTAGCTGAACGCTACGTAATACGTCATCGCATTGTGTATCGCCCAGTCCTTTGAAAAGCAGTAACTTTTACGAGCCTTCCTGGCGTTTTGGCCACGATCAGTAGCGTTAAGATGTTCGACAAATGAGGTGTTGATGAAAAAGCTGACTGTCGAACGCAGCAACCACAGAACCAACAATTCCAATGTACCAAAGACCACCGTCCGCTTTACCTCCACAACACGCCCATTTTTGCGGGTTTTACGAGCTGTTGTTTTGATTCAGTTGGAATCGGACATTTGCCTTTGTTTGATAAGCTACATACA
>JADGCN010000025.1 GCA_015228975.1 Magnetococcales bacterium
TGGCCGAAACGATGATCAAGGCCAACAAACGTTGCGGCGGCTTTTCAAACAAATCCTTGAAGGTGGTATCGTACTGGGATCGGTTCTTTTCTTTTTGATCTTCCATAATTTCTGTTGGCTTCAAGTTGTCACTGCGTCCATTGACGCGCAAACACAGTGTCTGGACCCTGACGACGAGACGTTGGGCACCAGTGGAAACAGTCTCCTCACGCTCCGATTGTCCTGGATTTCACCACCTGCGTCTACTGGAATTAGTCAAATTTGGCACTATTGTGTCCAAAAACCAAGGGGATGGACGAACCGGAAGGGACGGTATCAAGTGAACGCTTCGGTGCCAGCATGGTTGCCACGAGTGGCGAAATGTGACATAAATGGCAGGAGTGACAGATTTTTTGTAGATTGGTCCCGGGAAGACAGCCATTCGTGAGTCGGCGTTATTGCGCCATGATCCTAATTGGGTTTTCGAGTAAAAAAATGATTCGGGGTTTTGTCAGGGATAATCCAATATTTGTCCGCTATGGGCAGGTGGTGGATCATCTGTTTCGCGAGGGTCAGGACACGGGTCGCGTGGATCCTTTCACCCTTGTTTTAGAATTGCAGGAAGTGACCCTGCCTGATTTTGAGCATGTGGGCAAGCGGTTGGCGGAATATGCCGATCCCCAGGAATTGGCGTTCATCCAGGCCAACGTGGACCGGTTACGCCGGGCGTTGCATCAGGAACAGGAGGAGGTTTCGCGTTTATCCGCTTCCCACTCTTCCGTTTATACCTCGTCATCCCCGACGTTGCAAAAGCTCAAGGAGTTTCGCGAATCATTGGCCAAGGGTAACGAGGCCATGTTGGAAGAGAATCCGTTTTATGAGCTGACGGCTCTATTGTGGCGGTTGCATTCCCGGGCGTTGCAACAGGCGTTTGCCGACCATCTGCCCCTCAACTTGAGGGGACAACCACACGCCATCAAGGTGGCGCGCTCCTTTGCCCAGATTTGGAAAAGCCAACGGGAAATTTTAAGTCCGCAAGAAAAACTCAGGGAGTTTTCCGGGAAAATTGCCTCCATTGGCAAATTTACCCTGGGTTTGATCCTATTTATCGGTTCCACTCTGACCACCGCCAAGGGGGTGATAGACCTGGTACAATTGCCTTCTTTTGTGGAATTGTTCGGGGGTTGGTTGTCGGGCAGTCAGAACGAGGGGATGCGCTTGACGCTCTCCATCATCGTGGGTTTGGTCCTTTCCTCAACCATTCTGGATTTTAAATCACGGTTGTTTCAGGGCGTTGCGGAGATGGGTCGGGTCTTTTCGGGATATGCCCAGGCGTTTCGTCGCAATCCCCGCTGGGTGGTTATTGCCATGGTGCTGACCGCCATGTCCATTTGGACCAATTACGACGGCATTGTCTTGCTCATGTCCAAAACCGAGGATTTGACCTGGCAATGGCGTCGGGTGCAAAAAGACGTTCAGCAAAGCCTGGGACACCCGGACAGTGTCCATGTGGATGATCCCGACTCACTGTGGGATTTGTACGCCGTCCTGCAACGATCCGTCTCCAAGGTGGTTACGGATCTCAACAGACTGCCATTGGACGAAATGTCGGGGGCTGCATCCAGTGGCGTGGCGCAAAAAGGGCCGCGTTATTGGGGGAAACATTATATCGTATACGGCGGCTACCAACCTGGGAGTCAAGATGTTTCTCATGCCATGACCCAAAGCGCCATGACGCTGAAAATTGATGCCATGCTGCGCGAATCGGGTCTGGATCTGAGTCAATCCCTGGAGCAACAACTGCTCAAGCTGCTGGAAGACTACCGCAAGGATCTTGGTGTTACCGATGCCGAAATCCAGCGCAAAATGATTGCCCTGGAGCGGATGATGTCGCTAGGCAATTTTTCCATTCCGGAACTGGTTGCCTTTTTCAGTTTGGAATCCTATCACGTGGACGAAAAAGTGAAGGAGGTGGTGGCCCTCATGGAGGCCAACACCCAGCGCTATTTGGCCGTGGTGGATCGGATGGAAAAACTGGCCGGGTCCGCCATTGCCCTGTTGGTCCAGGTGGATCAGGTCGGAGGCGTGGTCAAGAATGATTACAATATACATATCAACATTCAGGTCCCCAGGCTGGACTCCATTGAGAGTTTAAAAAAAGGGAGCATTTCCAGAGTTCAACGCCGCAATCTCCAGGAACTCAAAACCATTCTTTTGGAACGCTATGGCATGGCACTGGGTAGCGGTATCCTGTTTTTCATCCTGTTTGTCGCTATCAGCATGGATTTATCCGACCCCATCTTTTACAGCGCCATGGTGGCCCGCTGGGGGCGACGGGATCGCCATTTTTTGGATGAAAATATTCAAACTTTTAAAAAATGGGAACGGGAGATTGTGCAAAACATTCGCGTCTTTCTCATGCGTCCTGATATTCGCTCCGCTTTGCCGCATATCCTCTGTCCCCCCATGGCGACCGTCCATTGGACATGGCACCTCTTTCTGGAAAGCCTGGATGCCCAACTCAAGGATGATCGATCCTTAAAACCCATGGAACGGTTTCGCTATTGGTTTTTTGAATTGTTTCAAGCCAGTCGCATTCGCTATGTGCGGGATTACAACAATCGCCTTGAAGTGACGACCCGCCTGTTGACCAACCCGGACCATTTTTCATCCCGATTTCTCAATCGTCTGTACGGCGGGTTGTTTGGCCCGTTCCGGGTCGGTGTGGATCATTTTGACGTTCTGCACCATGCGGTTTCTCAAACCATGCGGCGCCAGAATGAGGTGTTTGAACAGGAATTGCACCGAAGTACTGAAAATCTCAAGGGGGAGGGGGCTCCAAGACCTTCGGTTACCGATTTGCGTTGGTCGGTGGTCAAGGAGAGAATCGCCCTGGTATGGCACGTACTGTTTGTCCAAACTTTGGAACGTGAGGAACCTTCGTTTCCCCTGAGCCGCTACAACTGGTTGGGCAATTTGACAATGATCCGTTTGAGTTCCCGTGCCCTCCAGGAACGATTGTCCCGGTATGATACTATTATTAAGGAATTTTTGGAACATGATCTGCCCAGGATCCATTCCGGGGTCATCCTTCCCATCAGGGAAAAATTGTGTTCCATTCCCAATCGGGACGGACTCAGCCGCGTCATGCAGGTGGGGGCGATGGAAGAGGAATTTTCGCGGATCAACGAAGGGGTGGTCACCTTGTACGGCATGTCTCAAAGCCGGGAGTTCCAGCTTGACAATGTCATCATGAATTCGGTGTTGGAAAGCACCCAGGTGGATGAAATCTTGGAGATGGTGTTGAAAGGTGACCCAAGTGGAACGGCATTGCGGCTGCGGCTATGGGATTTGGAGAATCGGTTGCACCAGACTTTGGCCATCATGAATGGACTCATGGAGGATCGCGAGGAAGTGGTCGTATTATTGACCGGAGTGCGCAAGAATTATTTGCGCCCCCTGCAAAACGTGGTGAACGGGTTGCGTATCCGGGATGTCTATGAGAAGGCTTGCGGATTGGACCAATTGCGCCACGAGTTGAACATTTATGAAAGCCTGGCCATGAATTTATGGTGTGAAGACGCCTCTGGATCCCCAACCGGCTCCAAACACGGTGCCAACCTGGCCATGGAATTGTTTCGTCAGGGCGCGGCGACATCTGGTTTCTTCCTGCTGGATTCCGCAAAAGCACTGGAGGGACGTTTTTCCAAGATGAAAAAATGGATGGACAGTCAGATCTTTCTGTTAAATTTTATGGATCGTCTCATTGGTAAAATGTTGGACCGGATACACCAATCTTATCTATTGGTCGCCAATATTTTGATTCGCGAAGGGGAGTTACGCACGCAGATAGCTGCGGGTGCGCCATCGGACCCCAGGATTGAATTTTTGGATGATAATTTTTTATTCATGCGCTCCATTCCCTTGTCCCTCAACGAAGAACGTGGGCGCATCTGGTTCATCGCCGGACAGAATACCTTGACGGAAGAGGTTACCATGAAGCAGTTGCGCGACATGGACAGGGAAGGTTTCAAGCTGATGCGCAACCTGCAAAAAATTTGTGATTTCCTGGATGGCCAAGGTGAGATGCCCGTGTTGACTTCCCAGGATATCAGGGATGAGGTCGGCAGTGATGTCGAGGTGCCTTTGGCTGCGGACTCGTTTTTGGTGAACGCTGTTGCCAAGCGTGATGCGTCTATTTCTTGAGAGGACTCTGCTGCATGAATCAGGATGCTACCAGTTCTTCCACGGCGCTCCATTATGCCGATGTGCTGGATTTTTTGAGTCGTTCCTCCAGCTTTAAATCGTTATCGCCCCCGTTTCTCAAGCGTCTTATTGTCCCCATTCTTGGCGTCGCCCATTATGACACGGGTCAGTACATTACCAGGCAGGGTGATCGTCAGGAGAACGTTCATCTCGTCTATCGAGGGCGCGTACACGGCAGTCGTTTGACAGAGGAGGGGGGGGAATACCATTTTTTTATCCATGAGGGGGAAATGTTCGGCGAGCTGGCCTTGCACTCCAATCGGACTTACACCAGCAACTTGCGGGCTGTGGTTCCCACCATCTGTCTGACCTTGGAATTGGAAACCCTCAAGGTTGCCATGGCCAGCGATTGGCGTTTGGCCAAAGCCATTTTCAGAGTGATCGGCAATCGGTTGGCTGAGCGGTTGGCCCCGGTTCAAATTCTACGATTTCCCTGGACTGATAGCCTTAAAGTCCTTACACCGAAGATCGATGCCCAGCATGAGCATTTGTTTTACCTGATTAATCAATTGGGGGAGGCTTTGGAACGCGCATCCAGTGCAAAAACTCTGGATAAAGTCGTCAGCGAGATACTTAATGATCTATTGTTGTATGTGGATACCCATTTTCATGATGAAGAGCGCTTGATGGCTGACCTGGGTGTTCCTTGGCTTGGGGAACACAAAGCCATCCATCATCGCCTGGAAGCCGAAATCATTGATTTCAAGCGCAAGGTGCAGCAATCAACCCAGGCGGAGAATCAACGCTACATGGGGTTGCAGTTACATAAATTTTTGGGTGATCTTCTGGTCAATCACGTTATGAACGAGGATATGAAGATCAAATCCTGGCCAGCGGCAGCGGCTCGGGATGGTTCGGGCAGCCCTCCTGCCGCATAGCGGGTGGTTGATGTAGGTGCTTTGCCAAGAGCGTGAGCAGGAGCGTTGCTTGCTCGATTTCTGTGTTGGATAACGCATTCCGGATAGAGCGCGAATTGTTTTCAACGATGATCTTGAGTACCTGTTCCACAATCGGCACCGCTTTTGCCGTCAGACGTACCGGCTTGATACGTCGATCTGTGGCCGCAGTAGAACGGGTGATGAGTTCGCGGGTCTGGAGTTGGTGCAATATTTTGGTCAAACCGCCGGATGTAATCAACAACGATTGCTGTAATTGCGATGGGGTCAATTCATGGGGGGCCGGGGCGCGGCGTAATGTGGAAAGCACGTCAAATTCTGCGGGACTGAAATGATATTCACCCATGATTTTACAGGATTCCGCCATGATGCGGGTATGAACGCTGTGCAAGGTGAAAAAAAAAGGAGTTGTCAGAGGATCATAGGACTCCGGCCAATTGCTTTGTATTTGTTCTATAACTTGTAGATGATCCAATTCCATGGTCGCTCCAACGGCACGGGGCGGAAAAAATAAACTTGCTTTTTGATCTATAGTAGCGGTAATTTGCCCTCAAAATATCTTTCTTGAAAGATAAATGATTCGTATTGCTTTCGTCAATGGATCTTTTGCGACATGCTGCGATTTCGTCTGCTCATGATGTTGGTACCGGTCCTCACGGGATTGTCGGGGTGCATGACCCTTGGACCCGATTATGAACGGCCCGGGGAGGTGATTCCCACGGGTTCCTGGCAAGCGGCACTCCCCCATGGGGGGTCGCAGGACAACCTGATCGATTGGTGGGGGCAGTTGCAGGATGACACTTTGAAAACCTTGTTGTCCCATACCCTGAAGCAACATCCCGGCTTGGAGGGGGCTTTGGCGGCCATCGAGGTGGCCCGGTCCAACCTGGTGATCCAAAAGGCGGCGGGACAGGTGCGTGCCGAGGTGGATGTGACGGCTATGCGCAGTGGCGACAAGCGGAATCCGAAAGTGGTACCGATGACGGCGCGCACTGTGGTTGCCGATGCTGTTTGGGAGATTGATCTGTTTGGCCGGGTGAAACGGGCCACCGAAGGGGCTGAAGCCAAAGTGGCGGCGCGGGAGGCGGATTGGCAGGGGATGCGGGTGGCGTTGGCGGCTGAGGTGGCCACCTTGTACTTCGAGTGGCGTGGTTGTGAACGATTACGTGCCAGTTTGAGCCGGGATGTGGCGTCACGGGAAAGCAGCATGGCCATAACCGAAAAGGCGATTCGGGCCGGATTGTCCGCCCCCAACGATGGGGATTTGGCTGCGGCGAGTCTGGCCGATGCCAGGTCTGCGTTGACCCAACAACAGGCTTCGTGTGATGTGGCGGTCAAGGGATTGGTGGCGTTGACGGGCAAGGATGAAGCCTCGTTGCGGCAACTCCTGCAAAAATCAAGCGGCCCATGGCCTAGGATCACACCGTTTACCCTGATTACCGTACCGGCGCAATTGTTAAGTCAACGTCCCGATCTCGCTGGAGCCGAACAGGAATTGGTGGCGGCCAATGCGGAGGTTGGGGTGGCGGAGGCCACCCGTTATCCCAGGTTATCGCTGTTGGGTAGTGTGGGGGTGGGCGTCGGTTTCATGGGCAGTCCGACCCAGGATACCCAACCTTGGAGTTTCGGCCCGGCGCTTACGTTGACAGGGTTGGATGGTGGGGCCTTGGAAGCCAATGTCCAGGCGGCGAAGGGGCGCTGGAAGGGGGCTTTGGCCAGCTATCGCAAGGCGGTGCAGGCGGCGGTTCGCGAGGTGGAATCCACGTTGGTCAACCTGGGGGGGATCCAAAATCGTGTATTGGATGGTCGCAAGGCCTACGAACGCTACGCCGTCTATCTGGTTTCGAGTGAAACCAATTGGAAAAAAGGGGGGATCAGCTTGTTGACATTGGAGGAGGCGCGCCGTCGAGCAATGGCCGCGGAGCGGGGTGTTATTCAATTGGAAACCCAGGAAGTTCAGCAATGGATCACCCTCTATAAGGTGTTGGGTGGTGGTTGGCAGCAGACAGTAACCAACCAGAAAAAGTGAGCCCATAGCATGTTTTTTTTCAATAGTTTTCGATCATTTTTAAGTTTTGTCCTGGTTTGCTTTTCATTGCTTCCCCTGGCTGCTGCTGCTCCAGCGGTTAAACAGGAAAAACCGGTATTAAGCGTCACAGTGGTGCAACCCCGAATGGAACAATGGAAGCAACGCTTGCTGGTGTCGGGGGGGATCACTCCCTGGCAGGAGGCGATTGTTGCTTCGGAAATCGGTGGTCTGGCGGTAACGAGTATTGCTGTGGACGTGGGGAGCGTGGTGAAGAAGGGGGATGAATTGCTGCAATTGTCGGATGCTTCGGTCAAGGCGGCGGTGGCACTGCAACGGGCCAATGTGGCACGTGCCAAAGCGGGGTTGGCGTTGGCCAAGGCCAATGGGGATCGCGCCCGCTCGGTGAAAGATTCCGGGGCGTTGTCGGAGCAGCAGATTACCCAATATGTGTTGCAGGAGGAATCGGCGCAGGCTGAACTGGCGGCGGCACAGGCCACGCTGGCCTTGGAAGAGGTTCGCCTGCGACAAACCCGGATCGTGGCCGCGGATGACGGGGTGATCGCTGCGCGTACCGCCAGTCTGGGGGCGGTGGTCCAGGTGGGCAGCGAACTGTTTCGCCTGCTGCGGCAAGGGCGTCTGGAATGGCGGGCGGAAGTGACAGCGGCGCAAGGGATGCGTCTTCAAGCGGGACAGCAGGCCCGTTTAACCTTGTCCAATGGCGAGACCCTCCAGGCCACCCTGCGGCAGATTGCCCCAACACAGGATCCTACGAACCGCAAAGGCTTGGTCTACTTCGATATTCCCAAAGAATCCCCGGGACGTGCAGGGATGTTCGCCCAGGGGGAGATCCATCTGGGCGATGAACGGGTGTTGACGGTACCCCAGACATCGGTGGTTATGAGCGATGGTTTTGCGTATGTCTTTGAATTGTCCGGCAAGGATCGGGTGATTCGCCGCAAGGTGACCCTTTCCCAAAGTCAGGGGGATCGTATCGCCATCAGCGCCGGTCTGGAGGAAAAGGCACAGGTGGTCGTTACCGGAGGGGCTTTCCTCAAGGATGGGGATCGGGTGTTGGTCACTGAGGCGATACCATGAATTTTTCCTCGCTCTCGATTCGTCATCCGGTCCCGGCGATTTTGCTCTTCGTGTTGTTGACCCTGTTGGGATTGAGCGCATTCAAGTCTTTGGGGATACAAAATTTTCCCGACATTGAAGTTCCAGTGATTTCGGTTGTGACCACCTTGGAAGGGGCCGCTCCGCAACAGTTGGAAACCGAGGTGGCGCGCAAAATTGAGGATGCCGTCGCCGGTCTGGGCGAGGTGGACCATGTACGGACCATCTTGACCGATGGCATGGTGACCGTCATGGTCGGTTTCGTCATCGACAAGGATACCGACATCGCCTTGAACGATGTGCGTAACGCCGTGGATGCCATTCGCAGCGATCTGCCCCAGGATATCACGCCACCGATTGTTTCCAAGATGACGACCACCGGCGGGGTCCTTCTCGCTTATACCATTCGTTCCAAAACCTTGGATGAGGTGGAACTCTCCTGGCTGGTGGACAACGACATTGCCCGCACCGTCCTGGCGATCCACGGTGTGGGGCGTTTCAGCCGCATGGGTGGGATGGATCGGGAGATCCAGGTGGATTTGGATCCGGTGCGCATGCGCTCCTTGAATGTTACTGCGGCGGATATTTCCCGCTTGTTGCGGCAGGTGCGCTCCGATTCCCCGGGGGGACGCGGGGATATTGGCGGCGAAATCCAGGCGGTGCGCACCCTGGCGGCACCGGAATCGTTGGATGATTTGCGTTCTTTGGATATTCCACTCTCCGGGGGGCGCAGTATCCCGTTGGCCGATATCGCCAGTATCACCGATGGTAAGGCGGAGCCATCGAGTGTTGCCTTGTTGAACGGTGAGCGGGTGATTGGCTTTGAAATTACCCGAACCAAGGGGTGGAGTGAGGTGACCGTGGCGCAGGCGGTCAAGAAAGTCATGAAGGAGTGGGCCGAATCCCATCCGGAGGTCACTCTTGAAGAGGCTTATGACACTTTTTCGCCGGCATTGGATAATTTTAAAGATTCCATGGAATTGCTTTACGAGGGGGCTTTCTTGGCCATCGTCGTGGTCTGGTGGTTCCTGCGTGCCGGGCGGGCGACCCTGGTTTCTGCCGCCGCCTTGCCACTTTCCATTATTCCCGCGTTTTATTTCATGAAACTGGCCCATTTCAGCCTGGATACGCTGACCTTGCTGGCCATGGCGTTGGTCGTTGGCATTTTGGTGGATGATGCCATTGTCGAGGTGGAAAACATTGTACGCCACTTGAAAATGGGCAAATCGCCTTATCAGGCGGCCATGGAGGCGGCGGACGAAATTGGCATGGCGGTGGTGGCCACCACCCTGACCCTGGTTGCCGTTTTTCTCCCAACAGCGTTTATGGGGGGGATTCCGGGAAAATTTTTTCGCCCGTTTGGCATGACGGCGGTGGCGGCCATTTTGGCTTCCCTGGTGGTGGCGCGCTTGTTGACCCCGATGATGTCCGCCTATCTATTGCGCCCCGATACCCAGGAACATAAAGAAGCATCCTGGCAAAAGATGTATACCAAAATGGTTACCGGTTGTCTGAATCATCCGCGTCTGACGGTGCTGGCGGCCTTGCTGTTTTTCGCCGGATCCTTATCCTTGGCACCGCTCCTGCCCAGCGGTTTCGTACCGGCGGCTGACCGCAACCAAACGTTGGTCAACCTGGAATTGCCACCGGGATCGTCGCTTGCCGATACCTTAAAAATTTCCGAGCGGGCCAGTGCCCTGGTGCGAGAAATTCCCGAAGTGGTACGCGTTTATGGTGCCGTTGGTTCCGCAGCCAATCCAGAAGGGGGGCCCTTCGGTGGCGCCGCCAGCAGCGATGTGCGCAAGGCAACTTTGGTCGTGGTTCTCAAGGCGCGCACCGAACGGGAAAAAAAACAATCCCAGGTGGAAAATGATCTTCGTGACCGCTTGCAACAGTTGCCTGGTGTTCGGGTTTCCATCTCTTCCCAGGGACCCGGCGTCAAGTTAACCCTGGTGCTGGCCAGTAACGATGCCGCTGCTTTGAACAAGGTGGTGTCTGAGGTGGAGAAAGAGTCGCGGACACTGGAGGGGGTGGGCAACATTTACTCCAGCGCCACGTTGGAGCGTCCAGAAATACATATCGTTCCCGATTTCGCCAAGGCGGCTGATCTGGGTGTTTCGGGTGAGGCCGTTTCTTTAGCCGTGCGTATTGCCACTTCGGGTGATTTCAGGGTGCAACTGGCCAAACTCAATCTACCCGAACGGCAGGTTCCCATTCGTGTCCGCCTCAATCCAGCGGTACGCCAGGATTTGGCGACCATTCGCCAATTACCCATTGCCAGCAAAAATGGGGTGATTCCTTTGGAATCCATCGCCTCGGTGGAACTGGCCAGTGGTGCCACCAAAATTGAACGCTTTGATCGCATGCGCTTGGTGAGCATCAACATTGAGTTGGGCGATCGCGTGGTTGGCGAAGTGCTGGCAGCGGTGAATCGCCTTCCCGCCATGCAAAACCTGCCGCCGAGTGTCCATGTCCCGGCGGATGGCGAGGCGCAAAGGATGAAGGAATTGTTTACCAGTTTCGCCGGGGCCATGGCTTTGGGGGTTTTGTGTATTTATATTGTGTTGGTGTTGTTGTTCCATGATTTTTTGCAGCCCATCACCATTCTGGCTGCATTGCCGTTGTCACTGGGGGGGGCTTTCATTTCGTTGATGGTGACCCACAACTCATTCTCCATGCCGGCGGTTATCGGCATTTTGATGCTCATGGGGATCGTGACGAAAAATTCTATTTTGTTGGTTGAGTACGCCGTCGTGGCGCGCCGGGAACGGGGTTTGGACCGCCGGGCTGCCTTGATGGATGCCTGTAGCAAGCGGGCGCGTCCCATCATCATGACCACCATTGCCATGGGGGCAGGTATGCTGCCGGTGGCTGCGGGGTTAAGTGGCGAGCCAAGTTTCCGCTCACCCATGGCCATTGTCGTGATCGGTGGGTTGATCACTTCGACGTTGCTGTCGCTATTGGTGATTCCGGTTCTCTATGGCTATGTGGATGATTTCGTAATGTTCATCAAAAGAATATTTCAACCCCGTGAGAATGCGTGCAACCCGGGATCCTGAAATGGGTTGCCAGAAATGTGTCCGGTAGTGGATCATGGGTGGGATGACCCCGCCTCATGGGATGATAGTGATTTGGGCAGAAGGAAATTACTGGATACGCTTATTCCCATAGTTGGAAGGGCCAGCGATGGACCAGCACAAACGAAACAAAACATATGGTAGGGATAAGGATGAACAAATTCCGTAAAAATGCGGCCCTTCGCATTGCTTTTGTCAGTATACTCCTTTCATCAATTGCCAGTCCAATATCCTGGTTTGTTGCGCGGGAACATGCCGAAGAAAGTATTGTTTCCCAGGCCATCGAAGAAACGGACCGATTGTTACATCATCAGGATGCCATCAATCTTTCCGGGAAAAATGCTGTCGATCATGCCATGCTTGCAGCCAAAACGATTGCGGGAGGCCTGTTTGATATTGCTGAAATCTATAATAAAGAGGGACTCAAGCTTGCGGAGTCCATGACCAAAGAGGGCGTGGCCATTGAGAATCATTTGCCAAAGCATGGCAAACCCAGCTATACCACCGCATCCTATGAGAGCATGGAAGTTTTAGAAAATTCCTGGATAATGCGGGTATTTGTCCCTTTGCGCAACACTGCCAAGGATTTAAGCGAGCCGATTACTGGATATTTTGAAGGGGTTCGGGTAGTCCCTGCGTGGCAGAAAGATATGATTTTTGAGAATTCACTGATTTCTGCACTTATGATCGGTTTGGCCTCTTTGCTGTGTGGGGCATCCATCTATCCGGTGGTGATATATCTGGCCGCGGATAACGAACGCAAAGCGCGCGAGGTGCTGGATTCGCATATTTCCATGATGGAAGCTCTCGGACGTGCGATTGCCAAAAGGGATTCGGATACCGGAGCGCATAACTATCGGGTTGCTTGGATTGCGGCCTGCATTGCCGAGCGCATGGGCTTGACAGGTAAATCCATGCAGTCGCTCATTGCTGGAAGTTTCCTGCATGACGTGGGTAAAATCGGAATCCCCGATGCCATTCTGCTCAAACCTGATAAGTTAAATTCGGACGAAATGAATATCATGAGGACGCATGTAGAACAGGGAATGCAGATTGTTAGTGGCATGGGCTGGTTGGATGAGGCTGGTAATGTCGTGGCGGCTCATCACGAAAAATGGGACGGAACCGGCTACCCGCACAAGCTCAAGGGGGAAGCCATTCCCCTCGCAGCGCGCATATTCGCTGTTGCCGATGTGTTCGACGCGCTGAGTTCAAAACGTCCCTATAAACAGCCTATGCAGTTTGACGTGGTGAAAGGAATTCTGGAAAAGGATACCGGGAGCCATTTCGACCCTTCGGTCATGGAGATATTCCAAACCATGGCGCACAATATCTTCTACCGTCTGGAGAAATGCACAGAGACCGAGGCTCGTGAACTCTTGGAAGACCGTGTCCGAAAACACTTTGGTTTATAATTAGCAAGTGGCTTGACTGGTTCGGATAGGAAGAAAAACATGTCAGTGACGGTATTTCCGGGAAGTACGATCACAAGCCATTGCAACCCGCACCTGCAAAGTTCAGATGTTTCCCCCGAGTGTTCCATTGACGCTATTCATCTTCTTCCACTTCTTCGTAGCCCGTGATCATGGCACGAATGTGAGCTGTAATCGGAGAACAGACGAACGCCATATAAACATGACCGCAAAAGAAGGCCATCATGAGAAACGCGGCTGCCGTATGTATCCCTGCAACCCAAAACAGCGAGAGATAACCAGCCAATCCCCATGCCGTCCATTCGGTGAAATACATGTACAACAGGCCACTGATCCATGTAGCCGGGGAAATGATCAGTTTAAAGAACAGGTAGGCCAGTCGTTGCAAGGGGTTATGCTTGCGTAGTTTGGTCAATTTGTAGGGATGGGGCAAATGTTCGAAGATTCCCTTGGTATAATAGATCGCCACTTCGGCCAACTTCTGGGTTGTTGGAATGTATTGGCGCCAGTTGCCGGTGGTGAAGTGCCAGAATATGGCAAAAGCCCAGAGGACTATGAGTCCCCATGCCAGATGCCTGTGTAATTGAACCGATTTCTCAAAGCCCCATAAAACATAGCTTCCGTGAATTTCAAAGCCGCTGAGCATGAGCATGACAATGAGTGCGGCCTGTGTCCAATGCCAGAAACGTTCAAAGGAGGAATAGATAAAAACTTTTTTCACCGCTACCTCCTTTCCTTGACATCAAAATAGATCCGAAGTGCGGCATGACTCAAGGAGCCTATGGAAACTATTGCCACCAAAATCCATCCCAAGGTGTCCATGAGGGGGAAACGATCTCTGCCTGGCATGTAAAATCCGGTCAGGTTGGCCAATCTGCCATTGCGGCTATGGCATTCGGTACATTTTAATGCGTCTGCGACCGGGGCAACCATATGGGCGGCTGGCCAGTACATTTTTGTCTCCACGAAATCGTACTTGCCACTGTATGAGGTATCATTAACAGATGCCATACCAGCTTTGATGGCCTTGTCCCAATTGAAGTGTTTCCAGAGCGCACTGTCGTCATCTCCCGCTGTATGCACGATCAGAAGCTTGTGTTGCACCGGATCATAGGCTTGTTTACCTTGCATGACCTTGAATGGCCAGATGCGAGAACCGGAGTCACCATAGCTGCCCGAGATATTGTTGATTTTGAGTGGCCGTTCATTGGCTATCGGGTCTCCGGGAAGGGTGTACTGGATCAAACCGTTGAACCAGAAATACTCTGGAACAATCTGGGACGCCCATCGAAACGTGCCCTTTTGACTGGTATAGGTTTCATAGCCGTCGGCATCTTTTTCACTAAAAGGTTTTCCCTCTGAATTCAAGCGGGTTGCCGTCGACCAGTCCCACCAAATCTTTGTTTTCTTTCCTCCCCTGGCCAGGAATGGTATGTGACATGTTTGGCAAGCCACACGGCGTGCGTGATTATTAAGGCGTGGATGTTTGGGATGTGGGGTGAATCCGTGACAGGATTCGCAAGAGGTTCGCGTGGCATCGGTCCAACCCGGCACATCAATGCCATGCAGATCCTTGGCTTTTGGCGTGTAACGGCTACCGGCAATTTGATGCCCGATGGTGGTATGGCAGGTTGTACAATTAAAATTTAATCCGCCGGCGTGCATATGCACATCTAAGGAACGATTGGGTGAGTAGAGCGAGGAATCCATATCACCATGTTTAACACCATCGCCACCGCCACCGAAGAAATGACATTTCCCGCAGGTCTTACGTGAGGTTCGTCCTACGCTCATGGCTACTTCAGCCAGATCAAAAACTTGTCCCCCGTCTTCCGGCGATTTGTGGTATTCCCCGGTGGTATCATGACACACCAAGCAATCCACATTGCTTTCATTTGTAAAATCATAGGCACGGGCATCAATAGGTATACCGTTTGGTTTCCAGCCATACCCCACATGGCAATCGGAACAGACAGTCCAGTTGGAATGGGGGCTTCCGCAAAAACTGTTCAAAACAGAAAGTTTCCCAAGATTTTGACCTGTTACCTTGTTACTGAAATTCCATGTCCAGTGTTTGGTTGCCATCACATGTTTGGCAGACTCGGTATGACAGGTCAGACAGACCTTTGTAACTTGAGGTCCATTTTTAAACGGTCCTTGAAGAATGGCTAGTTTATGGTGGTCGGCAGAGGACGTGTTTCCGATTCTACCAAAAAGGTCTGGACTACCGGAATTGTCAGCCGCGCCAAAAGCGGTTCCGGTCGTCATCCACGCCAACACAATCAGCAAAAAAAACGTGCGCATGAATGGTTCCTTAACCGCTTCTGGTCGTACATCTGGGAAAGTATTTCGTTTGCACCATATTCATAAATTTTCCTGAAAAACGGTTCACAGTGACATAATAAACTATCATTCTAGCATGCAACCGTATGATGTGGCCAGGAATCGAATGGCTGTTTCTTGCAGGGCTCCTTGATTATCAATGCCATTAACTTAGACAACAACCACATGAAAATACTACAATGTGTCACGGTTTGGGGCTGACCAGGTTTTCGTCAGCCCCTTATTGGTGATTTGACCCGGATAGACCGATCACAGGGGTCAGCGTACACGCTTAATTTGTAAAAACATCGTCCAACTGGGTCGCATCCAGAACGCGAAGGCCCCACTCCTCCAAAGAAGACAACTCGGCCTTGGCAATCTTTTCACTGGCCCAGTCCGGTACAGTTCCGAAGCGATGTTGCAACAGACTGGTCAGCATGGAGGCCTTGCCCCTTTGTTCGCCCCTTTGTTCGCCCCTTTGTTCGCCCCTTTGTTCGCCAATCTGCATGCCTTTCCGCATACCGATCCGCTCGACACTTGAGATATAAGGCATTTTTTTGTTCTCCTCGAACGCAACGATTTCTATTCGTAACATTTCATCGAGTTCTTCCGGCAGAAGCAACACCCAGTCGATAAAACGAAAAAGATCGATTACCTGCTGGCGATTGAATCCACCCAGATACAATTTCCGTATCAATTTCCATTTCACCTGGTAACGTGCTTGCGTCTGGTGTTTGGTTTGTTTGGCGTGCAGATGGGCCAAGGTGACAATCGCAAACGGATTCGTGGATTGCTCCAACCCGGTTTCCAGGTAGTCCAACAGCTTGATTGCTGTGAACTGGTAGCTTTGTTTCGTTCCCCAAAGCTCGTAACAAAAATGTGTTGGTCTCCAGTTGACCTCCTCATCCGCCAAGATTGCCAGGCCGACTACCGGCACCCGATACAAATCATACGCCCGGTAATGATAGATATACATCCCCTCGGCGAAGTCCAATTTTCGGTTTCCCTGGATCTCAATGTGAATCAACACCCAGAGTTCATCACCATTCCGTCGCCACACCTTGACCAGTTTGTCCATGCGCCGGTCACCAACCTGAGAGTCCCGGGTGATACGGGATAACTCCTTGTCAAGAAACTCAAATCCTTGTTCCCAAGCAATGCCCTCATAGGCAACAGGCAAAAAGAACTCCAAGAATTCCGGGAAATAGGCCTCCAGGATGTCTTTCCAGGGCACGTCAAATTCATCATTTGGACTTTTCTCGTTATTTTCTTCCAAGGCCATGTCCATCCTAATTGACCCGTGTGGGCCAAAACCGAAAAAAAATGTCAGTACCCTCCCAAATTTAAAACAACACCACCAAACATTTCCATCCAGAATAACCCATGCAACCTATTGAAAGGAAGCACTCGTTGATATTACAAAACCGGGAAACGACGCGAACAAATTGTTGCCAACAAACCATTCATTATGCCTATCAAATAATCCTAATCGCCTTGTTATTAGGCACATCATCCCATTCCCTGAGACACGCTTAATGTAAAAAACATTGAATATCAGTCTATTGATGAAGATATCTCCCTTGGCATCAAACTTGTGGTAAGCAGGTGAGGGCGATGGAATGGAAGGGGAGGGTAATCGCCAACCGCATACGCCATGAGTCCTGGCGTCCAATCCTGACAGGGAAACCATCATGAGGAACAGCATACGAACAGTGGCAGGAATGTTAGGGGTGTTGGCTTGCACCATCGCCGCGAAGGGATTGGCCGACACGGCCAAAGATGGGGGAGCCCCCTCACCCCATACGGTCACCGCCAATATTGGTGGGGTCAGCAATTATATATTTCGGGGCATTACGCAAACCTGGGACAAACCTGCCATCCAGGGGGGGATCGATTACGCGCACAGCGCCGGATGGTATGGTGGTTTGTTTATCTCCAGCATCAGCGACAAACAGTACGCCGATGGCAATGTGGAGGTCGATCTTTACGGTGGTTATAATGGCAAGATTCAGGGTGATTGGACCTGGACCCTGGGGGTCATCGGCTATCTGTACCCGAGTGCCAACTATGATCGGGTCAGTCCCGCCGGAACCAATCGCAGCCAAACCTACAACAATGTGGAAGGCAATGTCGGGGTGGGTTACAAATGGTTGAACGCCAAAGTTTCCGTGGCCCTGACCGATTATTTCGGTGCCAACAGCAAAACGGGTTATACTAAGGGTTCCAGCGGTACGACCTATGTGGATGTGACTGCGGCGGTGCCGTTGCCCGAAGAAAGCTTTACCAAGGATGTGACCCTGCCGCTGCACATAGGCCACACCTATTACACCAATGATTTGGCCGCCGCCGCCCCCGGAGGTGGCAAGAATCCCGACTATACCGATTATAAAATCGGCATCACCAAAGGGTTTGATGGGGGCTGGAGCGTTGGCGCGGCCTACACCTATGCGGATAACAAGGCGGTTTATGACCGGGTGCCGTCCGCCAAGAATCCCGCCGAAAACCTGAATCTGGGGGGCGGCAACGCCATTCTGTCGATCAACAAAACCTTTTAATCGGATGGGTTCATTTCAACACCAGGCGATTCAACCGACCACTGGCGAACCCTTCCAAATCCAGGGAAACGAATTGAAATCCGAGTTGGCGCAAGGTGTGAATGGTTTCGTGGCGCAAATCCGGGTCACTAAACCGGGTGATTTCCGCTTCCGGGACTTCAATCCTGGCCGTCAGGTGTTGCTTGCGCACCCTGACGACCGGGAATCCTTGGGCTTTTAGCCATTTTTCCGCTTCCTCGACCATCTTGAGCGCGGCGAGATCGATAGGTTCCCCATAGCTGATGCGGGAGGAGAGGCAGGGCGAGGCGGGTCGATTCCATGTTGGCAATCCCAGGCGTTGGGATTCCAGGCGTAATTCCCCTTTGGTCAATCCCGCAGCCATCAATGGGCTGTGAATGCCGTGCAATGTCTTGGCTCGCATTCCCGGTCGATAGTCGGAGGCGTCATCCGCGGTGCTGCCATCCATGACCTGATCGTAGCCTTCCGCGTGCGCCAGTGCGAGGAGGCGGGTAAACAGGTCATCTTTGCAGTGGAAGCAACGATCCGCATCATTCTTGACAAAAAGGGGGTTGGCCATCTCACCGCTTTCGATGATGCGATGGGCAACACCCAACGCTTGTGCCAACTGTAAAGCCTGATTCCGGTCCGAGGCCGGCATGGTGGGTGAAACAGCGGTAACGGCCAGGAAATCGCTTCCGACCTCCTTGAGCATGGCCAAAAGGAAACTGCTGTCCACGCCGCCGGAATAGGCCAACAGGAAACGCACGGGTCGGCTTAAATCCAGGCGCAACCGCTCCATCTTGTTGCGTAACACGGCATCATTCATCATGAAACACTCCTCGTTGCTCCGGGCTGTACGGCTTGGTCCAGCCGGAATGGCTACAAAGAGAAACTTGAGAAAATCGATTTTTTTGCTACACTCGTACGAGTCGACTTATCGTCCAACGAATCCTCCCGATCACCAGCGATGCATCATGTCCATTACCGCCGACACCGTCAAGCATGTCGCCAATCTGGCCCGCCTGAAACTGGATGAGCGGGAACTCGCCCCCTTGGTGCAGCAATTGTCCAATATCCTGGGGCTGGTCGAGCAACTCAAGGAACTGGATACCGAAGCCGTCACACCCATGTCCCATGCCCTGGATATGCCGATTCCCGAGCGTCCCGACCTTGTTGTGCCCATCAGTACCCGGGAGGCCATGTTGGCCAATGCCCCGGATACCGAGCAGGGTTATTTTCGCGTGCCGAAAATCATCGAATAACCGCCCACCTTCGCGGAGTATTATGCAGTGGATCCAACGCAATTATCCCTAGTCCAGGCGCATGCCTGGCTCAGTTCGCGGCAGATCAGCGCCCGGGAATTGACGGCGGCGTTTCTCGAAAGGATTGATCGGTTGAATCCCCGGATCAACGCCTACATCACCGTGGATCGGGAAGGTGCCATGGCTGCCGCCCAACGAGCGGATGATCGGTTCCGCAACGGTACCGCCACGCCGTTGACCGGTATTCCCATCGGGGTGAAAGATTTGTTTTGCACGGAAAATCTGACCACCACCTGTGGCTCGAAGATGTTGGCGCGCTTTCGCCCGCCCTACGAATCCACGGTGACCCGCAAACTGAAAGAGGCGGGTGCCGTCATCCTTGGCAAGACCAATATGGATGAGTTCGCCATGGGTTCCTCCAACGAAACCTCCTTTTTTGGACCGGTGAGAAATCCCTGGGATACCGAGCGCATTCCGGGTGGTTCCTCGGGTGGTTCGGCGGCGGCCCTTGCGGCACGGATGGCCATGGCCACCATCGGCAGCGACACCGGGGGATCCATCCGCCAACCCGCGGCACTCACCGGCTTGACCGGCCTGAAACCCACCTATGGCCGAATTTCCCGATTTGGAATGATCGCCTTTGCCTCGTCACTCGATCAGGCGGGACCCATGACCTGGACCGCCGAGGATGCCGCCATCATGTTGCGGGTTCTCGCCGGACACGATCCCAAGGATTCCACCAGCATTCAGGCCGAAGTTCCCGATTATGTCAACACCCTCGTCAACCGCCTGGATGGTTTGCGGATTGGCATTCCCGAAGAATATTTCCCCGACTCCCTGGACAGGGAAACCCGTCACGCCCTCGAAGAAGCCCAACAGGTTTTGCGGGATTTGGGGGCCAGTATGGTATCGGTTTCGCTGCCTCATACCCGCTATGCCATTCCCACCTACTACATCATCGCCCCGGCGGAAGCCTCTTCCAATCTGGCGCGTTACGATGGCATCCGCTTTGGCTATCGCTGCGAGGATCCCAAGGATCTCAAGGATCTTTACACCCGTACCCGCTCGGAAGGTTTTGGTGCCGAGGTCAAACGGCGCATCATGCTGGGCACCTATGTCCTTTCCTCGGGATATTACGATGCCTATTATCGCAAGGCGCAAAAGGTACGGCGCCTCATCGCCCGGGATTTTCAGGATGTCTATACCGGTGTCGATCTCCTCCTGACCCCGACCACGCCAGGGACCGCCTTTCCCCTGGGCGAAAAAAAAGATGATCCCGTGGCCATGTATCTGTCGGACATCTTTACCATCAACGTCAATCTGGCGGGACTCCCCGGCCTTTCCCTCCCTTGTGGACGGGATCATCAAGGATTGCCGATCGGCATGCAACTGATCGCTCCGGTTCTCAAGGAAGAGCGATTACTCGCCGCCGCCCATGCCTTTCAATCGGCAACTCCCTGGCATCAACGCAAACCGGAACTTTAAGATACCCATGACATACGATCCCAACTATGAAACGGTCATCGGCCTCGAAGTCCATGCGCAAATGGTGACCCGTTCCAAAATATTTTGCGGTTGCTCCACCACCTTCGGTGCCGAACCCAATCAGCAGGTTTGTCCGGTCTGCGCGGCATTTCCAGGGGTTTTGCCGGTGCTGAACAGCGAATTGGTTTCCATGGCCATCAAAACCGGGTTGGCGATTCAGGGGAGCATTCGGACCCGGTCGGAATTTGCCCGCAAGAATTATTTTTATCCCGATTTGCCCGCCGGCTATCAAATTTCCCAGTTTGAACTCCCCATCATCGAACACGGCCAATTGCATATCGTAACCGATGATGGGGTGCGGAAACGTATCGGCATCACCCGCATTCACATGGAGGTCGATGCCGGCAAAAGTGTACACGAGGGGATTCAAGGGGCCTCCTGGATCGATCTGAATCGCACGGGTACCCCCTTGTTGGAAATCGTTTCCGAACCCGATCTCCGGAGCGCCCAGGAGGCGGGGGAATATTTGAAGAAACTGCGTTCCATTCTGCGTTATCTCCAGGTGTGTGACGGCAATATGGAAGAGGGGTCGTTTCGTTGTGACGCCAATGTTTCGGTGCGCAAACTGGGGCAAACCGCGTTCGGTACCCGCACGGAGTTAAAAAATTTAAACTCCATCCGCAATGTCATGCGGGCCATCGAATACGAGGCGGAACGCCAGATTGACAGCCTGGAATCGGGGGGGCGCATCGTGCAGGAGACCCGATTGTGGGATGCCAATCAGAATACTTCGCGTCCCATGCGTGGCAAAGAAGAAGCGCACGATTATCGTTATTTCCCGGAACCCGATCTCCCCCCGCTGGTCATTGCCCAGGAACGCATCGATACCATTGCCCGACAATTGCCGGAACTGCCGGATGCCAAAGCGGAACGGTACCGGAATGATCTGGGTTTGTCGGAATACGATGCGGGTGTCCTGACATCCAGCCGGGAAATGGCGATGTTTTTTGAGGAAACGGTCAGCCGGGGGGCGCAACCCAAAGCCGCCGCCAATTGGATCAGCGTCGAATTGTTGGGCCGTCTCAATCGAGGCGGGATGGAGATTGAACAATCCAAGGTGACCCCGGAGCAGTTGGGCCGATTGCTGGCCTTGATGCAGAATAATGAAATATCCGGCAAAATGGCCAAGCAAATCTTTGATATCATGTTTGAATCCGGGGGGGATCCCGACACGATCGTTCAGGAACACGGGTTTAAGCAGGTGAGTGATACCGCTGCCATTGCGGCCATCGTCGATCAGGTTTTGGCGGACAATCCCCTCCAGGTACAACAGTATCGCGAAGGCAAGACCAAGGTCATGGGGTTTCTCGTAGGTCAGATCATGAAGGCAACTCAGGGGAAGGCCAATCCCGCCAGCGTGAACGCCATATTGCAGGAAAAATTGTCGGGATGATCCGCATTGTTGCCTTCAGCCTGGTTGTGGTATGTATCGCCCTGGCCCTGGTAACCTTGGAAACATTGGTGATTGTCAAAGCGGATCATTACCGGGACCAAATCAGTCAAATGGTTGAAAGCCTTTCCGGGCACAAGGTACGTCTCGAAAAAGTTTCTTACAATCCGCTCAATGGTTTGTTCACGCTGGTACTGACCAATATGGAGATTGAGGCCAGCGATCCGGGTGATCCCCCCGTTTTGGTGGCACCGACGATTGTTTTGGGGATTCGTCCCATGTCATTGTTGTTGCACCAGCCCGAGCCCGTCACCATCACCCTGGTCAATCCGCAGATTAATATTGTTGCGCAACTCAACCATCAATTAATCGACCAGGCCCAGGACAAGGCGCTGGCCAGTGATCGCAAAATGACCCGGGAGCTTGGTCGCGGATTGACGGGACTGACGTTGGGAAAGCTTGCCCTGCAAAATGGTCTGCTGACCATCGTCGATCGGGCGCGACAGAGTGATGGTACCTTGATCATCGATCATATTCACCTGAATTTGCATGCCCTGTCCCCGACCAGTGCCTCCCCTCTGACGACCAGCGCCCGGGTCCATAACATTCCCTTCACCCTCAACGGTCAGGTCGGTCCCTTGCCGGCGTCTCTCGATCCTTTTGAAATGCCATGGTTGTTGAGTTTGGATGCCAAATCCGTTGGCCTCGCCGATTTGAATGACATGTTTCCCGACAGTCAGATCCAGGCCAGATTGTCGCGTGGATATTTGTCCACCATGATCCATGGCACCTTGAAAACGGGTTTGCAAACCAGCAGTTGGCTCCAGTTGGATGGTTTAGAATGGGTCAATACCGCCACGATGCAAGCGGGGAAGAAAACATCGTTTTGGAAGCTGGGAGTGGGCCGAAGCAAAAAAGATGGGCCGGCAGCCATGGACATTGCTTTACGGCAAAAATCCGTTTTGCGTTTGCACCGGGATTTTCGTTCTTCCCTGGAGTTGAAAGAGTTTTTCATCTATTTGGATGGTTCCCCGATTGTCGAAACCAAGGGCCGCATACGCGGCGGATTGTACGGTTCGTGGGCGTTGCAATTCACCCTTATCAAGAGTGTCCCTTTTTCACAGTTGCCCATTCCTCATCATGTTTTTCTGGGTGGAGGTTCCCCAACGGGAAAAATAAATGTGAAAGGTTCTTGGCCGGAAGGGGGGGATGTGCAGGCGCAACTGGATTTATCCCCAACTTCCATACAACTCCCCCCCTTGGTCAAGGGAGAAGGTCTTCCCCTCAAGGTGGATGCGAAAGCTGATTTTTCCGAGTCGCGCTTGCAATTCAAAGAGGCTCAGATCGTTGCCGGTGATGAAGCCGCTGGATCCGTTTCGTTCAAGGGGGCGATGGTTCCGGCATTGGAAATTACGGGATCCGGCCAGGGAGACCTGACAAAGCTTTCCAAATATTTTCCAATACTGGCTTCCTGGGAAACAGCCGGCAGGCTGGAGTTGGAACAGGTTCAGATCGGTTCCCGGGAAGGGTTGCCACCGGATCGTTTGGAGGGTCATCTTCGGGTCAGCAAAGGGAAAGCGGGTCCTGTCGTTTTTGATCGATTGGAAGCGCCATTTCGTTGGCGTCCCCCGGAATGGCGGTTTTCACAAGTGACCCTGGAGATGCCGGCGGGACGTACTGATGCGTTCGTGTCCATTCTGGCCCCTGAGGAGCGTCTTCCCACGTTTACCGCCATGGTGGTACCGATGGGTGTGTTTGTGGAAAAACTGCCATTGCCCCGTTCGGGCCTGGAGCAAAAGTTGGAAGGATTGCTGTTTGGCAATGTGACGGTGCATGGTGTTCTGGATGGGCAAAAGCTTCCCGACCTGGAGACGCTTACGGCTCATGGAACGTTGCGCATGCCGGTTGGGCGCATCACCAGTCTTGATCCAGCGATTCTTTTAAAACAACCGAATGAGGAGATCACCATTGCCAAGTCGGGGAAATCATGGACATGGGACCAAGCCCGGGCTGAGATCCAGGGGGATGCGCGTGGCATTCGTCTTGAAAACATGAAGATTCGTTCCCTTGCTTCCGTGCTGACGGGGCGTGGGAACTGGCAATTTGGCGAAAAATATGGATTTGATATTGAAATTGCCAACCAACTCCCTCCCTGGGGGGAGACCGAATCCTTCCTGATCCATGTTGCCGGGGACGATATCACCCAAGGCTTGCGGATGTCTCCGGTCAGTAAAACGGCCCACTGAGGGACTGTTCCGGTTGCCTTATTCTTTCAGTGTCTTTAAAAAAGCGACAATATCTTCAACATCATTCATATTCTTGAATCCATCCACCGTTTCGTAGTGTCCGGCTGAGGCCAGAGTTGCGCGGACTGTTGCCAGGTCTTTGGCCACCGGACTGGAATTAACGGTGGCAGGGGGCAAGGCGGGATTCCAGGCACTCATGCGATTGTTGGGAAAGAGTTCCCGGGGATTTTTAAGGAAGCGTTCCAGGTTGGTTTCGTTCCAGATGAAGAAACCTTTTTTGACCTGTTCTTGAAAGTCTTGGGAATAAGTGAAATTTTTGGTGTTCCCCAGAGGGCGACCGATGATGCCCCACAGGGGCGGGGCGTGTCGAATGGAGGCCGTGCCGGTTATGTCGTGGCATGGTACACAATTTTCTTCCACCAATTTCTTGCCGTTGACAGGATCCGGTTTATGTTGACAAGCGGACACGAAGATCCAAACCAGGACCAAGGATAAAGCAAACTTTTTGCTCACGGCATCCCCCACCCGACCGAACGTACCCCGTAATTTTAAGTTGCAGTATGGCAGCAAAAAGTCCAATCCGCCACAAAAATCAACCGATTGCAGGATCCAGGTCATGTGCGGTTCCCGGGGCACCCCGGGGGATAAAAAGTGCTTGATGTTGCCATGTGGCAGGTCGATAAGGAGTCAGTACTGCCAAGGATATCAGGATGCCTTGGAGTTTTGTTTCCACGTTGCAAACGTTTGCATGACTTAAAGAGAGAGTCCCGCTATGAAAAGAAAACTATCTGGTTCCGCTTTGGTGATCCTGGCAGTCCTGAGTGTGACAACGGCAACCGTGATGTACGGCAATCGCGCCCAGGCGGATGATTTGGTGACCGCGACTGTTCAAACCACGGCGGCCCTGGCCAATGTCGTGGTGGCGGCGACCCATCTGGTCACGGTACCCATCTATGCCATTTTGGGGCTCAATCCCCATCCGGTGGCGTATGTTCCGGCCCCGGGGGCTCCGATGGCGGCCGCTCCCATCGGCTATCGTCCACCGCCCTTTGCCGTGGCCTCGCCGACGGCGCGTCCCATGGTTGGTGGCTATTACGCGCAATGAGATCCCGTGATGGGGGCGTGTTTCAATGGGTGATCAACCCCTGGCCCAGGGGCCAGTAGGAGCCTTCCTGGCCCTGAGGGTTGATGGCATGATTGCTTTGGCAGGGCTTGAATGCCATGCCCAGAATCAAAAATTGTGCAAACTCCTTGCCACAGGGTAGGTATTGGGGACCGGCGTTGTCCTGGCAATAGCGGAGTATGTTTTTGGCATCCTGGATCAGGTAGTGGTCGCAGACGCAGGCGTCCACCCCCCCCGGGCGCAGGTAGCACAGGTCATGGTTGCGGCAGCTCGCGTCGATGGCGGAAACGGGGGGCAAATCCCATCGATTGTGATCCGGTCCGCAATAATTACCGTGGAGCGCAAGCCCGTGGGCCTGTGGTACGCCCAGGGTCAGAGCGGTGGCCAACACCAGCGCGGATTGCAACGGTTTCATGAAAGGTCTGCCTGATTTTCTTCGGTCCCATGCGTGTCTTTGAGGTTCTTTGGACTGGTAACATCAAGCAATTGTCGTGCCGTTGGCTCGAAACCAACGCGACCCGTCTGTGTTCCCCGCATTGTTCCTCAGTGTTCCAACTTTGTTAAATGTTTGGAATCGACTTCTCGATGCTCCTCGTGTATGGTGACGGGATTCCAATAAATGCATGACATTTTCCAATCCTTGGCTGGCTTGGTGGCTTCAAGTCCCGGGGAGAGCAATCGGGAGTCCTCAGCATGTCCTTCCTCGGCAATATGCGACTGAAGAACCGTTTCATCATTATGCTGTTCCTGCCCCTGACCGGTTTGTTGTTGTTCGGTCTCCTTGGCGTATCCGACAAGTGGCATGCCATGAGCCGGATGACCAACATGGAGCATATGTCGGGCTTGGCGGTGCGTCTGTCCGCACTGGTACACGAAACCCAGAAGGAACGCGGCATGACTGCCGGATTCCTGGGCAGCAAAGGGGAAAAATTCAAGTCCGAATTGCCGCAGCAACGCGAAGCGACACGTACCAAATCTGAGGCGGTCAAGGGGTATCTCAAGGGGAGCGCTGCCCATGTTTCCGGGGCTGGTTTCCAGACGGTACTCAACGAGGCGCTCGGCCTTCTGGACGGTCTGGAAGAAATTCGCAAAAAAGTCGATGGCCTGGCCATTCCAGCCGATGAAGCCATTGGTCACTATACCCGCATGAATGGTCGTTTCATCGATGCCATTGGGGAGATGTCGAAGCTGGCGATCGATGACTTGGCCCCCATGACTACCGCTTACGTCAACTTTCTCCTGGCCAAGGAACGCTCCGGCATTGAACGGGCCGTGTTGTCCAACACGTTTGCCCGCGACAATTTCGGTCCGGGGATGTTTCGTAAATTTGCCGCCCTGGTCACGGAACAGGATACCTATTTCAAGGTGTTCGCCACATTCGCCCCCAGTGAGCAGAATCAATTTTTGCAACAAAAGCTTGAATCCCCTGTGACCAAAGAAGTCGGCAGGATGCGCGACATCGCCTTTGCCAAAGGGGTGGCCTCGCAGAAAATGGCATTGGTTATGGATCTTCAGGGACTCCTGGGTTACAACGGTACCTTGAGGCATATCAAGGACATGCTACATCGCCACAATGGGGATACCGGACCTGCGAACGCCTCCCTTGTTGCGGCCAACCAAAAGATGGATGCCTATCTGGCATTGAGTGATGTTGGCCCCGAGGAAAAGCAATGGTTGGAAACCGTGCGTGCGACTTTGGGGCAGTACCGTCAGGCGTTGGAAAAGGTCAAGACCGACCCTGTCAATACGGGTTTGCCACAGGTTTTGGCCGTGGACGATGCCCCGGCTGCGGCGGCTCTGGAAAAACTTGCCGCAACCGTTGCACCTGGCCATTTTGGCATCGATCCGACGACTTGGTTCAAGACCGTTACAGAAAAAATTGAACTTTTGAAAGAAGTGGAGGACCGGCTCTCTGCGGATCTGTCCGCAACAACCCAGACACTGAAGAATCGCGCCACGCAAGGATTCGTCGGCTATGCTGCGATCACGTTAATTTTCAGTCTGTTGGCCATCATCCTGGGAGTGGTCTTTGCCCGGGATATCCTGGCCCAGATTGGTGGTGAACCCGCCGAGGTGGTCGCCATTGCCACCCGGGTGGCGCAAGGTGACCTGACGATTCGCTTTAACACGCGGAGTCCCCCCCGTGGCATCTACGGGGCGATTGCCAACATGGTCACCAACCTGACCCGGACCATTGCCACCGTCAAGGAGGTGGGAGGGGAATTGACCGAGGGGAGTCAGAATGTCAGTGACAATGCCACATCACTGGCGGAAGGGGCCACGGAGCAGGCGGCGTCAATCGAGGAAACCTCGGCGGCCATTGAACAGATGACCTCGAATATTCAGCAAAATACGGAAAATTCCGTCATGACGGAAGAACTGGCGCAACAAGCGGCCAAGGATGCTTCAATCAGTGGCGAGGCGGTGGGCCAGGCGGTGGCGGCCATGCAGGAAATCGCCGCGAAAATCGGCATTATCGAAGAGATTGCCCGGCAGACCAACCTGTTGGCCCTGAATGCCGCCATCGAGGCCGCCCGGGCTGGGGAACACGGCAAAGGGTTTGCGGTGGTTGCCGCAGAGGTGCGCAAATTGGCGGAACGCAGCCAAACCGCGGCGGGAGAGATCGGTACCCTGTCGGGATCAAGCGTTGAGGTCGCTCAACGGGCGGGAACCTTGCTCGCCAAACTGGTCCCGGACATTCAAAAAACGGCGCAACTGGTTGCGGAGATTTCTACATCCAGTCGCGAGCAGAGCCAGGGTGCCGATCAGATCAATCAGGCGATCCAGCAGTTGGATCAGGTGATTCAGACCAACGCCAATGCTTCGGAACAGCTTTCCAACGCTGCCACCCAGCTCGCTTGCCACGCACAAAATTTGGACAGGACGATCGCCTTCTTTCATCTTGACCCGTAGGCGGCTCAAGTTGGTGCTAACGCTCGGGTCGATGACACGCTTGATATCTGAAGTTCTTATTGAAGGGATGGGTCTGACACCGGGTGCTGCACTACCCAATCGCGATAAGGTTGGACAGCGCTGGACGATGTAAGGTAGCATGGTTGTGAAAGTCGGTTGGATCCGCACTGGAAGAAAACCAATGCCATGTCGACCATATTTGATTCTCTGGCATACGTGAAAAGGCTGAAGGCCGCTGGCATGCCTGAGTCTCAAGCGGAGGTACAGGCGGAAACCATCATGGAATGGATGGAAGATCGTTTGGCCACCAAGGTAGAAATGGAAACGGTTCGTGCCGACTTGAAGCGGGATATTAAGGAACTGGATGCCAAAATTGAGTCCGTCCGTGCTGACTTAAAGCGGGATATTGAGTCCGTTCGCGCCGACTTGAAGCGAGACATTAAAGATCTTGATACCAAGACGGAGACCAGATTCAAAGAAACGGACTCCAAGCTCAAGGAGATGGAACTCCGCATGGTGATCAAGATGGGGGCCATGATTCTTGGCGGCATCGGTCTCCTATTCGGACTCATGCGTGCGTGGCCACTACCCGTACAGTATATTCCACCACCTGCCGTCCAGGAAATGCGATTGCCGGCACCATCGGCACCGACTCTTGCGCCATCGGCACCACCGGTACAAAAATAGGTGTTGGCATGTCATTCCCGCCGCTGATCTGGTGGAGAGTGGGGGGGGAGGGTGAGTCCCCCCCCCCGGTTGGAGTGGCGATTATTTACCCTTGCTGCGTGCCCATTTTTCCAGAGTGGGCTGGGTGACTAGGCAGATCCCCCCTTCGGTGCGGTAGAACCATTTGGCATCTTCCACGGGATCCTCCCCCACGACCAAGCCGTCGGGAATTTTGCAATCCTTGGCCACCACTACCTTTTTCAGGATGCAGCGCCGTCCGATATCGGTCCTGGGCAGGATGACCGAATCCTCCACCAATCCGTAGGAATTGACCCGGCAATCGCTGAACAACAATGACCGGCGCACCGTGGAGCCGGAAACGACGCAACCACTGGAGACCACAGCATCCAGGCCCATACCCCGGCGGTCGGAGTCATCGAAGACGAACTTGGCGGCGGGACGTTGCACCTGATAGGTCCAGATGCTCCAGGAAGGGTCATACAGATTGAGGGCCGGGGTGACATGGGTCAGATCGATATTGGCTTCCCAGTAGGCATCCACCGTGCCGACATCGCGCCAATAATTTTCCACATCGACCGATTCCCGGACACAACTCCGGGAAAAACGACTGGCCTGGACGTGAAAGCCGTTCTTGACCATGTACGGCAGGATATCTTTGCCGAAGTCGTGACTGGAATCCGGGAGTTCCTTGTCGCGCAGCAATTGATCGCGCAGTGTTTTGGCGTTGAAGATGTAGATACCCATGCTGGCGAGGGCTTGATCGGGCTTATCGGGTATGGGTGCGGGATTTTTCGGCTTTTCGGTAAAGCTGATGATGCGATCCTTGGCGTCCACCCCCATGACCCCGAACTCTTTGGCCGCTTCCAGGCTGGTTTCAACACAGGCTACCGAAATATCGGCACCACATGCGATATGGTCTTCCAGCATGATGGAATAATCTTGTTTGTAGATGTGATCGCCGCCCAAAATGAGGACGTAATCCGCTTTTTGATTGTCGATGAGGTCCAGGTTTTGGAAGACGGCATCGGCGGTTCCCTCGTACCAGGATTGGGTATCGGACTGCTGTGCCGGCCATACCTGGATGAACTCATTGAGTTCGGAACGGAAAAACCCCCAGCCGCGTTGCACATGTTGAATGAGGTTGTGCGAGCGGTATTGCGTAGCGACCCCAACCCGGCGAATCCCTGAGTTGACACAATTGGAGAGGGGGAAATCGATCAGGCGGTATTTACCCCCGAAATGGACTGCGGGTTTGGCTTCGTTATCGGTTAAATCCTTGAGTCGCGTCCCCCGCCCTCCGGCCAACACCAGGGCAAGGGTTTTTCTCAAGGCATCGTTGATATGGGGTTTGTCATGTTTCGCTGGCATATCCGGGTACTTTCCTGAAGTTCGGAGGTTCGACGACGGGTAACAGTCCTTTTCAAGGGAGCGGCCAAGAGGTCCACCAGGGCCGGCAGACCTTGGAGTCTGAAGTTTACTTAAGCCGCTATTGAGGCTTCAGAGTTGGTATAACACAAGCGGAGTGTCAACGCTACTGAAACCAACACTTATAAGTTGGAAATTGTGGAGACAAACTGGTCGATAGCGCGAAAATAGACGTCCATTCCCTGAAGCATTAAATCGTTATGCCCCGCGTGGGGGATTTTGACCAGACGCTTGGTGCTGGATGGGGAAGTATCGAACAGGTCTTGGCTGTCGGAGACGGGGATGAGGTCATCACTTTGACCATGAATCAGGAGGACGGGTGTTTGGATGGAACGCATTTTTTCCAGGTTTTTGAATCCCATGGATTCGGAGGTGCCTTGCAGTGATAAGCCGCTGAGGCGTTCGATGAGGGCGATGGTATGGGCAAAGGCGCTTTCCAGGATGAATCCCTGTATTTTTTCCGGTCGGCGGTAGGCGATTTCGATGGCGGCGGCACTACCCATGGAACGCCCCATGACGAATAGATGGGTTACCCCTGGGAGATGGGGGGTGACGGCGGCGGGGAGTTGTTCGACAACGGCAACGGCATCATGGAGCAGTGCGGTTCCAGAGGGTTCACCGCTACTGATGCCGTAGCCGCGAAAGTCCACGACCAGGAAGTGGATGCCCATGCGGGTGTAGAGTTGGGAGATATCGTCATAATCGGCGGCTATTTCCCCGTTGCCATGCCAGTAGAGCAGGAGGGGTCCTGGAGATGCGGATGCGGGATACAGGCGTCCCCCCAGGGACACATCGCGCTCCACGGTGAACCGCAGTTCGATGGCATTCGATGATGGGGCATAGCCTTCTTCACCCCGGGGATGAAACAAAATATGGCAAACCTGGGGGTGGTCGATCAAGGATTGGCTGTCCATGGGGCGGCTCCTGGCCTGGGCACCGGTTGGTAACGAAAACAAGTGCTGTTCATAGTCACCCAATCGCCAACGAATGGATGGAGGCAGCAAGGGACGGCGCACCGAAGGGTTTCCCCTGCGGTGCGCCTCATTTGTTGCCCATTGACTTGTTAACGGTTGCTTGGAAGCCACCCGTGAAGGTGGAATCCTACGCCAAGGGCCCACGATTTCCTCTCTGCTACAAGAGGTATTTTAAAGATAGGGGATCCCAGCTATATTGGCAAGGAAAAAACTTCCAGCCGAACACAAAGGATCTTTATGACTCGGACTCAAAATACACGGCGTTATCGTCTGGGCATTGACCTGGGTACGAATTCCATGGGTTGGTGCCTGATTTCCCTGGATGGGGACGGACAATCCAATGGTATTGAAGCCATGGGATCCCGTATTTTTTCCGACGGTCGCGAGCCCAAGGCGCACACATCCTATGCCGCGGAACGCCGTGCCGCACGTCTCGCCCGCAGACAGAGGGATCGCCGGGTTTGGCGGCGTCAGCGGGTATTGGACCATCTTAAAAAGGCCCACTTGGTCCCTGACGACGAAAAAGGACAAAAACAGCAATCCCTTCTCCCACCGTTGCCCTTGAGGGCCAAGGCGCTGGATCACCCATTGAATGCTTTGGAATTGGGCCGCGCTTTGTTTCATTTGAATCAAAGGCGCGGTTTTAAAAGCAATCGCAAGGGTGGCGTCGATGATGAAGACGAACAAAAGGCGACCTATCAGGCCATTGATGAATTGACGCGGCGCATGCGTGAGGGGGGGAGTCGCACGTTTGGGGAATATCTCCACCGCCGGGAAGTGCGCGGAAAAAGGACCCGTAACCGTCGGGATCGGGAAAACAAGATGCGGCCGAGCCGAGCCATGCTGGAGGCCGAATTCGATCTCATTCATGCGTTCCAGGCCCCCCATCATCCCATGGATGCCCAGTGGTGGGAAACCATGCGGCGGGAAATATTTTATCAACGACCGCTCCGGGAACCTGCGGTGGGGCGCTGTGAATTTTTTCCCGATGAGCCACGCGCCCCCTGGTGTGACCCTTTGGCGCAACGTTTTCGCATGGTGCAGGAGGTCAACAATCTGGGCGTTGAGTTTCCCAATGGCGAGCATCGAACCTTGACCGACAAGGAGCGTGCCATGGTCTGCGCACTCTTGGAGCAGCATAATAAGGTGACCTTTGTTTCCATGAAGAAAAAATTGAAACTTCCCGATGGGTGTCGTTTCAATTTCAGAGTTCTTGATCCCGCGCTACCTCTGGATGGCACTTTTTTTTGTGGGGAAC
>JADGCN010000026.1:0-19720 GCA_015228975.1 Magnetococcales bacterium
ACGAGGTGCAGGAGTGGGATTTTTTTGGGTGTCTCGTAACCATTGGTTTCATTGGTTTTTTTAAGACAAAAAATGCCGCTTTGGTGAGCGGCATTGGAGCGGATAATTTCTTGGAATTGTAAAGTGGTGGAGGTGGCGGGAGTCGAACCCGCGTCCGAAACATGTATTCAACCTGGAAGATGTACGGCCATTTTGCCGGTCGTGAGCGCGGGACCCGGTTACAGACCGGCTGGGTCCTTTGCTTCCGTAACCTCGGAAAACTGGGTGAACCTGGATTTTAACCGGCCTTCACATTCCGGCTTGATCCTGTCGTGAGACTTCTGTTGCCGGGTCTGGATCCGGACCCCGATCAAGCAGCGGTTTTAGGCCGCTGCCCTCACCGGAGCATAATGCTCGTCGTTGGCAATTATAAAGTTCCGCCCGATTACGGTGGTGCGATGCCGAGCCGCCTCCAAAATCTTTCCATACCCCGTCGAAACCGTGACACCCCCATTGAGAAAACGGGAAGCCCACACAAGAAAATTTGTAACCAGCAAGGAGAGGTGAATTATGGTGCCCAGAAGAAGACTCGAACTTCCACGACCGCGAGGCCACTAGACCCTGAATCTAGCGCGTCTACCAATTCCGCCATCTGGGCTTTGATCACGAACATTTGCATGGTAACAATTCTTACTGATCCTTGTCAATGGTCCAGCGATACTTTACCGGCCCGGCTGGCAGTGGGGAAGGGGATTGGGCACATTGGACCTCAATCGTAGCGGGCGGCTACCTGGATAGCGGCTTGTGCCATGGCGTCCAGGTCCAGGTCATGCACGAAGCAATTGGGTGATCGTGTACCTTTTTTTCTTTGGGCTTCAGTACATTTACAGGCTTTCAGCAGATGTGGGCGCATTGCATCGGCAACCTGGTGCATGATGTCTTCTTCTTCGATGGTTCCTCGTCCCATACATCGGTCACAAGGAAAAAACGAGGCGCGGGTGCCCTCAGGTGGTGCGATCAACCCGGTGCCATGACATGTTTTGCACAGATGTAAATGAGAATAGTTAATTTTCATGGAAGTACCAACTTTCTTATTATATGATCGAGAAGCCACGCCCAAAGGACTTCTTTACCGATCATGGTTATCTTGTATCACGAGTCTCAGGCGTTGGGATAAGATTGAAAAGGGATTCCAGGGTCGCATCCTTGATGTGGAGCCGCCAATGGGTTGTCTGCCAGTTTGGCACGACCGATTGTGGATAATCACCTACATTGCGGAGACTGGTCGGGAGGGAGAGCCATTCAGTGCCACCTCTCGCAAACACGTTCGAGCCTGACAGAATAGCGTTCATTTCGTTAAAGTGCAATGGAAATTCTTTGGCAGTCCGATGATCCCGGATTACGATCAGATATCTGTATCTTTAAAGAGTTTCTAAATATATTGGTCAAGATGGCAGTTCATATCGAGTCATTCATTTATGACAAGTCTAAAGAATGGTCGCGCCCTGGATTTTGTTTTTGATCTTGTCAACCATCGCTCTTATACTGAATCTTTTCCAGTCACGGCTAAAGTGCCAGACGCCGCGTGATGACACGTTAGCCAGCAATCTGCGGTTACAAGGAAGTGATACCTGCATCCTGGGGAATGGCGATAGATGATGGTAGCCGGTTGAAATGGAGGGTGGCACAATGTCGTTGATGGGATTTATGGAACAGATTGCCTTTTTTGAGGGGTTTACCAACGATGAAAAGGCGATTTTTGTACAGAATGAAGATTTTTTTGTTTCTGTCAGTCCTGCCGAGTTTTTAATCAAAGAGGGGCCGGACACGGATGATTCTTTTTTTATCATCCTTGACGGGCAAGTTGCCATCACCAAGAATGATTTGCCTGGCAGGGTGCTGTCCACCTTGGGAGCAGGCGCGATACTGGGTGAAATGACCTTCTTGACCGGTCACGCACGCTCAACCAATGTCGTTGCTGAAGAAGGAGTTACCGCATTCAAAATTAATCAAAAGACCATGAACCGTCTGGACGCCCCCATGCAGGTCAAGATTTTGCGACAATTAACCGGAGTTCTCGTGGAACGCTTGGATAGACTGACCAGTGACCTGGTTCAGCAAAAGAGGATGAATGAAACACTGACCTTGGCGTTGCGGGAAAAGGTACTTGCCTAAGAAGGAATGCTCCCGACTTTCGTGAATACGTTGCACTGTCATAAGGGTCTATGCCATGGATGCCAAAGAAAGTACGCGTTGTCCTGCGGCAAGGTCTGAGAAATGTACTGTTCGCCTGGATCATAAGGGGTTTTCGTGGCCAACAAGCGTAAACATTCCCGCACCCGAATTCCGGTAGAAGTTTCTATCCACTGCGATAATGGCTCTGTGTACCGAGGTGTTGTCAAGAATATCTCCATGTCGGGAATTAATATTAATATCATTAAAATTCATGATATGGGTTACTGTGAGAATGGTCTTCTCAAAATGCGTTGCGGCTCCAAGGAAGATCCCCTGATTGCCGAGTTTTCAGGAAAGATTATCCGCTGTGAGCAGGATTCTTTGGTCTACCAGTTGCGCCAATCGGACCCAGTCAGTTTCAAACGACTTAAGAAAATCATTTTGCATCACGCGGATGACCCGCACGGGTTATTGAAGGAAATGCGATACAGTTCCGATTTTTCGCTGAACTATCTGTATCTGCCGGCCATGCGGGAATCCATTCGTTACCTGATACACCAAGCGGTGGAGTCCGTATTTCGCGTTTATTTTGATCGTACGGTGCAATCTCTTCCTGCATGCCCAACCGATACTTCGGACAAATTGAAAATAACCAGCCTGTGCGGTTTCAATGGTTCCATTTTTGGCAATGTGATCTTGGTGGCGGAGGTGCCATTGGCCCGGGGTTTGGTTGGCAAATTGTTGGAGCAACACGTTTCCGCAGTTGATATGCCACAAGTTATCGACGGCTTTGGCGAATTATGCAACATGCTCGCCGGGGGGATCCAAAGCGGGCTGTCGGAAGAATATGAAAATATCTCTCTGATTCCGCCAGTTATTTTTATCGGTGATCATTGTAGATACAGCAGCGATCAACTTTATTCCGTCAAGACGCACTTTCAGTGCAATCTGGGTCCCTTTGTTGTTGAGTGTTTGTTTTCGGTTGTTTAGCAGGGTGGCGCTGAGGCAAGGGCGGATGGATCAGCTTGTTGTAGGCTTGGACCATCTTTCGGCTACGCAACAAAAAAATAATGCTCACAAAGAAGAACATCAGAGAAACCGCCCCTTTTTCTTCGGGACTGTACGCCGCAAGCACGCTCAAAGGTGCGTAGGACAATACCCAAAGAATGGCAAGACCGACACAGGAACCCACAATTCCAAAATTCAAGAAAAACCTGGCTTCAATGGAGGTTTTGGAATCGTTCCGCGTGACGTTATGATAGGCGACAGCCTGAAGAATGCCGTCACGGGTGGTGCCGCTGACGGCCACGACATCGCCGTTGTTTATTTCATTTTCCTGCGCTCGAACGAAAGAAAAATCAATCTGGACCCGTCTTCCATCCAGTTCCAGCAAGGCCACCGAACCACCGCGTTGATCGGTAGTGAAATGGACCTTTGTGGCCACACCCTGGATTTGCTCAGAAATATTTTTTTGTTTTGTCATTTAACGGTTATCCTGCCTGCTCAGATCTGCGGATGGTAACGCCTGTCCGATTTCGTCCAGCACCCCATCCCATTCCCCCGGAACCTTTTGCCGAAACAACCGCATGCTCGGATACCAGGGGCTATCCGTCCGGTCCAACAACCAGCGCCAGTCGGGAACCCGGGGTAGCAGCACCCAGGTCGGACATCCCAGGGCACCAGCCAGATGGATGACCGCCGTATCGACACCCACCACCAGATCCAGGTTGGCAATGACAGCGGCTGTATGGGCGAAATCCACCAACCATTCTCCGGAATGGCGGATCGGACCGGGCCAATGAGCCAACTCCTCCGGTCTGGCATCCTTTTGCAGGCTTATCAGGGCATGGTTCGCACGCCGCTGCAATCGGGCCATGGTGTTCGCCGTCGTGGAACGATTCCGATCATTGCCGTGTCGCGCATCCCCATGCCAAACCACCCCCACCCGGATGCCTGACAAGTCGCGGAATTGCTGCTGACAGCAATTCTTGAGTTCAGGATCAACGGTTAGATAAGGGATCGCGGATGGGATGGTCTCCAGGGTAATCCCCAACACGTTGGGCAAGCTTAACAGCGGTATCTGGCAATCGCAAGCTGGCAGTTGGCGTGGATCATCCACGAGGTGATCGATACCGCGCACTGTGGCGAACAGACGAGTCAAAGCCGGTGGACACAGCAGCACCACGCGACCACCGAATGCCTGGATAAAAGGTACCAGACGGATAAATTGAATGCTGTCGCCAAATCCCTGCTCACAATGGATCAGGAGGGTCTTCCCAGCCAACTCAGTGCCATGCCAAGGGGGTTCCGGACGGTTGTGGGGCAGGAATCCTTCGGTCTGCCAACGCCATTCGTACAAGTGCCACCCTTCCTGAAAATCCCCTGCCAGCAAATGGGACATGGCTTTATTATACGAAGCGTCCGGGAAGTCGGGTTGGAGATCCAACGCTTTCTGGTATGCGATCACGGCATTTCGTGGTTGCAGTAGCTGATGGTAGGCATTGCCCAGGTTAAAATGCCCCTGCGGCAGGGTAGCATTGCGTTCCAGGCCACGGCATAGATGGGTCACCCCTTCATCGGCTCTGCCGATTTCTACCAGGGCATTTCCAAGGTTGACCAGGGCTTCGGCGGAAGCGGGCTGCAAACGAACCGCTTGGCGATAACTGGCAACGGCCTGATCCCAACGCTTGCATGATCGGAGGATGTTGCCCAAATTGAGGTGGTATTCAAAACGGTCCGGAGCCAGTTCAACGCCTTTTTGCAAATGCTCCACGGCTTCATCCAACCGCCCTTGATGCCAACAAGCCATTCCCAGGTTACTCCAGGCTTCGGCATAGTCGGGTCGCAACGCCAGGGCATGACGATAACTTGCGACAGCCTCGTCCCATTGCTGTAACTCTTTAAGAACATTTCCAAGATTGTTCAAGGCTTCGGGATAGGAGGGGTGGATGGCCAATGCCGATTGCAGGCTGGCCCGTGCGGCATCCCACTGCCCGGAGCGGCACTGGATGCTACCCAGATTGTTGTACGCCTCGGCATAATCCGGTTTGAACACCAGGGCTAGGCGAATCATCTCCAAAGCCAGATCATCCCGCCCCATTTGATGCGCGACGACACCCAACAGATGCAAAGCCTGGGGGTTTTCCGGATCCGATTCCAGGATCTCCTGGTAGAGGTCATGCGCTTGTTGTAATTGGCCCTTTGCATGATACCCGAGAGCTCGTTGCAACAGTTCACTGCCTGGAGGGGGCGTCATGGGAGCGGTCACTTTCAGTGATGGTCAGGGAAGATACGCTGCATGAGGCGTCTGGGGGCTTTTTTAGCTAGAAAAACCAGTAATGCGACGATGACCGATATCCTGAGTTTGCTTTCCCCGGCCACACGGGGACGAAAGGTAAAGGGAACCTCGCGGATGACGATATCCTGGCGCGCATGAACCACGATATCCAGTAATATTTTAAACCCCTGCCCCTCCAAATCCTTGAACACATGGCGCATGACGGTGTCCGAGACCATGAAAAACCCGCTCATGGGATCAGAGAGGCGTGTACCCAAGAGAAAGTTGGTCATCCACGTAGCCGAACGGCTGATCACCTGACGGACCATGCCCCATTCGCCAACGCTGCCGCCGCTGGAATAGCGGGTGCCGATACACAGGTCGGCTCCGGCACGAATCTGTTCCAACATCAACGGCAGACGGGTTTCATCATGTTGCAGGTCGGCATCCATGATCGCGTAAACCGGGGCATGCACATGCCGCATGCCGGCGATACAAGCCGAAGATAATCCCTTTTCCCCCACCCGTTTCAAGCAGGCCACCCGTGCATGGCTTTGTCCCAGCTCGGTGACGACATCCGCCGTTTGGTCGGGGGAGTTGTCATCGACGAACAGAACCTGCCAATCGACGCCGTCGAGGGTTTGATCCAGACGTGCCACCAAAGGTTTGATGTTTTTGCTTTCGTTATAGGTCGGAATGACGATTGCCAATTCAGGCATGATTCAACCATCCTTATCAGGTTGCAGCATCCTTTGTGCTGAGCGACTGGTCTTTTTTGAGTAACGCATACGCCAGTGCGGATAACGTTGTTACCAGGGCCAATAGTGAAATGATGACTGCGGCATCATGGATCGGCGGTCGATTAAATTCATAATCTTTATAAAAAAGAAAATCTTTGGCGGTCTGGAGATGATCCGGCGTAAAGTGATCCCCTGGCTTGCAGGCATTTTCCTCGGGATAAAGGTAACATTCCGGCCTTTTGACATTGAGTACGCCCTCTCCGACGATGCTCAAGGGTGGTTTTGGCATGAGGGGGAGCATGGGAAATGATTCCAATCCGTATCCCATCATGGATTGGTAACACATGATCTGACTGGAGCTGTCCGTCATGGCATCGTTGCGATCAATGGGTGCCACGGGTTGAAAGGTTTGTGCATCGAAGGCGATCGCCATGAACTTGATGCTTGGTTGTTCCTCGCCAAATTTTATTTTGTTCCAGAAGTCCACCTGTTTGGCGGGATGATAGCGGTTCAAGACGGTTGTCATGTAGGTCAAGTCGTTATTGAATGCTTGGGCCCAGGTGATAACCATTCCCAAGGCAAAGAACAGTACAAATCTTTTTCGTGGCAACTCCAAATAATCCAAGACGATCGCTGCCAACAAGGGCAAGACGAATACATACGTTGCATACCAACGCACCAGGCTGGAGCTGTTTTTGAAGTAGGGCAGGCTTTTAATGAATGCTGACCACCAGGGATTGTAATAATTGAGCAGCACCGGGATGGCCAACAGGAGACCGCCGCCCCACACGGCCCAGACGACCCGCATTTCTGTCGTTTCATCGGGTTTCCAGGCCTGGCGCACCAGGAAGATGAGGAGCAACAGAGCGGGTACGATACCGATTCCGTACTGGAACTCGTGTTTTTGCAGCAGGATGGAGCCGTGGGTCATATGGGCGTGAATTTCCGCCATGGGGGGATAAATGAACAGCGTCTGCGCAGTCAGCCAGATGGCATTGGCGATACTGTCGAATCCCGGCAAGGCGTATTGATCTCTGGGGAATTGTTTCAGGAGTGCCATGAGGGGGACGAGTTTCACGGCTGACAAGGCCAAGCCCAAGAGGCCACCCACGCCCAAACGGATCCAGGGCATCCAGGTCCAATGGCCGAGAATGGCGTAAACCAAGAGCAGAATGGCGATACCCAGGAGGATGGGGGGGATGCCATGGACCATACCCGCATGAAACATGATGCCCAGGGACAAAGCGAGAGTACAAATGCCGATGATATGTTCCCGCCATCCCTTCTTCAAACCATACAACACGCCCCAAGCGGACACAGGGGCCAGGGCGAAGGCGTGAAAGGCCAAGTGGCCGTTGACAAAGCGGTGGGCATAAAAGCCGTTGAGGCCAAAGATGAAGGCCCCGAGGAGGCTGGCGCCAAAACTGCAGTTGAAACCGTTGCGTAGCAGCAGGTAGGCCCCTAAAAATCCGATGGCGGCGAATACGACAAAGGAAACCTGCAAAGCGGTTACAGGGTCCACGATCAGGGTGAGGAATTGCGGCAGGCTGAACGTGGGAACGTTGGCATCGGGAAAAAACGGGAAACCACCACATTGCGCAGGGGAGAACCAGGGAATGGAAAACAATCCATTCACTTTGTATTTGATGAATCCGGCAACCAGATTGGGGACGAACAGGCTATAGTCGTGACCCAGAAAGCCATCGGAAAAGGGCAGCACTCTGCTGTAGACGACCCACAACGTGGCCACGACCACGGCGCAGATCAACCAAGGTGCCCATTGGCTTTTGGCAAGGCCTATGAAATCATCATTCCCGGGATCCCGCATTGTCCATTACCATTCAGGGGCTTTCCATGTCGTGACGGGCGTGAGGATGCCACGCCGATCCACGGATATCATGTTTTTGAAGTCTGCAATCGGGCTGTCAGGAATGCGGTGATCACATGGGCGACAATCAGATGGCCATCTTCAACCGGGCCATATTCCCCTTTTATGGTTGGGATTCTGAGAACGTGATCCGCCATATCTTTCAACAGACCGCCGTCAAAACCAACCAGGGCGATGACGATACCCTTTCTTTCCCGGGCCAACTGTGCCGCCTTGACCACGTTGGGACTATTGCCACTTGCCGAAATGACCACCAGGACATCGTTTTCTTGGAACAGGAATGCCATTTGGTTGGTGAATATGGCATCGAAGCCATAATCATTTCCTGCGGCGGTCACGTAGGCGGTATTATCGGTCAAACTCAAGACGCGAAATCCCTCTTTTCCAGCCTTTCTTCCCACCTCGGCCACATCCTGGCAAAAATGCGATGCTGTTGCGGCACTGCCACCGTTTCCGGCGAAAAACAGTGTTTTTTTGTCTGTTCTGGCGCGGAGAAAGATTTCCCCGACCGCAGTTAATTGTTCCAGATCAATACCTTTGAGGCATTCGCCCAGATAGTCGGCATATCCGGTAAAAAAACCAGCCAGACCGAAAGAGCCTGTTTTAAGAGAACCCATGAGCGTTTCCAGATTTGCCATGTGGGCAACTCCAAATCCCCAGTTTTGCCAACGGGCACCTCATACCCTTAGTAAGTCTTTGATCCTAGAGGAGCCAGCGGCATTATTCAAGGTTCTGGCCGGCTATGGGAAAAAAAGTTTCGATAGGGGGGCCAATAGTCCAGGACAATCTCATGGTTTCCCTGGTCCAGACGAATGCCTTGAAACAGATGATCAACGGGAACAATGCGCCCTTCTTTGCCATCGATCCAAACACGCCAATAAGGGTCATAAACATCCGTCAGAACTACCAAACCTGGGAATGAGGCTTTGGTTTTCAGTCGTATTTTGTCGGGGCGCACACGCTGATAAGTAACTTCCCCACTGTGCCACTCTGGGGGCGGGTTTTCAAGACCAACATCGGCGTGAGACGCATCGAGAAAGGCCGTCTGGCGTAACTCTTCTGGGGATGCCTGAGCCAAAGCGCTGAGCAAGTGCGTGTCATCCGAGAATATCCGCGCCGATCCCACCATGAAAACACGCGGGAATACAGCCCTGTTTTCATAGAGGTAGATGGCATGCTGGGGTGCTTTCCCCAGAATGGTCTGAACAATCATGTCTCGATGACGCAATTGATGCCACTCTTTTTGCGCGATCAATTCCTGGGTCGGTTCATGAATCAGCCGCAGATCGGGATGCGTCAACGGCCATTTGGAGATGAGATAGCGGGTGTTGAATAGGGAGAGAAGCTTAAGATTATACAAGCTTGCCAGATCGATGGGAGTATCGGAATGACGATCAATACCATCGGGAAAGAATAGATACTGCCATTTGTTGATCCGGTAGACAATGGTCGGATCCCTCTCCAGGACGCCCGCGAGGACAAGCTGCCAAAAGCGGAACAATCGTGCCGAATGCATGCGGTAGTAGCCATCAGCGGTATCCAAACCATAAGAAAAGGCCATGCCGGGATACAGCCAATCGCCCGAGGCGGAACGTATCGTCGGTTGGTGAGCCCCCACCGTGGCAACGCGAAATACTTCCCCATCCCGGGCATTGTGTGCCAGTTGTTTTAAAATGGGATTGTCAAAATGGATGGCATAATTGTCCGTAGGCATCCGGCGCGCCAAATTGACGGTCAGGTGATACCAGTGCCACAAGGGGACGATTACGATTCCCGCGGTAACAAGACGGCGTAGATGTCGCGCCGCGTCGGGAGTTATCCAATCCGACAATGGATAGTCTCCCGCCAAGAGACCCAGGCGTATTCTGTGGAGACCCGCCGCAGCCAGAAGGACGCTGGCCAGTGTGGTGAACTGATCAAAATCCATCAGGTTGCCGCGTGAGGACGGCAACCAGTTGCTGGCTAGATTTTGAAAGAGGAACAACAGTCTGGCACCCAGACCAGACACCAGAAAAATACCGAGCAAACTCCAGGATAGGGTTCGGTTTTGTTTGGAAAAGAACAAACCTCCAATCCCCAACACAAGACATCCTGAATTATTTTCAAGATCCCGTGCAACAAAACCATCAGCCAATGCGCGTAGTGTGTCGCCCCAACTTATTGGAGAATGAGCGGTAACCAGGGTACGTGCCGACTCTGGTGCATAGACCATCAACGCCCAGGCAACAGGGGCCTCGGCCAACACGGCACCCGCAATAAAACATAAAAAAAATGGCCATACTTGAACAATGGAACGCTTTCCGACCAGCAAAAACCAAATGGGAAGGGCTGCCAGGATGAATACGGTGTACAACGCCGAAGAAGCCACCATGCCGACAAAAATTCCCAACAAGTTGCAGGCCACCAGGGCCAACACTTGGGATTTCATGGCGAGGAATCGCCCAAAGGCAAAGAGGAACAGGGGTGTTCCGGGGGCACCGAGACAGTCGAACAAGGTCCAATCTGTAACATCCCAACGATTGAGTGAAAAGACCAATCCGCCAAAAACGCTGGCCCAGGATTTCAGCCCCAAATGGTCACGACACAGGAGAAAGGTGAACCAAGCGGCGACAAAACGCTGTAACCACATGACGAAACCATAGGCCAACCAGGGAGGCAACAAAAAATAGGGGGGGCCGTTCATAGGAAAACTGTCGGCCAGGGGCAACATCCAAGCAGGCAGGCCACCGCTAAAATGTGGCTGCCACCAAGTGATCCCATAGGTTAAGAAATCTCGTGCGGCAGCGATTCGATAGGGGAGATTAAAGTCGGCGGTATCTTGAATGCGCAGATAGGAGTGCGGGCCTAAGATCCAATAGACGGCTGAAATAAGCAAAGACCAGGAAAACCAAAACGCCAACCAGCGCAACAGGTCACCCTGCCCTGAAGAATGACAGGATTCGCCAATGTCGATTTGTGGCTTGCCACTCTGAGAACAGACTGGTTCTGACATGGTGTGTCAGGCTTTCATTGTTGGTCGCGGGTGGCACCCTTACGTACCGCCCATACGGCTTTACTGCGTAATATCGGTGGTAGATATCGCTCCAAGGTTTGCACAAACCTGAGTATGGGGGCTGGGAAAAAACGATAGGCAAAACTGGGAAACAACAGGATGCGATCCATCCCATCGATTGTAAGACCCAGTTCCGCCAGAACGCGATGTACCTGCGCTTCGTTGTGGCTCCAAATGCGACCGCCAAAAGGTTTTTGCAACCACCCCAACCAGGAACGGGGTGTCCAGCGCAGGGTATCGAATACCACCAATCCTCCCGGTTGGGTGATACGGGTCAATTCCTGGAGCAGGGGCAGCAATTCCTCGTGATGAAAGGTGAATCGCAGGCTTACAACCGCCGCAAAGGTGTCATCGGGAAAATGGGTGGCAAAGGCGTCCTGACGACTCAGCGTCAATTGGGGGCCGCATCGTTTGGCAGAGGCTTCCAACATGGCCGGGGAAAAGTCGGCCCCGGCAACGGCAGTAAACCCTTGTTGCAATAAAGAGTGTGCCAAGCGCCCGGTACCTACCGGCATATCAAGAATTTTTTCATGTGGTTGCAGAAAATTCAGCCAAAAGAGGGCACGTCCTTGTTCGCACTGATCGACGTACCGACCACCAGCCGAGCGGAAACGCCAATCGTCGTAGCCGGCAACCACATCTGACTGGCTGTAATAATCCTGTTTGACTGTTCGAGAACCAGGCACAACACCCCCTGCCCCGTGATCGTATCGCCGTGAAGGGACCAGCTCGACTCTTTGTAACAAATTCGAGCCCTCCCTGTCCATCTTTAGAGTGGGTTGCGGGCATCGATCCCCTTGCCACGGGGGTGGTGTGTCAATTATTAGGACAAAAATAGTCCGCGATTGTGGAACTCTTTTTGCCGGCCGGTTGTCTAAACATGGTAAGGGCTCAAAGAGATTGTCGGCTCACGGAAATCACCGCAAAAGGCCAACAATGTTTAAAGCGTACCGACCGGGACTGGCATAAGGATCCAGAATAACCATTCAGGTTACTTTGGAGAACACCAAACGCAGCATACGATATGGGAGATCAGCATATGAAATCTCATTTTTCCCAGGGCGCAGTCCGCCCCTCATCTCGGAAAAACTGGAAAAACCAACGCAACAACGTCCAACCCATTGCAAACGCCGAACATGTTCGACGCGCCAGAAAAGACCGATTGGATCAGGAAATTTTTGAGCATCATCTGATGGGATTTGGGGCGGGGGGATGATCGGCTTGAAATCCTCAAGACGGAATCCTTGGGGCCGGGAACATCCATCCCTATGGCTGTTCCCGGTATACTAAACTTAAAGACTGGCAAACATCACTGCCATAATGGAGAAAGCTGTGTTCAGGATTGGCATGTTAACGGACTACGGAACGTTGCTTATGACGCATATTGCTTCAAGATCAGGGGAATGGCTCAGCGCTGCGGATCTTGCGACAGCGTTGGACATGCCTCGGCATACGGTTGCCAAAGTTTTAAAAATCCTGCATGGCAATGGACTCCTGGAATCGCGACGCGGTAAGCAGGGCGGTTACCGATTGGCACGATCTCCCAAAGAAATTTCCGTTATGGCTATTTTTGAGGCTTTTGAGGGTCAGTTGCATGTGACCGAATGTTCGCTTCCTACGGAACCGTGTCTGTTTTCTTCAAAGTGTCACATGGCACGACACTGGCGCATCGTCAATGAAGCCATCCGCCGCACGCTTGAAGACATTTCTCTCGAATTTCTCCTTAATCCGGAACCTGTTGGCTGGGTTGGTTTTGTCGGTCGCGCCACCAATCTGGAACAGGATTGGAGCCGAAGAGCCCTTGCCCCAAAAGCAGGCTTGGTCTGTTCCAGCGAAAATGATGGGCAGCAACCCGGAAAAGAAGCGGATCATGATACGGATAAAGGATTCGAAGGTCGTTCTGCATGGGCTTCATGATATTACACCAAAGATATTATACGGCAATACTGAATGGAGGTTACCATGAAAGTCTACATGTGCATGGTTTGTGGATTTGAATACAGCGAGAAGGATGGATTACCGGACCATGGGATTGCTCCAGGAACACGCTGGGAAGACATACCGGATGACTGGTGCTGTCCCGATTGCGGTGCGGGCAAGGACAGTTTTTCAAAGGTTGAATACAAGCCTTAACAGGGAATTGGCTTTATGATCGTCACCTGTCATTGGCGTCCCGTGAGATCATTCACCCGCAGCAGGTGGCAAGGCAGTGGCAGGACATCCTGCCAATCTTGGGTAGCACGACATGGAAACATGATTTATCCACCAGAACGATAAACCAGGGAGGTCACCATGAACCACGACCTGAACGAACGCATCCGCCAAGCCAGACGTTATGCTGGCCTTTCAACAAGTGAGCTTTCCGACAAGGTACACATGTTTGCCAGCGAAGTGGATCATCTGGATACAGGGCGGTCGCATCTGCCCGAAAAGATTGTTGCCATTGCATCATTATGTGGTGTCGATGGCGTCTGGCTGAACTCCGGCTACGGCGAGATGATCCATCCTTCGACACGGATGTGAAAGGACGGGTTTGACGAAGGTATTGCGGTTGGAACTTGATCTTTCACGTTGTGAGATCAAGAGCATTATTGGATCAAGTCGTTCAACATCCGGGATTGTTCGGAGATTGAACGACTTGACCTGTTTTTTTTAGTGTTGGACTTGAATCATGCCGTGACTGACGCGAACGGGGACCACGTTGATATCTTCATAGGCCGGCGGGGAGAGAACCGCTCCCGTTTTAAGATCAAATCGAGCGCCGTGCCGGGGACAAATGATTGCCCCGCCTTCCATGTCACCATCGGACAAATGATCACCGTCATGGGAGCAACAATCTTCCAAACCGTAAAAAACACCACCCAGATTGACGATAAGCACCTCCAAACCATCAACAATGAGGGGTTTCAGGGTACCCGGGGGACACGCCACCTCTGGAAGCACATCCATCCATTCCTTCATGATCGTTATCTCCACCGTTCCTAAAGGTTACCATCTCATAACATTTCCATCTGCCATCGTCCGTTCTCAGTCATCTTGGCCCAGCTCCAGGGGGGATCCCAGCGAAGCTCGACGGCAACGCCAGTCACGCCTTCAACGTGGGAGACGGCTTCCTTGACCATATCGGGCAAAGATTGCGCTACCGGGCATCCCGGAGCCGTCAAGGTCATGCCCACCGTGACCAGTCCCTGCGGCGTGGCATCCAGATCATACACCAATCCCAGGTCATAAATGTTGACAGGCACTTCAGGATCCACAACCGTGGACAAAGCTCTTATGATGCCCTCACGAAATTTTCCAACGGGCTCCATGGCACTCTCCTCATTCGGTACAAACGGGATTGGTATCTTCTTGAATGGCGGCGTGCAGGATATGCCAGCTCAGATTGGCACATTTGATTCGGTCGGGATGATCGAGAATACCGCCGAGAAGCTCCAATTTTCCCAGGATTTGATCTTTTTCACTGGAAGAGGATGCTTCACCGTGGAGAAAGGAGGTCATGCGCCGGAACATGGCGTCCGCTTCCTTGAGAGTTTTCCCCTCCACCGCTTCAACCATCATGGACGTGGAAGCGACGGAAACGGCACATCCGACCCCTTCAAAACCGGCACTTTTGATCACCCCATCCTCGGCACGCAAGTGAACGGTGAATTCATCCCCGCACGTGGGATTGAAACCATATCCCTGTTTGTTGGTATTCTGCGGCACCTGCATATAGTGAAAGGGATTGCGATTGTGATCGAGGATCATTTCCTCGAACAGTTCACGATCAGCTTTCATGATGATATTCTCCCTTGTTGAAATGCTTTTCAATCCAGTTCTGGACCAGTTTCGGTGTTATCCGTTGCAACAACTCTTCCGCGAATCCCTGAATCAGTAGATTACGGGCCGTGGAAGCATCCAATCCGCGACTTTGCAAATAGAATAAAGCCTCGGGATCCAAGCTTCCCACGGTCGCTCCATGGCTGCACTGAACGGCATCGGAATTGATTTCCAGTTGTGGTTTGGTATCAATTTCCGCGGTATCGGATAAAAGCAGGTTGGTACTCAACTGGTTGGATTGTGTGTGGTGAACATGGGGGGGCACTGTGATAATGCCGTTGAATACGCCATGGGCATGGCCCGCCAAGATACCCTTATACAACTGCTGCGACCGGGTATTGGCGTGTGTGTGGTGAATTGAAGTATGAAAATCCATATGTTGGCGGCCATTGCCGATGAAGAGTCCGTCCAGGGAGCATTCCGCCTGTTCCCCGGCCAATTGGACGTGGATTTCCTGACGCGTGCGTTCACCACCGAAGGAAAATAATTGGGAATCCAAACGGCTGTCACCTTTTTGCGTGGATTCGACAGTTCCCACGTGCTGGGCGGAATGATTTTCCCCCAGGTGCAGCAGATGATGAACATGGGCATGATCGTGCAAGATAATCGTGCTATGGGCGTTGGTCATATGTGGGAAATGGCCGAGGGAGGCAAAACTTTCCACAATCCAGGCATGGGAATCGGCGCCAGCGACCACGATATTCCTGGGCAAAGTCATCATGGATTTTTTGGAGGTGGCTGTCAGGAAGAAAAGGTGTAACGGCCTTTCCAGACGCGTTCCGGGGGACAAATGGATATAAGCGCCGTCCGACCACAGGGCATCATTGAGATGGGTGAATCCTTGATCAGAACCGGATTTCTTGTTTTTAAGATAGGGTTCGAGCATGTCTGGCGCATCTTTGACCAGTTTTGCCATGCTTTCCACCCGAACGCCGTCGGGCAAATCATGCAAGTCGGAGAGCGTTTGGGAAAACCAACCGTTGACGAATACCAGGCGGTAGACCCCCAGGGGGGCTATCAGATAGGGCAGCAGATCCGATGGGTCCAATCCTTGGCATGCGTGATTGTTAATGTGATAAATTTTCTGAGAAATGGCCTTGACCGGGGTGTATTTCCAGTTTTCCAACCGTTGTGAAGGAAAACCTTTATCCATAAAATGTTGCATTCCTTCCTGTCTGAGGCCACGTAAGGGCAAGGAGTCGTATCCAGGTAAACTTTTTTCCAATTCCGTAAAAAGATCCCGATAGAGTGTCACTGGCGTGTTCATGCGGCCACCTCCGACAACCATCCATACCCCTGCTCTTCCAATCGACCGGCCAGATCCATGCCACCCGTCATGACAATTTTGCCCCCGATGAGAACATGTACTTTGTCTGGATGCACCTGCTCAAGCAAACGTGGGTAGTGGGTGATCAAGAGCATGGATCGTAGATTATTACGCAGGGCATTGATCCCATTGGCAACATCGGTGAGTGCGTCGATATCCAATCCGGAGTCGATTTCGTCAAGAATGGCCAGGTTTGGCTCCAGGACCAGCATTTGCAGGAGTTCGTTACGTTTTTTCTCACCGCCAGAAAATCCAACGTTGATTGGTCGCAGCAACCAATCATCGGAGAGACCCAAATGTTTCGCCCGCTCCTGGAGGTGAGTGCGAAACGTCATGGCATCCATTTCAGGCAGATGACCGTAGCGCCGATGTGCATTGAAGGCCTCTTTCAGCAGGCGGGCGTTACTGACTCCGGGAATTTCCACTGGATTTTGGAAAGCGAGGAATACGCCTGCCATGGCACGTTCTTCCGGACTGCGGACGATCAAATCTTCGCCCTGGTAGCGAATGGTTCCCGCGGTGATCTGGTAATCACCGCGTCCGACCAAAATGTTGGCCAAGGTACTTTTACCCGAGCCGTTGGGTCCCATGATGGCATGGATTTCACCCGCACCCAGACGCAGTTCCAAGCCGCGCAGGATGGGCTTGTTCATGACGGAAACCTGTAAATTTTGAATCTCCAATATGTTCATCCCACGCTCCCCTCCAGGTTGACTTCCAGGAGTTTACGGGCCTCTACAGAAAACTCCATGGGAAGTTCCCGCAAGACTTCCTGACAAAATCCGTTGACGATCAAGGAGACAGCCTGTTCCCTGGACAGCCCCCGTTGCTGGCAATAGAACAGTTGCTCTTCACTGATGCGGGATGTCGTTGCTTCATGTTCCACTTTTGAACTTTTATTTTTGACCTCGATATAAGGATAGGTGTGCGCCGAACAGGTATTGCCCAACAACAGCGAATCACATTGGCTGTGATTGCGCGCCCCCCGGGCAGCCGCCAACACCTTGACCAGACCGCGGTAGGCATTGTGGCCAAAGCCGGCGGAGATTCCTTTGGAAAGAATGGTACTGCGGGTATTGTGTCCAATGTGGATCATTTTGGTACCGGTATCGGCCTGCTGGTGATTGTTGGTCAAGGCGACCGAATGGAACCTGCCAACCGACCCCTCTCCACGCAGGATAACACTGGGGTATTTCCAGGTAATGGCGGAACCCGTTTCAACCTGGGTCCAGGAGATGCGCGAACGATCCCCACGGCACTCTCCGCGTTTGGTGACAAAGTTGTAGATCCCCCCGTTCCCCTCCGCATCGCCTGGATACCAGTTCTGCACCGTGGAATATTTGATTTCCGCACCTTCCATGGCGATCAATTCCACCACAGCGGCATGGAGTTGATGACGGTCACGTTGCGGTGCGGTACATCCTTCCAGATAGCTCACGTAGCTGTTTTTGTCGGCGATGATCAGAGTTCGCTCGAACTGGCCGGTTCCGGCGGCATTGATGCGGAAATAGGTGGAGAGTTCCATGGGACACCGCACCCCGGGTGGGATGTAGCAGAATGAGCCATCGCTGAAGACGGACGCATTGAGGGCGGCAAAAAAGTTGTCCCCGGGTGGTACGACGGAACCCAGAAAGCGTTGCACCAAAGCACTGTGTTCTCGAACAGCTTCGGACATGGAACAAAACACAATACCCAGTTTCGCCAGCTTTTTTTTATGTGTCGTGGCCACGGAAACGCTGTCGAACACCGCGTCCACCGCCACCCCGGCCAGGCTCAAGCGTTCACTCAAGGGAATTCCCAATTTTTCGTAGGTGGCCAGGAGTTTTGGATCCACATCCTTCAAGTCGATGCTGTCTGGATTGTTGGTGAGGGGCGAGGAATAATAACTGATATTTTGGTAGTCGATGGTTGGATAGCGCACACTGGACCAGCGGGGTTCGGTCATCCCTTGCCAGTGACGATAGGCCGCCAAGCGCCAAGACAGCATGAACTCCGGCTCCCTTTTCTTGGCTGAAATCAGACGGATCACCCCTTCATTGAGTCCTGTTGGAATCGTATCGGAGGGGATTGCAGTGACAAATCCATGCTTGTAACTTTGGGAAATGGCACTGTTCACAGCATTGGAATCCAACATGTCGGGGCACTCCTTATGCCCTTCCGGGGGGTGGCATCCCCCCGGTGGCAGTCATCCCATTTATTTGGGCTGGGTGACCCAATGATTCAATGAACCATCACGTCGATTGACCGGGGTTTGGCCTCCTCGTTTTTGGGAACACAGACCACCAATTCACCGTTTTTGCAGGTCGCCTGAATCTTGTTCAAATCGACATCGCCGCTCAATTGAAAAGTCCGGCTGAAACTGCCATAAGCCCGTTCGATGCGATGATAGGCATCACGTTTGCTTTCGTCCTCCAATTTCCTCTCCCCGGCGATGGTCAATTGATTGTTTTCCACATGAATTTTGATTTGATCCTGTGTCATGCCGGGAACATCGGCCTGGATAAAATAGGCATCGGCATCTTCGTGGACATCCACCCGCAAATGCCATTGACTTGTCATGCCGCAACACCCCCCTTCACCTTCTTCAAACAAACGGTTGATTTCGTTTTGGATCACACGCTGGTTGCTGTACACAGGGTCTTGTTTAATGAAAAGCATTGCACTTCTCCTGGTAAGGTCTTCGAGTGGGAATGGTCTTGATGTGTGGGGTCAGCCCTCATCCACCCATTCGTCGGTTGCATTGGAGAGGTCCAAAGTGGAAGGTTCCAAGGGGATGGCCATGTATTCCTGCCGATTGGCTTCGGACTCAAAGTGTACGGTGAGATAATCATCACCTTGCCCGTCCACCAGGCAGGGAAGCCCATCCGTATGACCGTGCAGGTCTTTGAAGCTGATCGGGTCTGTCGTCGAGATAATGTCCATTGTAAGCCTCCGAGATACCAAGAGCGTTGATGGTTCCTAGATTCATTCCAGCAAGAGACGCTGTGCGAGGGTGTCTCTCTGCTTGCGTGCAAATTTAGACAATTTTCGTACTAATAAGTTTCAGCAATTTTCTCCGTGACAAAATATTTCTTGAAAATTAAGGTCAAATAAAGGTAGTTCGAGACGTGGTTTTCTTTCGTTTATCCTTTAAATAATCATTTATTTGTGAATTTATCAATAAATAACAATGATTTATATTAAGGCCCGGAAGCGTGCCCCCGATATACATATTTTTCAAAGTAGTACGAAATCGAGACGAATTGGTGGAACTTATTAGCACCCTGTTTGTCAAAGACTCTACACGTAGAGGCTGTGAGTGTGGATCCTGGATTCAATGCACACAGGTGTCTTAAGTGGAGGTCTCTTAAACCGCAACCAAGACGGTAAACGGTGCTTTCCAGTGTCATTCCCGCCCCCGATTCAAGCATTCGAGGTTCCCGCTTTCGCGGGAATGACGAGGCTTCAGCGGGAATCCAGA
>JADGCN010000026.1:19729-32048 GCA_015228975.1 Magnetococcales bacterium
GATTCAAGCATTCGAGGTTCCCGCTTTCGCGGGAATGACGAGGCTTCAGCGGGAACCTCGAATGCTTGAATCGGGGGCGGGGATGACAATAACTACACATTCCAAGATGGCTGCGGTTTAACGACCGCAACGAGGGAGAACTTGCAAACAACGATTACGGCTGCTGAAATTTCTTGTTATATCAAACAATCAGCACACGATAACAACAGGGGGCACCATGGACATCTTGCCTGCACTGATTGGCAAATTTGACTCCGAGCGAATGATCGGTGATCTACAAGCCAATCTCAACATGTTGGGAATGTGTGAAAACTGTGGCATTGAGCGTTTGAATGATATCGGCATCGCCCTGTCGTCCGAGCGAGATGTCAATGCCTTGATGGAACGAATTCTACATGGTGCCTTGGAATTGACCAATGCCGATGCGGGAACCATGTATGGGGTCACGGAAAAAAAGACCCTCAAGTTTGAAATTTTGCGCACGGATGCCCTGGGTATTGCCATGGGTGGCACCAGTGGCAAGGCCATCACGTTTCCCGAAATACCCCTGTACGAAAATGGGGTACCCAATCTGCGCATGATTGCCGCCTTCACGGCCCTGCAAGGCACCACGGTCAACATCCCGGATGCTTACGAAACCAAAGGATTTGATTTTTCAGGGACACGCGAATTTGATCGAAAAACCGGCTATCGCTCCCAATCTTTTTTGACCGTCCCGATGAAAAATCACATCGGCGAAATCATCGGCGTGTTGCAACTGATCAATGCCAAGGATGTCCAAACTCAGGAGATAATTCCTTTCTCCCTGAAAAATCAAAAGCTTGCTGAATCATTGGCTTCGCAAGCCGCCATCGCCATGACCAATCAAAAGTTGATTGCGGATCTCAAGGCCCTCTTTGAATCTTTCATCCACGCCATTGCCTCCGCCATCGATGACAAATCCCCCTATACCGGGGGGCATTGCCAACGGGTTCCGGTATTGGCGGAAATGATCGGCAGGGAGGCCAGCGCTATCCAGGAAGGCCCCCTGAAGGATTTTCATCTATCCGAAGAAGAGATGTATGAATTACGTATCGCTTCCTGGTTGCACGATTGCGGAAAGGTTGTCACACCTACCGAAGTCGTGGACAAGTCGACAAAATTAGAGACTATTTTTGACCGCATCCATCTCATTGAGAGCCGTTTCGAGACTCTTAAGAGAGATGTTGAGATTGCCACTCTTAAAAAGAAGTTGGCCCTTGTGGCGTCGGGACTCCCCGCCGACTCTGAAGCCCTTGATACTGAATTACAGCGGCAGCTCACTGAGATTGATGCGGATAGAAAATTTTTGCAGGAAGCCAATGTGGGTGGGGAATTCATGTCCAGCAAACATCAGGATCGGGTTCGCGCCATCGCCAGCCGCCGGTGGATCCATGCCGATGGTCAAGAAGGACCTTTCCTGTCCGATAATGAGGTTTACAACCTGAACATTCCCAAGGGGACCATTAATACGGAAGAACGGGATATCATCAACTATCACGTATCCGCGACCATCAAGATGCTCGAATCCATTCCTTTTCCCAAGCACCTCAAGCAGGTTCCGGAGATTGCCGGTGGGCATCATGAAAAAATGAATGGTCAAGGATACCCCAAGGGCCTTACCGGGGATCAAATGTCCCTTCAGGCGCGAATGATGGCCATTGCCGATGTGTTCGAGGCATTGACAGCTCAGGATCGACCCTACAAAAAAGGCAAGCCCCTTTCCGAATCATTAAAAATACTTGGCTTCATGAAAAAAGACAATCACATTGATCCCGACCTTTTCAAATTGTTCATCGATAAGCGCATTTACCTGCAATATGCCGAAAGGTACATGGATCCCGAGCAGATTGACGAGGTCAATCTGGATGCCATACCCGGTTATGTCAGGTAAACCGTAGCCCTTTGACGGAAATAACAATGAAACCAGGGAGACGATTTCACAGGGTACGTTGAAAATCACTGGCAAATTCAATAATAGAGCAAATTTTGATGACCAAACCAAGGAGAACGCCCATGCTTCGTCTGCGGAAATACTGGTCAATGCCTTTGACACCAGCGGTCGCACTCATGTATTTCTCCAAATTTGGACTCCTGGCATGTCTTGTCATCATCTGGTTGACATCCCTTTATGTCCTGCCTGACGTTGTGAGTTCATTCTATAAAATCAACAATGAACGAACAACCTGTACGGGTTTATCCGATTCTTCATGTAGAAACAAGGTTGCATTTTATGACTATGATGAATCTGCACGATGGAATCAACCCAAGCGGAAGAAATCAAATGATTACGATGCCATGAATTCCTTACAAACGGATCGACTGCGCGGAATAAGACAATTTGATTGAGGCCGTTTTTCAATATATTTCGAGGTCAGGCATGAACAAGAACGATCATCGCCCAACCATCCTCATCGTCGATGACTCTCCGGGCAATATCCACTTGATGGGAAAACTCCTGTCTCAAGATTACCAGGTATTGTTTGCCACCAACGGCCAGGATGCATTGACCATGGCGGCCTCTGCCCTTCCAGACCTCGTTCTCCTGGATGTCATGATGCCGGAAATCGATGGGTTCACCGTCTGTAACCTGTTACGCAACGATGAACGGACACGCCACATCCCGGTCATCATCGTGACTGCAATGAATGATTCCGATTCCGAAACGCGGGGATTCACCTCCGGTGCCGTTGACTTTTTGACCAAACCGATCAATCCATCCTCAATGCGGGCCAGGGTGGCTGTTCACCTGGAGTTGAAGAAACAACGCGAAGAACTGAAAGCCGCCAATGCGCAGCTCCAAGAGGATTCCGAGTTCGATATATTGACCGGTTTACCCAATCGCAAGCTGTTCCAGGACCGGCTGAAGCAGGCGATTCTAGCGGGAGAACGCAACAATTCTATTTTTTCCTTACTGTTCATAGATCTGGATCGGTTCAAGTGGGTCAACGACACGTTGGGCCACGATGCTGGTGATGCTCTCTTGATTGAGGTGGCCCAGAGAATGAAAAGTGTGGTACGTAAATCCGATACCGTGGCCCGATTGGGAGGCGATGAATTCACGGTCATCCTTTCCGACATTCTTCATGAATCCATGGCCGAGTTGGTTGGTCGCAAAATCCTGGAACAACTCAGTGCGCCATTCCAATTACAGGGGCAGGATGTGGTCATCTCCGGGAGTGTGGGAATCGCCGTATTTCCCGGGGACGGGACCTCAACGACGGAACTTGCCAAAAATGCCGATATTGCCATGTATCAGGCCAAGGAATCCGGCAGAAACAGTTTGCGTTTCTTCTCTCAGGAACTCAACCGTATCGCCCAGAGACGCATGCTCCTGGAAGCGGACATGCGCCGCGCCTGTTTGAAAAATGAATTTTTCCTCGAATACCAACCCAAAATCAATAGTACATCGGGAAAAATTATCGGCATGGAGGCGTTGATTCGCTGGGAACATCCCCGTGACGGTATTCTCTATCCTCACAAATTCATTCCCATTGCCGAAGAAAATGGCTTGATCATAGAAATAAGCGCCTGGGTGCTGCATACTTCGTGTCGCGATGCCGTCAGTTGGGCGGATGATGGATTTCCCAACCTGAAATTGGCGGTGAATCTTTCGGCCATTCAGTTCCGTGAAGGGGACAAACTTTTTGACCTTGTTGAATCGGCACTCCGTGAAACAGGGTTTCCCGCACATCATCTGGAATTGGAAATTACGGAAACCATGATGCTGGCGAATACAAAACATGTATCCGCAACCTTGCAAAAATTGCGCAGCATGGGTGTTTCCATTGCCATGGATGATTTTGGCACAGGGTACTCCTCCCTTGCCCTGTTGCGTTCTTTGCCCATACAGGTGATCAAAATCGATGGCTCCTTCATCAAAGACCTGGTATCAAATTCGGAAGATGTTGATTTCGTGGCGGCAATTCTTTTAATGGCCAAGAAATTGGGGCTGCATGTCGTGGTCGAGGGGGTGGAAACCGCCGTCCAGATGGACATCCTGAAAAGTCATGGGGGGGATGATATTCAGGGTTACTATTTTTGTCCGCCATTGTGTGGAAAAGCCTTCCACGCCCTTCTTCATGGCAAGATACCCTTGGGAGGTAGGAACTGAAACCTGTAATCCAACCTGATCCAATCCATTGCCGTTTCTATTTTGAGCGCTTTATGTGCCATTTGTTTTTTGCATACCGGTAAACCAGATGGCCGATTTCATTTTTGCCAGGAGCAAACACGCATGAAAAAGGATAACAATGTCGTCGATAACACAAACTGTGAACACACTTATAAATCGCAAATTGAAATCAGTGAAAATGGATACAGCGTGTGTCGCAGCGATCACATCGTCGTGGGCGATTGCACTATTGATGGCATCCATGACCTCGGGGAAGCACTGAAATCGGTGGAAACACTGGAATCAGAACAAGAAAAAAGCATAAATACACGCATTTGCGAACAATGTCATCCGCTTAAAATCGAGATGGGCACTAATGGTTACAGTTTATGCCGAAGCAATCACATTGTCGTCGGTGACTGTGTTGTGGATGGTATACAGGATTTGGGTGATGCCCTGAATACCTTGAACACCATCATCGCTGAGAAATAAAAGGTGAATTCTGGCTTGCACTCCAGTAAAAACTTACAAAAATCACGGAATCTTTTTATTACAGAGTTCCACTGAATCAGTACCGGCCAAGAAGGCGCTACCATGTGGAAAAATACTCAGGAGAGTTATGGTCGGGTTGCGCGCCTGCTGCACTGGGGTATGGCGATATTGCTGCTGGGGCTTTTGGCCCTGGGTTTTTATATCACCACCTTGACCTATTATCACCCGTGGTATCGAATTGCCCCCGATTGGCATCGGACTCTGGGAATACTCGCCTTTTTGTTGGTTTTGTTCCGTTTGGGATGGCGGTTGTATTCGCCCCCCCCACCCTTGGAAGACCCGTTATCCCCATGGGAAAAACGGATAGCCCGAAACGTGCATCGATTGCTTTATGTCCTGATGATGGCCATGCCGGTAACTGGCTATCTGCTCACCACTGCCGATGGTCAGGCAATCCGCATGTTTTCCGGGCGATTGACGGTTCCCGCCCTGTTTCCACCCTTCAAAGGGTGGGAAAGTTGGTTGGGAAAGATCCATCTGCTATTGGCAATCGCCCTGCTCATTCTGGTGCTTCTTCATGCCGCAGCGGCCTTGCAGCACCATTTCATGCGCCGGGATCGCACCTTGATACGAATGCTGGCACCACACCCCGCCAATCCAACCTCTGCTCTTGGAGAAAAATAATGAGATCATTCCGTTACCATCTATTGTCCCTCACTGGCCTGGCCCTGACCTTGACCCTGGGGATGGGGAGCGCTTGGTCTGCGGAAAGCTATCGGATCGACCCGGCTCATTCTTTCGTGGAATTTTCCATTTCCCACCTGGGATTCAGCCTGCTCCAGGGGCGGTTCAACAGCATTTCGGGCCATTTTACCTATGATAAAGAAAAGATGGAAAATTCTGCCATCACGGTGGACGTGGCGACCAACAGCATCGACACCAACCATGCGGAACGGGATAAACATCTACGCAGCAAGGATTTTCTCGATGTGGAGCAATTTCCGAAGGCTTCCTTCGTCAGCAGCAAGTTTACTGAAAAAGATGGCAAAGGGACGCTGGAAGGCAAGTTCACCCTGCATGGGGTGACCAAGGATGTTGTGATTCCCGTCACCTTTATCGGCGCGGGGAAGGATCCCTGGGGAGGCAGCCGTCGCGGTTACAGTGCCAAGTTGCCTATCAAACGAGGGGATTATGGCATTCAACACAACCTCGGACCTGCTGCCGAGGAGATGAACCTGGAAATATTCATCGAGGGTATTCGTGAATAGGCTGCTATCCAATAGCGTCCTTGTTTCCAACAGGCGTCTGCTCTCGACGATATTCCCGCAACTCCTGAGCCACCCGCGCCACCAGCGACCGCCAATCTCTGGGTGTTGACTGACGAAACAAGCGCATGCCCGGGTACCAGGGACTGTCGTTGCGATGGGCCAACCACCGCCATTCCGCACCGGTATGGAGCAGTGTCCATGTTGGCACCCCCAACGCCCCGGCCAGATGCACCACGGCGGTGTCGGTGGATATCAACAGGTCCAGATTAACCAACACCGCCGCTGTTTCCGAAAAATCTTCCAAGTCACCCGAGAGATCCACAATTTTTTTATCCCGATCCACAAACCGCAATTCTTCAGCAGGGGAATCCTTTTGCAAACTGAAGAATTGAATTCCCGGAATATCGGTCAACGGATACAAATCCCGCAGGGTGCAAGCGCGATTGCGGTTGGCCGTAGCCGTCGGGTTACCCGACCAGTTGATCCCAACCTTGAAACCAGGAAACGCCTGCAAACGGTCGCGCCAATAGGTGATACGCTCGGCAGCGCCACTCAGGTAAGGAATCTCACGGGGAATATCCGCCAAGGATTGGGTAAGGAAACCTGGCAAACTCATGATGGGTAGATGGTAGTCATAGTCAAACGGGGGAGGCTCGCCATCGTCGGGCAGGCGAACGTGCAATTTGTCGGACAACCGAGACAATGAAAACAAACGATACAATTCTTTTTTGCACTCAAAATGGACCTGCGCCCCTTGCGAGCGTAAGACGTGCAGATAACGACTCATCATGATGGCATCGCCGAACCCCTGCTCGGTATAGATGTAGATGCTTTTCCCTTCCAGGCTCTCACCCTGCCAGCGGGGTTTCGGGCAAATTCTCGGGGCCAGGTTTTCCAATTGCCACCGCCATTCGTACTCCAACCATCCTTCGCGAAAACGCTCCAGCATCAACAGGGAGAAAGCACGGGCCATGTGGACGTTGGCTGATGTGGGACCAAACTCCAGGGCACGGTCCAAATATCGCAGCGCCCCATCATGGTTGCCCCGTTCCTGATCCATAATACCCAGGTTGAAATGTGCCGTGACATGCTGCGGGTTGCAGATCGTTGCCATTTCAAAGCAACGCCTGGCCTCCTGAACGTCATCCTCGGCGAAATAGATGCTTCCCAGATTGAGATACCCCTCATAGAAATCGGGTTTCAACCTGAGAGACTCCTGATAGGCTTTTTTAGCTTGTGCAATCCTCTCCTGACCTTGAAGCATACTGCCGAGATGAAAGTGATAATGGGGGTTGCTGGGCAGGCTGGCGATCGCCTGCTCCATCAAGGTGATCGCCAAGGGATAGCGTCCGGCGGTATTGGCGACCATGGCCAGGATATACAAGGCTTTATGATTATCGGGCTCCATGGCGTACACACGATTGGCCAATGATCCTGCTTTGGCCAGGTCACCTTTGTTGTAGGCCAGGGTTGCCTGCTGCAACACGCTTTGAATCTCATCCTCGGTCATAGCTGTTCTTCAAGGTCAGCGACCAGGCGGGCAATGGGTTCCTCCCATTGATTGGCCCGAGTCTGTCGATACAATCTGGAGCTGGGGTACCAGGGTGACCGCTCCCGATCCAGGGTCCAACGCCAATCCGGAGCAAACGGGAGCAAGATCCAGACCGGTTTTCCCATTCCACCTGCCAGATGCGCCACAGCGGTGTCGATGGTGATCACCAGGTCCAGGTTGTCCACAACAGCCGCTGTTTCGGCAAAATCATGTAAATCCGGCCCCACATCCAACACGTTTACCGGGCAATCCTGATGAAAGATTTGCTCACGAGCCGCTTCTTTTTGCAGGCTGACCAAGGTTATCCGTTCCGCCAATCGATTGAGTGATGCAAACTCCCCCAGGTTGGCCGAGCGGCGGCGCAGGGGATCATTCTGATGCAAGGCTTTGCCTTCCCAAACCAGGCCAACCTTGAAACGATCCTGCGGCAATCGGTGCCGCCAATACCGACTCCTTTCCGGATCCGCGAGCAAATACCGCTGTGAAGCGACTATGGAATCGGCTGAGCGGACAAACATTGTTCCCAGGCTCATCATGGGGATGAAATAATCAAATTTTTGCTGATAATCCAGAAGCGCTTGTACCCGCCCCAGGTTCGGTTGTCCCTGGAATAGGGCTTCCAAAGGTTTGGCGACACACACGGTCACCTCTGCCCCCAACGTCAGCAATCGGGGGATGAAGCGGACAAACTGCAGGGCATCGCCATAACCTTGTTCGGCCAGAACCAATAACGCCTTGTCTGTTAAGGGTTCCCCATTCCAACGCGGCAGGGTTGGTGGCGGGGGCAGGTGCAAACCGTGCCCCTCGGGTAATAGAAAACGCCATTCCAGTTCCGCAAATCCCCGTTCATAATCGCCCTGGAGCAACAGGGTATGGGCCAAATTGACGTGGCTCACCGCCGATTGGCCATCAATCTTCAGGGCTTGTTCAAAACACCCCCTGGCTCTCTGCATGGCACCGACCCCCTTTTGGCAAAGACCCAGGTTGATCCAGGCGGACAACAATTCCGGATTGCAATCGATCGCCATGGAAAAACAATCGATTGCCAACGCCATATTACCCTGATCCATGGCGAGATCCCCCATCATGAAATGCAGGTCGGCATGCCGGGGATTGCGTGCAATGGCATCTTTCAGTCTTTCCATGGCAGCGGCGCGTTTTCCGGACTTCCGCAGCATGATGGCCAGGGCGTGGTACATGTCCGCCTGACCCGCATCCAGGGCAATGGCGCGACTGACATGGTGAATGGCTTGCGGCAACGCCCCGGTTTGTTCAAAAGCCAGTCCCAACAGATAATGCAACTGCGGATGGCCTGGATATTGCTTGATAAATGGTTCGATAACAGCCACGGCTTGATCACCCTGGCCTGCCTGAAGCCATTGAAATACTTGATGTATTACTGTTTGCAAAGAATCGGACGGGGGGGAAGCCATCAGGGCCATTCTTAAGGTTGGACGTATCATACGGTAACTCGTGACACCACAAGGATAAGCTTTCCCAGAGGCAAAGATCAAGCAATCATTCCCAAGGAACTTACGACCCAAACCGCCATGAGCCATTCCTCCACATCCTTTGGTGCCCTGCTGACCAATCGTTTCGGTGAGCGCTATTTTCCCGCCATCAATGGGGAAACGTTTTCCCTGACTGGATCCGGCAGCTATTTCCAGCGCTATTTTGGCAGCATGGTTGCGCGCAAGGATGCCATGAACCTGATCCCGGGGACCGATGGTGGACTGCTGGTCCACTGGGTACTCAACAAACAGACCGGGGAGGGCAGCCGGTTCCTGTTCATTGAAATACCGGAACTCCTGCAATGTTTACATGATGAGCGACTGTTACCGGAAGAATTACCCGAGCATATCGTCATCACAACACCGGACAACTGGCTTAAAACAGCCGAAGAATTATCTCTTAAGGATTATTTTTATATTGGCAACGTCTTCCCCTGGCGTTCCCTGGCGGTTGTTGACAGTTTTCATGATGGCTATGTCAAACTTTGGAACCATTTTGATGAGCAGCTCGGTCAATACCTGATCGCCGTGGGCCAGGAGACCGGGTCACGCATTTTCATGTTGAAATGTCTGGAAAATCTCCCTGAAAATCGCACCCCCGTTCTCGCCCTGGACATGAAGTTTCAAGGACGCACGGCCATCCTGCTCTCTGGGGGGCCGTCCCTGAATGAAAGTTTTGACTGGGTTAAAAAGAATCGCGATAACCTGGCCGTGTTGGCGGTCACCCGCATCGCCAAGCAACTGGCTGAAGTCGATCTGGTACCCGATCTGTTTTTTGCGATCGATCCCCATGACATTATTTTTCACCAAAGCAAGCATACCCTGGAATTTCACGAAAAAAGCCTGCTCATCAACATGTATCATCTCAATCCCAGATTGATGGGTCTTTGGCGCGGGCGCAGCCTGTACATGGGCACCTTGTTTCCCTGGGAATCGCCGCAAAACCCGGAATCACATAGCTATCCGGGCATCACCGTCAGCCATCAAGCCTTGGGAGCGGCCATTGACATGGGGTTTGCCAGGATCATCCTGGCGGGCTTTGACTTGTGTTTCAGCCGGGAAGGGTTTACCCACGCCCGGGGCAGTGTGGAAATGGCCAGCGGTCCCTACGTTCACCGCTCCGAACTGTGGGTTGAGACCAATGGCGGTTGGCAGGCGGAAACCCGCAGTGATTTTTTCAATGCCTTGCCGGCACTCCACTCGTTGGCCGACTATGCCCAAACCAAGGGGTGTGAAATCATCAACCCCGCAGCTTCCGCCGCCAAAATTGCCGGGGTCGCTTGGCGTCCATGGGACACATTGCATGTAACCACGATCACCCCCAACACTTGGGATCACCTGCAGCACATCGTGCCGCCAGAAAATGCCCAAAATCGTCGGGACCATTATCACATGTTACTGACCGAGTTACAGCGTGTCGAAGAGGAACTCACTGCCGTTCGTGACCTCACCGCCGAAGCGGTGGAATGTAACGATCTGCTCTTCGGTCGTAAAGGCGGCCCTGCCGATTTTCAATACAAAATCAGAATGGATGCCATAGAAACCATCCTGGATGAAGAGCATCGGGAATTTTCGCGCCTGGTCAAAAAATGGAGCGTTGCCGATTTTCTCCGCTTATCCCGACCCAACAAAAGCAAAGAGTGGAGCGATGAGGAGATAGAAACCATAGGTCGGCGTTATTACGAAGTCTACCGGGACAGTGCCATCAACCTATTGGAGACCCTCGCCAACAACCGGACCAGAATTCAAACCCGTCTCGCCGAAGAAGAGGCGGACGCCGACATGGCAACCATCCTGGACCAGTACGAAAAGGATGGCCAGGAGGGCCGTGTCCCCATCCTGCTCAGCAAGCGCCAACAATCGCCCGATGATTTTCCCGAAGCAATCCGCCAACGGCTGCATGTCTTCCAGGAGGCGCACCGCGCCCTCATGGAACAAACCGAAACCGACTACAAGGACCATTGTAAAAACCAATTGGCCTCCCCCAATGCCATTTGTTCCAAGGTCATGGCCATGTTTCAAAGTGGTGAAACGGAGCGTCTGCGACATTTCATGGATGGCGTCCAACAGAGCGGAATGGAACATAAGGAACATTTCCTCCGTCTCATCCGGGGTCTTTTGGCGGAACATGACGAAGATTTTCAGCAGGCTTTGACCTGGTACCGGCAAATTTCCTTCGCCCCGCTCATTCTGACCGGATTGCAACGGCAACTGGCCGTCTACCTGCGCCAGGGCAGTTTGACCAGCGCCTGTGCCGTTGCCAAACGCCTGGGTGATAATTCCCTGTTGCATCTCCCTTTCTACGCTGATTTATTGCGTTTGACCGGCGACAAGGGGGGGGGCGATTGCCACCCTCACAGAGTACACCAAACTTATCGTTGATGATTTTGTCGCCATGATCAAACTGGGGCAACTGTTGCTGGATGACGGCGATTGGCAGGGCGCGCAACGTTGTTGTCAGGAAATCCTCGCCAAAGATGGTGGCCATAAAGCCGCTCTCATGTTGCTGGAAAAAGCCAATACGCAGGCCATCGGGTTTGATGGCGATCCATCACCGGCCACTGCGCCTTCCAACACGCCAGAAAGGGACTTGGTACCATGATCCCTTTGTCCATGCCCGATCTTTCGGGTAATGAAGCGGCCTACCTGCAAGAGTGCATTCACAGCACCTATGTGTCATCCGTAGGCCCGTTCGTCAGCCGTTTTGAACAGATGGTCGCGCATGCCGCCGGGAGTCCCCATGCCGTGGCCACCGCTTCGGGTACTGCCGGCCTGCATGTGGCTCTCGTCGCCTCGGGCGTTGCCCCGGGAGACCTGGTCATTGTGCCCAGCCTGACATTTATCGCCAGTGCCAATGCCGTGAGCTATTGCGGTGCCCAACCGTGGCTGGTGGATATCGATCCACACACCTGGAATCTGGATCCCGATGTGTTGCAAACCATCCTGACCGAAGAATGTGTTTTGCAACATGGCCACTTGTTTCGCAAGGCGTCCAACCAGCGGGTGGCTGCCATCATGCCGGTCCATATTTTGGGAAATCCGGCGGAGATGGATCGCCTGATCCCCCTGGCCCGGCAATTCAACCTGCCTGTGATCGCAGATGGTGCTGCCGCCCTGGGAGCGCACTATCGTGGACATCGGATTGGCGATCTGGGAGCAGACTTGACAGTGTTCTCTTTCAACGGCAATAAAACGGTAACCTGTGGCGGGGGCGGGGCCGTCGTTGGATCCCGGGAACAGCAAATGCATCATATTCGCCATCTGTGTACCACCGCCCGCCTGGGTGAAGCCTACGACCATGATCAGGTCGGTTTCAATTATCGTCTTACCAATATTCAGGCTGCGGTCGGATGTGCGCAAATGG
>JADGCN010000027.1 GCA_015228975.1 Magnetococcales bacterium
CACCAGGATCACCAGGCACCCCCGGATCACCCTTTTCCACCAACAACTCCCAATAAGCGACGTTCGGTGGAACTTGGCCTGAGTGAGCAGCAACACAAGAATACGAGGAGCCGTCTTGTCTTACGACGTCATTTGGCGCGTAGGTGGCGACAGCGGACCATGCGCCGCGAGGAGTAAAACCAACCCCGTCCACACCCGGTACCCCAGGGGCACCAGGATCACCCCGTTGAGTCACATCACCCCACCAGGTTGGGTTGGCGTCCGGTTGATGTCCGGTGTTTGCGTCCAAGAGCGAGACATACAGCGGCCCGCCATAGCTGACCGCCTGACCCTTGGCATAGGTCACACTCCCGGACCATACCCCTTGATATGCGTTTCCAAGATCCAAGGTGTCGCCCACAAGGTCCAATCGCCCCGTTTCGGGGTTTACTTTGGTACGCATAAAATGATCCTTATAAATAAGTGAGACTCTCGCGATTGTTCCAAATTTGATCGAAAGCGGCCTTCCCGTTGGCAAATATTGTCGCGATATGTTGACGAGAACCATCGTATTCGAGCTTTTTGATAAGCCATTTAGGGTCGCCGTCTTGGGTACCGGCTTCGGCTTTACCCATATATTCGATATCGCCATTGGCATCGTAAGCGTAACGTGGGGTAAACCAATCTTCTGACCCGAGCGCGTCGCGCAGCACTGGTCTCTCAATAGGGCTAGTCATAGATCCTCCTTACGCAATCCGCTGAAAATGCGTGCCGTTGTAGCACAGCATATGGATACCGCCGCCATACAACAAATTGGCACCCAGGTCCGATCCGTCCGCATTCTTGATGGACTTTACCCCCAACCCCGACACGTTGATGGTGGCCGCTCCAGTGTTGGTGTTGGCGACTTTGACCCACAGGAATTGCCCTGCGGCATAGGCTGACCATGCGGGAGTTGGGTTTACCGTGAGGGCGTTGGTCGATCCACCGTCTACCGCATAGAGTTTTTGCGCAATCGCCACGGGGACCACCTTGATCTTGTGGGCTGTCGTGTCTACGACCAGAGTATCGCCATCCACCTTTTGGGAGAGCGGACCGGGGGTGGTATCGGATGCGTCGGCCAGAACGAGACCAAGCACATCGTCAATAGCGTTCAGGTTGGCGTTCATTCCTTCCGCCCACCCCACATAACCAGGATCGTGCTTCCCCAGATGATACCGGTCGGTGTAGGTGATATTAGCCACAGGTTATTCTCCCTTATTTTAGCTGGCTAAAAAGTCTTCAACCGTGGTCAATAGCGGCAGGTTGGCGCCATCGATACCATGGATTGCCGCCCAGGTTGCACACATCACATTGATCCCCTCTGATGTATTGGTGTCGTGGCTGTCATCCGGCAAAACTGCAAGATGGTGCGCCTGAAACAAAGTAGCCGCTTGTTTGACGAGCGCAGACGACACCACACCCCCTGCGGCCCGATAATATGCAAGCCATAACAGTGGGGTACCAATAATGATGGTCTTTGTCTGGGAGTCCATAAACTCACACTGCTCTTCCATGACCCGCTCCATGGCCTGTGTAAATTTTCCTGGGAATTTTATGGATAGGGCGAGGTTGAATCCGATAATCGGAGATGCCCACTCTTGGACGACGTGCGATGGGCACCGTGGCAGTATAAGCCGCGTCAACCTAGAACTATCATTCCACCCCCAGGGGCCAACGGTGATACGATCAAAATCCATAATATTGTTGTCCATACATTCCACCACCATATCCTGGAAAATCGTCGGTTTCGTTACCAGATACGTACATTTCAATAGCTGGAGCCGTGTCAACATTGGTCAGCAAGAAGCCCGGCAAGGTCACACATGAGACTGCCCTAATGGACATCATGCCGTAGCGGTATGGCCAAACAAACGAAAAAGGACCATTCACACTAGTCCCCTGGTCCACCCATTCACCGCCGGGATGAAGCCACTGAATCTTGCAATAGTCATATCTCGGCGACTGTGGTGGCGTGTTCCAGTCAACGGTGACTAGTGCCCCTCCACCGGAAGGATACGAAATCCCCGTGACCCGGAAATTGACCACCATCAGCGCGCCACCATAGGGATCTGGCCATCCCTGGACCGGCTCTAAGTCCACCGTGTCGTTGTACCATGGCGTAAATGTCGGCTCAGTATAAACGTCCGCCGAATACTGGATGCATTCAATCTGGTAGATGAACGCTTCCGTCTCTTCGATGGCGACCACGCGCCATTGTTTTGAGCCGATAAGCGCGTTAGTCGTACTTTCTACTTCAACCACCCCGCCAAGAGGGAGAAGCCTTGCGGTTGCCATCCCAACCTTGAAGCTGCACCAGTAGGGACATTCCTGAATGGTCCGCAGCATGAAAACTGCCAGGGCATAGGCTTGCGCTTGATCCGTTACCCCGGTCAGATCAATAGTTTGCGTCTGGAGACCGTCTCTTGCGATGGCATCCAAATCTTCCGCATAAATGCGCTCCATCGTGTAGCCGAAATAAGGCTCGACGTATTGCGCCTCGATCCGATTGGGGCGGTTGGTGGCTTGGATCCCTACGCGGATGGACCCCGGAATGGTCTCGGTCTCACCAACCTTGTAGGAGGCGGGTTCCACGTCATCAGGCTTGAGAAAAATCTTCCCGTCCCTGGAAAGCGTCATGATGCGGCCGGCGGTGCAGATCTCACGGAACACCTGCTCGGCATCGTAAAAGGCGGCATAGGCGCGATTGAAGCCATACCCTTTCTGTTCGCACCAGTAGGATGTCGTTATCTGGGATGCCGAGTCGATAGATTCTCCCGGCAGACCAAGCCCAACTACGGGATCGGTCAGGAAGATCAGCATGGCATCGGCAGGGTTGCCACCCATACCGGATGTCCCCGTCGAGTGGACCAACGCCGAGATGACCGGGTTATTGGATGCTAAAGAGGCATCTTTGACCAGATGGACATGGGCGTAGGTCGCATTGACCGGAATCCCTTCGGTAAAGGGCATGTCGGTGAGATCAAATTTGTAGATTCCGATCTGAGACCCTTCTTTGGTCCCTTCACCTTCGGCCCCTTTGAGAAGCACCGTAACTTCGAGTTCTACGGCCCACCGTGAGAGTGGAACGGAGACGTTAAATTGATGTGACCGTAGCTTAGAACCTGGGACTTTGGCGTAGTTGCCACTGATCTCTACTTCCTCGAAAAACCACTCCCAATAAGTTGGGGAGTAATACACTTGGTTTGGGTCACTGATATTGGTGATTTTCCAGCGATACCACTGCATGTTGCCTTCATTCGTAAACGAATGATAAGACCAACATGTCAACGTCCCGCCGCCGTAAAACATGGCTGGGACAGGTGCGGCGATGTTGCCGATCGTGTTGCGATAAATTCCAATTTCCCAGGTGCCGCTGTTATCAAGGGATATTTGTGCTTGCCCTCCCAGGGGGTGGAAGGTGTACCAGGATGACTCGGAATTCTGTACGCCTCCAGATTTTGTGTAATAATTCGGCAGATCTTCGATTTTGTACTTATCGATATAGAGTTGGTCCAGGGTAAGACCAACTTCCCCGAAAACGACCAAGTAGTGGCCCTTCTCGTAATTCCCACCATAAATCCGGGTATGGATCACCAGCCCATTGAGCCGAGACTTTCCAAAGACGATGGGGACGGGTAATTCTGGGGATGGGTATTGGGGCATCGGGGCAAACCCAAGGCCGGGGTCTACGGGAGGGACCGTGTTTCCCGACGCGGATGAAACGGACCCTTGTTGGCCGTTGGGGGTCAAAAACTGCCCCAGGGCCATCAGTCCGATCTTGCCCAAGGCCATCCAGACAGACCCGGTGGCCATGTAGGTAGACGCCCCTACGAGGGCAGGGATCACTGCCATCATGGCGTTTTCTCCCTCACGATGTAAGCGGGACGTAGCCCAGTCCGCTGCCATCTGGCTCGCAGATGGATGATTTTTTGATCCCCATCCTTGCCAATGATGGTAAATCGGCTTCCTCCGTAGACCGATAGATGGACCTTGCCGTTTGGATCAAGCCATAAGACAACATCCCTGTCCCGCAAACCGGCTGGGAAAAATTCGGCAACAAAAAACTGCATGCGCAGTCTAGCGACGACTTCACTCACGTGGACATGCTGCAAGTCGCGAAACGTCTCGACAAATCCGGGATGCCACGCAGCCAGAATCTGAAAACAGTCACCAATCATCCCCATTTACCCCGCTGCATACGTGGGAGAGTCGGAAAGCCTCCAAAGCGAGCCACATTCCCGAGTGCTTGGCATATGGGTAGAGTCTTGTCGCACGTCGATACTACGCCACCGTAGGCGCATCGCGGATCTTTGAAGATGTACGGGCAAAAATAACTCAACCGTCGCCTTGGGAAACTGGCTTGCCAGTTTTGCAAATTGGTTCTGGCCTGAATGGTCAACCCACCCTCAGCCAGTTCCCATGATTCGACGTAGGCCACCACCATGGTCTCAGTCCGGTCGGGATCCGTATGGTCGGCATCCTCGAACGTCCTGCGCAGTACCACCTTGGCACCACGGATATCGGTGGAATTCAAAAGGTTCGCAATGGCGTCGGTCCCTTGAACCGTAATCACAAATCGGTCGGTAAGGGTGTCCTTTTTAAATTTGACGGTCCCTCGGTTGATCCCCATCGGGACAAAGGTTCGGATACTCGATGCGGGCAATTTCTCATACTCCCATCCATCATAGACAGATTGCCATTCAATAAGGTCGGGGGGCGGTACGTCGTATCCTGGGGCGTCATTGATGGTATAAGTCGCCAGGATGACGGTCACGCCGCTCACCGCAAAACTCTCTTCTGTGGCACTGGTGCCATTATTCCCCGCCACCAGGACGTAAACATCCCTGGCATCGAGATTCCGGGGTGGGTTGAATGGGGATGCCGTAAACCAAGTGTCGGGGGTGCCATCGGGACCAATGAAGGTGCCAGTCTTGCGGTCGAACACCCACGCTTTTTCCCACGTCCCTACGATAGATACCTGGATGATCCGCCTGTTATTGCTGGCAAGTCCTTTATACATCACCGCTGTGTGGGGGACGTAGGCCAGGGGGGTCACCATAGTGTTTGTGAGATGACCATTCACAGAGAGCATCGGGGATTCATCTTGCGCAACAAGGCTGCCGCTGATGAAAAACCCGGATCCAGACGCCCCCTCATAACATGGTATCCACTTGATCGTCGTCCCGTTCCATGTGGGCATGCAAAATCTCAGGGTCTCTTTGCGGATCCGCCAATACATCACAGATCCCTTCTTCTCACAGTCCACCCCATACAAGTATCGAAAATTGTATTCCGATCCGCCAGCCCCCTGGTACACAAACAGGGACTGCCAGTAGAGGTACAGTTGGACCTTGATGGTGCCGAAATGGAGATAGACAGACACATTGTCAGCTTGAAGAGAGCTTTGCCATCCAACTTTTGAGCCATCCAGTTGCATATACACAAAGACCGGAATAGAGTCCGCCTGCTCCAGGGCCGTTTCCATCTCCACGCGCAGATAGACAAAGGATCGATCATCCCAGGACTTTGCAGAGGCAATTCTTAAATAATTGGGGATGTTCCCGGTTTGTCGTAGACCGGCACCGGACTGGACTTGGACTGAATCCCACGGGACATTCTCAAAATCACGGCCAATATCAAACCAATACCCCGGCGAGACATCCAGATTGAGATAACTGGCCTCTGGGGTTTTGCCGTTATAAAATACTTTTCCGCCCGAAAAACGCCTGGAAATCGTCTCATTCACAAGGTCAAACTGGGGAGGCTCCAGAGGTGCCCCAAGGTAATACCTATGCACCAGGAGTTCTCGCAGTATCTGATTGTCCGGGCTGATATAGTTGAATGATGCGATGCCTGAGGCTCGAAATGCCGCGTAGCAGATCAACTGCCGATCATTTTGCCAGGGCGATTCTGGATCACCATAAGTGTGGCCGTACATGACGGTCTTTCGGGGACCAGTATTGGCATATTTCCAGATGTAGAGGTAAGCACGGATGCCTGTCGTCCAGTCCACCCCGCCCAACTCGCCGGTTTCTCCCAAGCTTTGACCGTACCGCCAAAAAAATGGGAGCCATCCCCAGCTGGGCCGAAAGGGGTTGCCGGTCCAATGCCCTACAAAGGATTCCAGCAAGAAGATTTCGCCAACTTTAGCAAACCATGTCGCGCCGTTGACGATGGACCGCCCGCCATAGGCTCGGACATAATCGCATAACGGGGCCAACCCCATATCACGCATGATCTGCGCGGACTCTGCGGCATAGTTTGGATCCCAATAGCCAACGTCGCACTCGTCGAAAAATACCCCGTTGCACCCTTGAGCAAAAATATCGTCGATCTTGCTCCGGTATTCATCCAGGAAATTTTCAACCCCTGCGGCATCATACGCCGGTGCCGTAGCCCCATTAATGGTCGCAGCTTTCCGGAAATCGGAACCCCATGGCAGATAAATCAGCACATCGGCGGCGATGCTGGCCCGGTCCAGAGTCCACAGGAAGGAGATGTCGAAGACGATCAAGTCCCAGGACGAAAAATCATGAACTTCCAGGTAGGCTGGATCGCCATAGTAAAGGCCATACTGGATCCAATCGTCAATCCGCTTGCCACGTTTAACGACGCCGCTTTGGACCCTGGCATTGAACGTTTTTTTCCTCGTCAGGCTGCTGATTAAATATTCTTCCTCACTCCCGACGGACAACGAAATCGTTGGTGCCGTGTCGTTGTTGTTGACATAGTTTGTCCCGTATAAAAATATTGAGACCACTTTTGTTTCCAGCAACCCTTCCTGATAGGGCCATAAGAACGTAAGTGGCCCATACCGATTCCCGCCGATGTTCTCAGGGGGGTATTCCCAGACCCCTTCGGGCGATCTGTAGTAGACCACGCTGTTTATATGCCCCGGATCTGACGGGACTGTCCAAGCCACGGTGACCAGGGTGCCTCCACCGCCTTGGTTGGTAAGCCCTGTGATTCGGAGATCGGTTACTGGCCAGGCAATCTCTTCGCTCATCGCATCACACGTCGTAGACGGTCAGAGTGATGGGGGTTGCCCCCGAGCAAAACCGCAGCGTTTCGCCGGGTGCGTGAAGTTCCAGGAGTTCTACGACCGATCCTTCGGTTCTCTTGATCCACCGTTTAAGGTCGGCCCGGTGGGTATCAAGATCGATGAAGGCGTCTTTGACGAGAATTTCACCGATGTATCCCGAAAACTGGTAGCCACCGTATTGATAACGACCGATCCAAATAGGCTCCTGGCTATCCGTGAACGCCCCGGAAAAAGCGTTCCCAACGCCACGCAAGGTGCCGTGAACATAGATGTGTGTATTGTATTGATTCAGGGTGGCTTGGACAAAAACCCATTGTTGCGTGGGGATAGCGACGTCAGACATAACCGAGTGCCAACCGCCGCTGAAGTGCATATCAAATTGAGGTTTGCCTGACGAATCGGGAAACCAAAGCCGGAAGGAATTATTGCGGTCGATCACCATGGCCTGGGAGTTGTCATCCCGCCAGATCCAGGCACCCACAGTCAGACCGGTCGAGATGTTGAGCCGTTGGCTGCTGTCGCTGTGGGCATAACTGGTGGTCGTGACCGGGAAGCGTAGCACCTTGCCTCTTGCGGCAAAATTAGAGAACTCACAGGCCCCCGCCAGGGTGGCATTAAAGCCGTTGCCGCTTTTGTCCGTCACGATCCCCGCCGACTCCTCTGCGGGGGTAAAATCTTTGTACCAGATTTTGTCCATTACGTAATAATCTCCGAAGGGTGCATCTCTTTGACGGAAAACTCGATCAATCCCAGGTTAGGGGCACGCCAGGAGATGGTGAATTGCCCATCAAAACGGGTGAAAGCGACGACCTGACGCCAAGTAAACTTGAACGGAAATCTCTGCCCCTGCCGCTCTTCCCAAAATGCGGTAAACAGATCGACTACTACGGAACGGACCAGGGGTGTGCGTACTTCCCACGCACGCCGCCGTGGCCCGGCGTAAGAGATGCGCTGCTCAGTCTCCCCGCTGAATTCCACAACCTTGGTCGGGTCGGAACGGCGTTCTTGGGCCGACTCAAAGGGGATAGCCGGAAATGTCGGCAGGTCGGAGGGATACCAAGCCATCAGAATCGCCTCACAACCAAGTTGCGCTCATCCATGGCGTTCAGGACCATATTGACCACGGTATCCTTTTTTTGGACAATAGTGTCCGCGACCAGTTGTTTGATCATGTCGGGGTTGGTTACATTGATGATTTGTAACTCGACCCGGCCACTGTCTCCCGCACCGGTTTGCCCCGCTTCATAGGCCTTGTTTTCCTTGCGCGACAACACCCGCTCGCCACGTTGGGCGATGATGGGTACTTCATCCGGTCCGATGATTCCACCGCCATGGAACCTGGGTGCGCCAATAAAAATCTGGGAAGGGACAGATCGGCGGGAAATGGCACCATCACCCACGACTCCACCGTCATGGAAGATCGAGGACACAAAAGATCCGACCCCCTCGAACACATCATCCAAACCGAAACCGGCACCGCCCGAAGACGAGCCACCCATACTCATCCCCAAAGCCTTTGCCAAAGGTCCGGTGATCGATTCGCGCACAGCAATGCGAGTCAGATCGGCCAGGATGGAATCGACCAAGCTTTTCCAATCCGCCTTGCCGGTGGCAACAACCGATGTCAGCGCGTCTTCCATCCCGCGAAAGGCGTTGCTGGTGGCAATCTCCCAATTTTTGGCCGAGTTCGTAACATCATCGGAGTAAGCCCTCAATGCACGCTGCATCCCGGATGACCAGTCTGTTGCCGACGCCATCATAGCGCGGGTGTAGGTCTCCTGGTCGATGGCCCCCTCTTTGAGCAAGGTATTAAGTTCAGCAACCACTGCGGCACGCTTTTCCTCCTCCGTCGCCACCGATTTTGTAACCTCTTTACCCCGCTCCAACAGTTTTTCGTGATCTTCCGCCGCCTTTTTTAGCTGTTTGACGGCCTCCTGCTCGGAGTACATCACCGTCGCCAGCTTCTCCACCTCCTGGCGTTGCTCCTTGGTGGCCGTTGCTGATAGGCGTCGCAAGGCAGTAGAGACGTACCGTTGTTGATCGGTCATGGATATCGCTGCCGCCTCCTGCTGCAAGTCGGCGATTAGTTTTGCGTTTTCATCGCGTCTGTTCTTGGCTGCCTTGGATTCCCTCTCCGACTCCTTGGCGGCATACTTCGCAAGTTTGGCATCCCGCAATTCCAGGGCTTGCTCTTTCATGGCGTCAACCTGGGCCGCGTTTTTAGGGGTCCGGATCTTTTCTAGCTCGGCGAGCATACGCCGATGTTCTTCGACAATCTTTTCGGAGCCGCTAAACTTAGCGTCCAGCAGCTCACGTTGGAGTTGTTTTTCGAGCGTCAGCAATCGCCCTTTGGTCGCGGCAGAGGCAGCAACCGCAGAGTCGCCCGCAGAGTCGCCCGCAGACTTGTCACCAGCACTGCGCTTCTTTGGTACTGGTGTTGGTACAGGGTCACCTTGCCGCCAGTCGGTAGCTTGGTTGAGCAATTGCATGACATCATCATCGATTCCGGTTTTAAATTCGCTATACTTGTTGATTCCTTGCATAACATCGTCATCGATGCGTGCCTCAGACTTGCCGGGTTCAAGGCCAAAACTGCCACCGTTCAGTGCCCATCGCACCCCCCGGCTTAAGATTTCCAGACGCGGGGCCAATTCCGCACCAATGGCGATGGCAATTGATGTGATGGTGTTGCGTAGCAGTTGCATCTCGGAATTAAAACTATGAAACGCCTTATCCGATTCGGTGGTGAGTGCCGTGGCATTCTTCACCTCTCTGGCTGCCGTCTCTATAGCACGACCAACCTCGTCGGCATTCTGCGCCAGCACCGGCAAAGTCTTCTCAATTTCTTCACCTTTAAGGTTAAACTCCTCCAGCACCTCCGTGGCACTGCCTCCGCTATCGATAACCCGGCCAACCCCTTCAAGAAATAGATGGAAAGCTTTCGTGGCATCCTCGGCAAAGGTCTTTTTCAGTTGATCTCCGGTCAGGCCAGTCAACTCCTCCAACCTCTTCAAGCCATCACCCCCCTCACGGATAGCTTCATCCATCTTACGCATCGCTTTGCCGACACTGGATCCTCCCAGTTCGGCCTGGATACCCATGGACGACATGGCGGCGGCAAGCGCAGATGCATTGGCGGACGACACACCAAACACCGATGTTGCACGGGCAACCTCATTGGCGGTATGCGCAATCTCCGCCTCCGTGGTCGCAAAATTATTTCCCAAAGCGACCCAGACACTACCCAGGGTTCCCACCGATTCCATGGATTCCCGGGTTACGTTGAGCAGTCGTGCCAGAGCCGTCGCCGCCTCCGACCCGGACAAATTGGTAGATGATCCCATACGGGCTACGGTTTCGGTGAACCGCATAAGGTTCTCCTCCCCCTTTACACCAAGCTGTCCCGCTGCCTGCGCGATATCGAGGAGTTCTTCCGTAGCAACTGGCATCCGGTGAGACAGGTTATCGATTCGGGTACCAAACTGAGCCAGCCTGGATCCCTCCAAGTCGGCGGTCTTCCCCACAGCGATCAAACCCTCTTCGAAGGAGGCGTAAGCGGTGACCGTTGCCTTCAATCCGGCGGTAACCCCACCGACCGCCGCAACCATACCCAACGTTTGTTGCCACCCGGCAACGGCGGAAGAAAGACCACTCGACTGGGTGGACATCGCCGCCAGTTCCCGCGCCGCCCGACTCGATGAATCTGCGGCACGAGACATAGAGTCATCCAAGCGACCGATCTCGGATGTCGCTTTTCCGGTTTCCGCCCCCACCTTCTGGGTGCTTTCGGTCAGATCAACCAAGGATTTCTTGGATTTCTCAACCTCAGCGACCAAGGACGATCCGTCTGCCCTAATCACGATACCGACGGTATGTTTGTCAGACACTTTTATTCACTCCGCCATTCATCGAGTACCGCATATTCCATCGCCTGAAGATCGGCGAAACAATCATCATCGGGCCACCGCCCCAGCGACTCCATAACCACCCGGACCGATGGATAATCCAAGCCGGTGTCGCGCCATGCAGTCTGGAGTCGCAAAAACAACCGCAACACACCTTCATTCTCAGGCCAGACGATACAGGCGTCTTCTTCTTCGGACCGCGCCATGGCGGCAACTACCGCATCAGGGGCATTCCACGCCGCCAGATCCTCTTGGGCGGTATCCTGATCACCATGACTTTGCACCGCAGCACGCGCCCAATGGCGGGCTGCGGTGATCAGTTTCCCCGGCGGCGACCCGAAATGCAGGAGAAAAAGGCTTCAATCATGGCATTGCGTACATAAGGGATCCCCAAAAGCATCCCCAGGTTCTCGGCAGAAAAAGCCATTTCGTTCCCATCCTCACGCCGAACGTCACGAAATCCGGTCACAACTTCCCGCAGAAATGCAACATCCATACTGGTTGGTCGGTCTTCGGCGTGCAGGATCTCATCGATCCGCGATTGATCGAGCAGAGCGAAATCAACCTGGAATTCCGCTTTCTCAAATCGTCCTCCACTGACGGGGACGCGAACTTGGACAGGCCACGTCACTGTGCGTTGCTCTTGAACTTTAAACATCGGTCAATCCTTTTTATTTACTGGTAATGGTAATGTCATCGTCGCCGGTGTCGGTGGCCATCAGTGACAGCCCCAACGTCAACGTCGTCGCTCCATCCTGATCGCCGTAGGCCGGCTTCAACAATTGCACCTTGGGACAATCGATACGGACGATGTTGCCGCTGGCGGTTCCATGCTCGAACGCCAGGGTGCCGGTGGTTTCCGCTTTGGCGATGGCGAAGAAATTTTTGCTCGAAAGTGGTGGTGCTTGGATCTTGAGTGATCCCGATGGGGCGCGGTCGAGAATGTCCACCCCGGCATAGTTGATCAAATCCTGGTGAACGACTTTGATCCCCATGTCGATGTCCAGGGCATAAGCCACCGCCGAATATCCATGAATATCCAACGTGGGGGTGGTGACGTTACTGACCGGAACCGGCGTCTGGAAAGCGGAGAAGTCGGGGGTAGGATCGGCCACACTCGCCGGATCCACCCACAATCCCAAAAACGTGAACTCCAGACCGGGGGCCTTCTTGGTGTCAACAGAAAGCTTGACCGATCCCCGACACCCGACCAGGGCATGTTTCTGGCCATCCAGATGGAAATGGATGGTCAATGATTTTTCCCCACTCGAGACCGGCTTGTAATGGCAATCAACGCCAGCGGATACGGTCTCACTGAAGCCGCACCCTTGGAGTAACACCCCCCAACCAGGGACGCCCCCTGCCGCGCCAGCACCGGCAAATTCAACATCGATCCCCACCGAAACGTGAGTGCCGACATGGATTTCCGGTTCGTTGCCCAACGTCGGCTTGATCAATCCGCGCTTAACGGTTTCCCCCGCCATGGGGGTGATCGTTAAGTTACGCGCCAAAATGGCGTTGGTTCCCACAGGAGAGACATCCACCCCATAGCTCGACTCCACCTTGGCCAGCACCACCCTTTTGCGATATTTCAACGCCATGATTCTTCCTTTCCTTTACGCCACCGACCGCAGGGTGCCGGTGGTGCGATACACCTCTTGCCAATAGAGGTGTTGATTAGCAAAATCGACCAGATGGCCCCCGACATACTCCAGCGCAGCACTTTCGGGATTCGCCTGCCAACCGATGAGGGCGGTGGCAATCTGATCCCGCAACAGTCGGCAGGCGTCCGAACTGTCACTGCCGCTGGCATCCCGATGGTTGGCGACAACGATCACCACGGCATAGCTGTCGGTGGTTTCCTGATGCACCGCCATAAGCAGGCTATTGGGCTGGGCGGTACGGCTTACCTCGAACACATGGGCGGACGGCGCAACGGCCCGGCCTTTCTTTACCGCATCCAGATCAGCCGCCCCCGCCACATGCCTTAAGGCTGGCACTTGGCCTCTGACACGTTCTTCGATAGCCCTCCTGATGGTCGTCACGCCTAATACCCCGTCACATCGATGGGATCACCGTGCGCCACAAAGTCGGGCATCCCCGCTCCGGAGGGCATGGAGGGCGAATCGGCATCGGCACCAAGATTCGCACGCCCTGCCGCCACATCCTGCAACCACCGCATGGCCGCCGCGTACCGTTGGGTGACCACTTCGATCACTTGGTTGTCGTGCAGGAGATAGCGGGCCACATCGGCGCAGATACCGGGTAGACAACCCGACGCAATCATCTCTGGGGCGATGGGCAAGGGATATCGGCTCCCCAGATAGGCATTAATCTTGGACTCCGCCTCACCGATGGCCAGATTGATTCGGCTCAATGCCGCATCCGCCACAGCGACCAGTGCCGGGTCATAACCGCTCCGATCTCCACCCGTCACCGTGAGCCGTAAAAGACCAACATCGACGACAACAGCCTCGTCAGACGTTGCCACCTGTGCCATTTCAGTGCCGCCAAAACGAATCAACATCTCAGATGCGGTGGTATAGCTCACTGGGCCGTCCCCCGCTTTTTGGTGGTGGAAGCCGGGTCTGGGTTCTCTGCGACCAGAGTAACCCGACCCAAAGCCACCAGGGCTGCCATATCAGCCCTCTCAATCTCGGAACTGCCATCGATTTCCAACACATCCTCAGGGCGATACGTCCGCCCGTTATGGTGGATATGGGCTACGGCACGGTATTGCATGGTGTTTTTCCTCATTTTCCTTGGCTTGCCTTACGCCACGGCGTTTTCGACGAGATATCCCAGGTCAGGGGCGGCGACGACCTCTTCCACACTCTCGCCAATACGCACCCGGACACCCCCCTTCAGGCCGATATCCTTGTCTTCGATGGCCCCCGCAACGCGCGTACCGTGTTGGGCGGTAAATCCCCAGGTGGCGCGGCCACTGTTGTTGTTGGCCATACGGTCACGATAGAGCAAAGAAATGTGCTTACCCCAAACCCTGGCCATGGCTGCGGTCTGCCCCTTCCGGGCGGTGTTGACATACCCCTCACCGACAAAAATATCCTCCAGCTCATACAACTCTTTCAAAAAGCCAATATTGGCGACACCCTTGTCACCGCTGGTCCCATGCATCGCCTGGAGTATGGCGGGATGGCGGACCAGTTTGGTCCATGCAGGCCGTCCAATGACCATGATGTTGGCCCGCATAACCATTGCGTCGAGCGCATCGATGATTACACCAATCGGATCGGATGTCGGGTCGGAGAATTGACTGCTTCCCGACAACGTAACTTTGTTGCCGGTGGCATAGTTGGCTGCATTGAACACCTTGGCCGCCACCCGCCTTTCCCGGTCCAGAGCAATCAAGTCAGACAGGCTCATGACCGCATGGGCACGGGGATCATAGCCTTTGGGGGCTTGCTGAATGTCGTCGTATGGGATGGGGTCATCCAGACCATAATCCTTGGTGGACCCCGAAGCCTCGGCCATCCCAAATTCAATCTGGTTCGGACGTGATGTCCTGCCGACGCCGGTTTCAGGGATACGGAACGAATCGCCCAGGTCGAATCGGTAGTATTTGAACGCCTGTGTCGCAAGCGGCGGCGTCCGTGGCATAACTTCATCGGCAATCATCCGATTGTTGCGATAGGCGATGGTCACGGCGGTCAATGATGGATCGACCGGGAATGGGGTGAGTGCAATAGGCATCGGTTTATCCTTGGATCTGCGTCGGGTTGATCAGAATGGTGCCGATGTCTCCGGAGACCCCGGACACCATGGCGACACCGACAATACGGGCATTGACAGAAGCACCAGGGGCAGCCGCGACCGCCTTGCCGTTGGCATCCGCAGTCACCAGGGCACCACGGGTAACGGCACCACCCAATTCGCAATCAGCAATCCCCACCAGACACACATCAACCCTGTCGCCACTTTGGGCACCCAGGCTGTTGGCAATACCCAAGGCGGCATCGGTCGATGAAGTCGCCTGGATGACGGTGGTATCGGCACTGCCAAACTGGACGATACGATAGGGGTTGATGGCGGCCCCGGCGGTAAAAGCTTTGGTCAGGATCGGGTTCATTGCGCACCCCCCTGAGCCAGCCGCGTGACGGCATCGGCGATAGATACGGTGCGCCCAACCTTGCGCTGTGCTTCACAATAGACCAAAGCATGTTCCGCCAAGGTGTCGGCATCGGCGGCCTTCATTTCGGCGGTGCCAGCAGCAATTTCGGCAAACTCCACCCGTTTGGGCAAGCCAGCGACAAACTCCTGAAACAAAGTGGCAGCCCCTTTGGAGATTTTTTGGGCGGCAGATCCCACCCCTTCGGAAAAGCTGATGGTTTCACCACCCGTTTCCAGATAATCCAGGATAGCCGTGACCGGTCCGGTTTCGCGTGGGAGGAGACGCCCCTCCTTGGTATGACGCTCGGCAAATTCGGCAGAGCGGCGTGACCGTGCCTCGGCCTCCCTGACCTGAATGGCTTTTTCGCGGGCGACCATTTGCTCTTCCCTGGCTTTCAGGGCCTTTGCCTGCTCGGCAAATTGGGCTTCATGGGCCTTTAAATCACCCTCCAGTTTCGCCAAGGCAGCAGTTTCTCGGGCCTTTAAAACACTCTCCAGTTTTATCAAGGCAGCACTGTCTGATTGCGCTGCCACTTCCTTGGATGCTGGATCTGTCATGGGTTTTCCTTCGCTCGGTTTTGTTTCGATAAATTCCACGGTAATCACGTCGGCGTCTTCGCCAAATTGGATGGTACGCAACCCCTTGACCGCCGGTGGTTGCCCCCCCAGAAATCCCACATGGCGCAAATACCAGGAATCGGGTTTAGGATTCCCTGCGGCACTGGGAGGATAGAAACTGGCGGAGACCTTTTTATAACGCCCATCCCGCACCGCCTGGGCAAAGGCTGGGTCCACCTGGGTCAAAGCAGCCTCCAGGCCACCGTCTCGGACACTTAAGCCTTTGACCCAACCCCACGCGGGATCATCGGTCGCGGGGTGTCCAATCACCACGGGGGCCTCATGGATTTCCGGGTTATAACCCTGTGCGATGTGCAGAAGGTCGGTGTCGGTAAAATCCAAGGTCTTGCCGTTCATCGCCGTATGGCGACCGGGGCGAAAGATTTGGATGCTGATGGTGTCGGTTGGTGTGTTCATGGTCGGCATCATGACGGGTGCCGCAAAACGAAAACAGACGGACATACGTCCGTTACTTTGAGAGGGTCTAAAAACAAGGGTCAAAAGGGTGATGGCGCAAACGAACTCAGAGGGGTACAACCGGCGGCAGCAAACGTCCGAGTTAAACAGTTTAAATCGTCGCCTGTCGCGTCGGTTTGCCAAACCCCTACCTCAGGTAGGGTAGGCTACCAAACAGGCGCAAATGGCCATTTTTTGGATCAGGCCATTATCCTTCCAAAAGATGGTCGCGGATAACCTCTAAGGCGTATTCTTGATCCGCGTCGGAGACCCCCAGAAAGGGGCGGGCGGGGATAGAAACCCGGTGGGCGGTCGGACCCGCTTCACCACCCAACTGGTGGATGGCTCCATAAACTGCGATGGTGCCAACCCGCAGTTCGTCACCTGCGACCTGGTAGGTGATAGATTGGCGCAGATAGCGGCTGTCTCTTAGGATATGTTCACCACCCCTGGGTGTTTTACCATTAAACTCGGAGATGCGTTTTTTCGTCGCCTCGGCCAGGGGTGCCCAAGTGCGACCATCAGGATCCTGTTCGGCATCGAATCGATCCTGAGTCGATTCCACCATATGCTCGCCGATCTCTTTCAAAGCTGGCCCCAAGGAACGCCCACGCGCTTGCAGATCCTGGAGCGCATTCTGCACCGCTTCCAACCCGCGTATCTCGAATTTGATTTGAGTTCCAGCCATGGAATGGTATCCTTGGATTGGGCTTGTCGAGCCGGGCCGCATCCCTTTGACTCGATAAGGCCGCCGGCCTCGTGCGGGGGGTGATGGCTTTACTCTTCCCTGACGTAAATCAAACTTCCCGACCTTTTCGACAAAACTTTTCCTGGACGATCCACGGGAAAGGCGGTCAGGCTTTCCAGGTAACCCTTTCTGGCCTGCAAGACCACAAGAAACACCTTGCCACTGCCATCCTTGATCCCCCGTATCATGACGGGGCGTAATTCCACTTTTCCGGTTACTTTGTTTCGCAGGAATTGTATCCACGCCTCGCTGGGATTCTTGATGGTCTCCACCAAAAACGGCAGGAATTCGGCGCGATCCGGTTTGATATGGTTCCCCAATTCCTCGGCATTGATCTTGACGGGATAGACAAAATCACCCGAATCGAAAGGGATCACTGCCTCGTCACCCCCAATCAGATCCTTGATGGCCGCTACCGTCTCTCCCTTCGATGTGGCCGGAGGCAGTCTTTTGATGTCTATATCGTCTAGGGGGATTTCTTTCGATAGGCCGTGACTTTTCCAATCACCCGGCAACAAAGGTTCCCAGACCGATCCACCCTTGGCCGCATCCGTCAGGATTTTTGCCGCCGTCCGGTCTCCGTAGGCTGCCACCCCCACGTTATAATCCCATCCGGTATCTGCGGCGTTCTGCTCTGGTGCCTGGTCCGGCCCGGTTCGCCCCATCCGCTTAAGATCCCTTTCTGCCAGGGTGATCACCCGGCATTTGCAACCAAACCCGTTGGGGGGATAATTGGCTTGCCACCAGGAATCGCTCGCCAGCAAAATCATCCCATCTCGTGCTTGATGTGCCGGGCGTGGATGGGATGACCCGGAGTGTTTATACTGCCAATAGGGTCGGCGTTTGAGTAGATCCGGGTCGGTCATCTGCTGATACCGGCCCGCAGCATACGCGGTACGAATGTTGGTCTCAAAAATCAGACGGCTGCGCCAGTTGCGCGTCCCTTTATAATCCCAACCATACTCTGCCACCGCTTGGTCAAAACGCACACGAAAATCCTGAAGCGTGATCCCTTCCGTCATTGCCGCATCAACCGCCGAACGCAGATCGATAAGAAGATCATCGCGCATCGCCCCCGCCGAAACAAACGCTTTGGCGTGCATTTCCCCCTTTAAATCATCCCATTTTTCCGTGGGGAGATTGACCTTGTTGCGGAAAAATTTAATCGCTTCATCGAATGGCAGACCACCCCAGACCGCTGTGGGGGCCGCAAACGCAACCGTTTCTCGGTCTTCATCCAACACCTCGCTGCGTCCTCTCAGATTGGCCTCGATGCAAGCCTGTTGCATCAGACGAGTCAGTGGCGTGATTCCCATTTTTTTGATCAGGCCGGGCAAGCGATCTTTAAAATCGGTAAGCCGTGCCACCTGGTCAAGCGTGACGATCACAGGGGCCAACATTTCTTCAAGGATGGGATTCAACCGGGCCAGTGTTTGTTCAATCAGCGGCAGCACCGTGTCGTCTTCATCGAAGGCCTCGGCAAAGTTTTGTGTCCCTTTGGATGGAATGGGTGCGGCTGCCGGTGCTGTTGCCGCTTCCCAACCTTCCCCATAAGTCTCCTTGATATAGTCCAAGGATGGCCGGAACCCCATATCAAAAACCACCTTATCCCGGTTGGCCCGCTGAACCAGGTCTTCCGGTTCGTCCACCACGCGCCACACTTGAGGGGGTACAGCACCGGGAAAATTCCACTCCGTCAGCCAGCGACCAACCGACCGCGAGAACGAATGGCACACCAGATCGGCATCGCTCTGGACCACTTCATCCCTGACCGATTTTTGCACCTCACCTTTGTATTGCCCCCCAGCGGCGTCCGTCGTCATGGTTTGCGACAGCACCACCTTGGAGATAGCATCGTTCATCCGGTCTGTCATATCGGCAAAATTCACCCTGCCGGAACCGCCTGCGGATCCAGCCATGAGCAGTTCCACCTGCATCCCCTCTGGGATGATGATGGCCCCCTTGGCATGTACCGATTGCACCGCCTTGTGCAGTTGCTTTTTTTCCGCATCCGTGGCCGACTTGGGAAATATCCCCTTCACCGTCGGGGCACCAAACCGATCCAACGCCACACTCCAGCTTTTGATGGCGGCCCGTTTAAAATAGACCGGCCAATAGAGGGCATGTGCCAACCCCAGGCCATAAGGTTCGTCATCGTTGTCGGCACCGGTAGTAAAATGCCAAAACTTGCGCTCCGGCAAGAGCATCCCAACCATGGGATCATCGGTCGTGATGAGACGCGGGAGTCCGTCCATGCCAAAACGAAACCGCCGCTGTTTGCGCACCTTGAGCGCATCCAGGGCAATCTTGGCTCCATCGCGCACCCACAGGCATTCGGCGATGGCAAACCCATAAAACACCCCATAGAGCATCCGGTCAGTGATCCAGTCAAACTGGATATGGTCCAAGGTCTCACGCAGAGAATCCGCCGCCATTTGGCTGGCCTTGTCCGAGGCCCCAGGATCCACCGTCCACTCCCGACTGACCACCGCCAATCGTCGTTGCTGAAACGTGGAGGCCACCTGGTCATCTTGGAGGATCAACTCATATTGGGCGTAGTCTCCACGACCTCGCGCCTGAAGCACCATGTCCTGGGGCGGCAAGGGCATCATCGGGTCGATATATCCGCGAGTGATGTCCTTACCCGATTCCAGGGTGGCAATTTCCACCATGCTGGCCGCTTCTGGTAGGTTCTGTTCATTCATGAGAGAATTCCTTAAAATCCGGTAAAATCACGCTCACGTCCCGATGCACCCCAATCCTCATCCGTCTCGAAAGCCGATTGGGGTTCCATCTCCCACCCCGCAAGATCCGCCGCCGGACGCCCCAGATCCACCGCCTGAAATTCAATCTTCACCGGATTCATCCAGGTTGCAGCATAATGGGCCAGGGCAAGCGCAATGGCCGAATCGGCATGACGCCAACCACCGTCGGTCCCCTTGCTGCGCCCCCCGGACTTGGGGATCTTGGCAACACCTTCCTCCATCTGGAGGGTAGCGAGATCGGCCATGACATCGGCATGTTTGGGGATCAAAAGGGTCCGTTCTTCCAAAGCCGCCTTGAGTGGCGGCATGTGTTCCCGATACCAACCATTGTTCAACTGGACTTGTTCGACGGTGGTGGAGCCATACGCTGACCGTGCTGCGTCCGCGAGGGTGATGCCACTCCCGGTCGCATCCATCGCCCCCGCTCGAAAACGGGGCAAACGGGCCAGGATGGTGAGCAAAATGGTTTTTTGTACTTCGTGTGGGGTCTCGCGCAGCTCCACGGTGAACCGGGTTACCAGGGTCATGTTGGCTTCTTTTTGCAATACCCAGATCACCGACAGGTCTCCCTTGCGCCCAAAATCCTGGCCAAAATAGGATTCCAGGTTGGGATCCAAAGCGGCGAGCGGTCCTTCCAGATGGACCATGCACCACAACCGAGTGGCCGCCCGCTGTTCAGACTCCGGCTTTTCGACAAAATCCTCCGGGAGTGCCAACCGAATCACCGGCGGTCCATCGATCATGCACCCAGCGATAATGATCCGCGTCAGCCAGTTGCCGGACCCTTCCCTGGGGATGCAATCGAGTTCTTCCGCCGCATTGTCCTTGTAGATGGTGCGGATCTCCGCCACCCAGGCCGATTCCGCTTCAATGGTCCAATCGTTTCCGTTTTGTACACAGATCCGCCGATAGAGACCCTGCTCCACAGCCTCGTCAAATGGGATCCGGTGCAGGCTATAACCCCTTTTCCCCGCACGAACCTCCTCGATCAATTCATTGAACGCATTATGGTTACCATTGTGGGTGGAGATGATGCGAACCCGGCCACCCCAGATCGTCAATGCCATGGCCGCCTTGATCAATCCCGGCAGATCATCGTGGAACGCCGCCTCATCGATCACCACCACCCCTTGCTTGCCGCGCAGGTTGGATGGACGCGAAGACAAGGCGGTGACGCGATAACCCGATTGAAAACGGATCACATAGGTCAAAATCTCCCGCTCGCCATCCTCATCCTTGAAGACCTCCTCTTCCACTTTGACCGCCACCTTGTGAAAAATCTTGGCCCAGTTGGCAGCATCGCGGATGAACTCTTGGGCCATATCCTTGTTATAGCCCACATACCACACATCCATGCCGCCCGCTTGCTTGACCGAAGCCGCCGTCAACGCTGCATCCGCCGCTTCGCACCAAGAGAGTCCCACACGGCGGCTCTTCTCGCACACTTTGACCTTGGATGGATCCGCCATCCAAGCTTTTTGATAAGGGAGCAATATCTCTTGCGGGGTGTTCGTCACTGCGTCATCGCCTCACGGATCGCGGCGGCAACATCGGTTGACAATCCTTGAGACTGGATGACCCGATCCATTTTTTCACTGGTTTCTTTCAAAATCTTGGCCCGGACTTTTTCTTCAGCATCAACGATGGTTCGACGCGCCAAGGAAAGATCTTTGGCTGCACGGGCCAGCACTGCCAAACCACCGGTATCAATCTCTCCGCCATCTTCCAACAGGGCCGAAGAGGCATGCATGGCCAGATTTTCCAACGTCTCGACCGTCAGCTTGGCCGCTTCTCCCCCTGGATCATCCTGGAAGTTCCGAACCCAAGTGGAAGCCAATTCGCGGGACAAGCGCAATCGCTGCATCTGTTGATCAAAATTTTGCTTGTAGCGACCAATGGCCGATTTGGATGGGGGGGTGGTGCCGATATTTTGCAGACTGGAACGGATTTCATGAATGGGAACTCCCGACTCCAGCAGCCGGTCAAGCTCCTTTTTAATCTCAGGCGGCAATCGCTTGATGGTAGATGGCCGACTCATAGGGGCAGCGGGGTACGTACACCCGGATACCGGGTTGTCCCATCCGCAGCATCCTGTCCCTTGCGGGTGATTTTGGCGATAGCCAGACCGCCCGGTTTATCCAACTGGATCAACCCCTGCTCGTCCAACCAGGTCAACTCTCCCGCCAACACATCCCAACTGGTGGGGCATCCCATGTGGATCAGGTGGTCACGGATGATCGTTTCATTGGCGGTAAATTGAGGCACCCTGGAAAGCAATTGCAGGATCAACCCCCGACGCTCTTCCTGAATCACCTGGTTGGCACTCATCACTTATCCCCTTCGGGCATATGCGCCCGAAACAACATATTGAGTTGACGGTCCGACCGCGCCAGCAGTTCTTTGATCCCTTCCAAGGAAACGCCAACGGCTTTGATATCACCCACCGCCGTGTTGACCTTGCAAGACAACTCCTGAAAATCCCGACCCCCAGGAATCGTCTGCATCTTGGCTTCGATGGTATCGATCTTGTGGTCATGGTCACACAACCGTTCGACCAACTCTTCCTGGAATATTTTAAGTTCGTCCTTGGTGACGAACATTTTGCGCATGGACCATGCAAGCCACAAAAAAACCCCTTGAATCACCGCCCCCAAGATTGGCCACCATTTGAGAAAGAGTTCGGCATTCACGGGTCAAACCTCTTTGGGGGCACTGAGTCGGATTGGCCGTTCCGCTTTAACCCGGCCATACAGCACCATAGAAACCCCCGCCAGATCCGCTGCGGAATTGGCAAGATCCGTCAAGCTGCCAGGATCGACCTCCAACCCCAAGGATGGCGCAAACCGGGAGAGAATCAGAATCACCGCTCCCCAAATGGTACGGCTTTGATACCAATGCTTCTCATCCATGATCATCCCTCCAAAAGTTTCATGGCCGCCCCATGGACAGAAAAGCAGCGGCGATACCAGCCGAACAAAAACTTGGCTGAGGTTGGGTTTTTGATGACGATGTTGGCGTAATGTGCCGCACGACGGGCCATGAACTCCTGCACCACGTCTACCGGGTTTTTCTTCTCGATAGCCTTGAGTGTCCCCAGACCGATCACGCCGTCCGCTGTCGCCCCACAGCACTCCTGGAGCATCTTGGCTGCCTTTGAGACCCCGCAATTGACGGCGGTATCGAACACCGCCAGGGCAATCGCCGGTGGCAGACTGTCCCCCTGGATCTTCAACCAGTAGTCCTGCTCATAAATGTCCGCCGCCGCATCTCGGGTCAAATGGGCGATATCCAGCGTGGGATATTGGCGTTTGGAGATCCCAAAGTTGGTTTCACCGCCAGGGTCTTTGGGATCGTTGACGTAGCCACCCTCATGCAAAAGCACATGAGCGAGACAATTCTTGAATGTTTGTTGGGGTGTGTTTTTCATGCCCGCCATCATCGCTGATGGCGGAATGGGAGAATAGTCGGACGTATGTCCGTTATTCGTCGAAGAGTGCTAGCTGCCGCAAATCGGGTTTGGGCCGGCCTTGCCCAGGGGATGGGGATGGACTGTTTAAGATACGCCGCACATGACGGCTGGTGATGCGATATTCCAACGCGATTTCTCTTTCACTTAAGCCCGCATCATAGCCACGAATCATCTCCTGGTTGCGGACGCAGCGGACAGCATGATCTGCCTTGGGGACATACAACCGATCACCCCCCCAATGAGCAACCAATTCCCGTGCTGCTTCCAAGCCGACAAGGCTGGCCAGACGATGTTCCGGCCCGACCTTCCTGGGAATATCAATCTCGACCCCACCGAACTCCTGAATCAGTGCCAGTGCCGCCGTCGTGCCGATCACCTCGACCAACCGGATGGCCGTTTCCGGCAACCAACACCGTTCCATATCTTCGATGGTCAATGGGATGCGCGGGGCGGTCATTCGATGAATCCTTGCACCTTTTCCCGCTTGCACTGCACGATCAACGCCGTCACCACCTTGTGCAGTTGGCTCGAGGTCAGGTGTTCCACAAAGATTTCCACATTTTTCTCGCCTCGGAAAAACATTGCCTTGGCAATCCCATCGGCATAGCGCAGGAACGTTTTTCCCTCGCCCAACCGCCCCAGAAGATCGGACAGCTTGATGATTTTGTTGATCATCAGTTTACGATCTTCGCTGGGTTGGGGTCGCCCCTGCCAACCCTTGCCACTGGACAATGCCCCCACCTTGGCACAGTGTGCCAAAAGATCCCGCACATCCTCCGGGTTCAGATCCTTGGCCGACTGGACCCCATAGCGGTCGCGCAACATGCAGCGATAGTCATCGTCATCCAACCCCATCGCCTTTTTGGCCAGGTGAATCCTGGCTAGTTCTGTTTTTGTAGGCACGTCCGAATAACTCACTTTTAGATTTGATTTCCGCCGCCTCTTCGGGGGTGACCGCCTGGCTCCAGTCAAACTCTTTTGGCACCCCGGTATCCGCGACCACCCGGTTGACCCGATTTATTTCCACACCGTGTTCCCGCTGGGCATCCGCCTTGTCCGCCAGCTCGTAAGCGATGGTGATCAGGTATCCATGCCCCTTGAGGGGTCGTTTGACATGCCCTGCCTGTGCCAGCATGGTCGCCAGTGCCTCCGCCCATATCGTTGGCGGGCAAGACCGCGCCACCCTGTGGGTGTGTACCACCGTCCCTTTGGCAATCAGCGCACCCAGTTCCATCACCACCTTGTGCGCATTCTCCCAGGAGATTCCTTGGCTGGACGCGGGACGGAATAAAGCCAGGTAATGAGGGATGTGGCGCACAACCTCACCCGGCAATTGGGCAATAGCTGCCAGGGCACCCCTGGCAGCCACATTGCCACTCCAGGCTTCCAAACTGGCAACCGCCTGGCAACAAGGACAGATCAGACGCATCAGCGGGCCAACCCCTCTTTGGTGCGAATCGCCGCCTGGAACACCGGGTTTTCCGGGTTTCCCACCGTTCCCAGGGTGTAGCCACACAATAGCAGTACATCGGCATCCCGATGCGCACGCGCATCGACTATGATCTCCTTGAATCCTTCCGCGCCTGGAAGGTTGGGAGCCTGAGGTCTGACGTCCATTTCTGACCCCTGCTTCTTTGCCGCCAGATAGGTGTTGATATCGTCGGATATGGCTGCAAGGAAACGTTTGCGCGCTGATGCGTTGGCCCTGGTCCAAAGGGCAACAAGTTCGGCGAGTAGGCCAATGTCGGCGTTGCTGAACATGGCACATTCACCAGCTAGCCGATAAAACGCCTGGACCAGCGCAATTTTGAACCTGCGGGTTATCGGGCCGTTGCGCATGTAGGTCAAAATCAGTGTGGTCTGACGTTCGTTGAGGATGGCGACTTCCTGCTTCTGTTGACCGCCCGGAGTTTCAAAGGGTCGCATTTCAAATGCGACCCTTCCGAATAATTCCAAATCCTGCTGATATTGCCGAATAAGCTGAATGACAGATTTGTGCGGATACTTCACACCTTCAGCTACTACCAATGAAGTGGTAGTGGGTTGGCCGTTGTGAATGAAAACGATGGGCGTGGCTGTGGCAGTGCTGCTGTTCATGCGCGGACTCCGTGTGTTGAAAAAAGAAATACCGGAGGAGAAACGGTTCTGAGGCGTTCAAACTCCGGGGGTTCAGAACCCCACACACGGTTGGGCCGACTGGATTTAGGCGTAAGCCTTGGACATGCCAGCCGCCCCCGGAGTTTGCCGTGAAAAAAAGGCGGGAGGATTGCGACGCAAGGATTTGCGGGCGCAAAAAAGCCGCCAGGGCTATCGGGGGCGGTGGACCGCCGTGTGTGCTTGTGGAGGTTCTGACGCTCCACCCCCAGAAATACCCTTGGATTGCGATAAGAGTCAAGGCAGATCAGACGCATGATTGCGACATCCCCGCTTCAGGGAACGGGAGACTGAGATTACCCAACCTTTCATAATTGCGACGAAACTCGTCGTTATACGCCACTTTCCATGCGTCACCACGTTTATTGGCTATCTCCCGCAACGCATCCAATTGTGCTTTCTCCTCCCTCTCTAATCGAAGGCTGTCAGCCATCATATAAAACCAACTCGCATCTCTAAGGCGTTTCTTGAACTCTTCCAGCGACAAGGACTCGCTCATAACGAATCTCCATGGAAGCTCAACGCACGAGACAACACATCGTTCACCACATGCATCAGGCTATAATCATTGACCTTCATGCTATCCTCGTACACCTGGACCATAGCCTCGGCCAAATCGTCAACAGGTATCGCCTGCAACAGACCGGCTGCCACGTTGCCATTTTTTTGTGCCAACAAAAAAACAGCCTGATCAACCACATAACCGATACGATCTTGATTCATTGGTAATTTCTCCATCTTCTTGATATCTCCTTTTTTCGAGGCGAATCCATAAAGCCCGATACCCATCGACGTACCCAGTCGGGATCAAGGCCAAGTATCAGACATACCCAGCGGAATGACCCTTCCTCGTCCTCTTGAGACAAAAACCACTCTTTGGCATTTTTCCGATTCCGAGAGACTTCTCGCCGATTGCAATCTCGCACCATACTCACATCATCCCGCGCTACATCTTTGATCGCCACCCACAGGACATTCACCCACAACATCCTTTCCGGGTCGGCATCAACTATTTCATCTGTTTGCATCACTGCGCCTTTTCAAACTCGCACGCGCAGCCATCCGATCAGCCGTTTGGCCGCCATCACTGAACGCCAACCGGATGCAACCCCAGAGAAACCCCAACACCGTTGCCAGCAGCATCACTGGAAATACCATCAACGGAACAATGGCACCCGCCAACGAAGGGGCTTTCGACCCGCCGTTACCCATGACTCACCCCCTCTTGCTTAACCTCAAACCAAAACGTGTCTTTCTCCTCCCGAACGGCATGAACCAGACCCAGCTTGTCATCCGCCCAGTCGCGCATGGCATCCTTGTTGATCTTCTCCGTCACCTTGACCGCTTCCAAGAATCGATGCACTTTGAGGGCTTCCAGGACATCCGCCAATTTTTTACCCGTAGCGGCCTTGATCTCGGCGGACTTGCGAAATCCAAGCGCACCAAAAACCAGATTAACGGTCCGCTTGGTCGCAAAAATATTATCCTTTTGAAGCTCGCCAAAAACCGCCAACCCATCGGACAAGACCTTGTACCGTTCCCGGAGCGGTGCCGCCAAATTCGCCGCCTCATCCTTGTGCCGATCAATGGCATCGTTTAGATCCGCCTCAATCCCCTCAATACGGCGTTGCAAGTCGCTGATCTCTGCCAACGACCGATCCGCATCATCCAGATTTTGGATAACGACGCTTGGTTTTGGTTTAATCCTTCTGTTTGCCAGTGCCAGTTTCACTTACAGTCTCCCATTCTATGGATATAAGATGCTTCACCACCGCCTGTTCCACCCAATCAATCCGACCCGTGTATTTCCCGGACAAAACCTGACTGATAACGCTTTTGCTATAACCGATCTGTGTCGCAACCCGCCCCTGACCTTCCTCATCACACCGTTCCGCCAGCTTCAATATCCAATCTGGCAGTGGCACCATGGTGCGTCGTACCAGTTTGACGTTGGGGCCAGGTGCTGGATATTCCTGGCCGGTATTGGGATCGAACACCGACTTGTCCCGCCGGATCTGCATCGGTTTCGGCCCGGTCCACCTAAGTAGGGTGTACCGGGCCACTTTTCCCGGTTTACTGGCCTCCACCAGCCTCAGGATCCCAACGTGGGCTAGGTAGCCGATGTAACTTTTAATATCGATCACCGGCACCGCCGTCACAAATGCAAGATCATGCACCGAAAAATTCCGCATTCCTTCCATGGCCAACCACATTTTTTCCCGGTTGGACATAGGGATCGGCTCACCGTTCTTGCGTAGTTGCGGACGCTCAATACCGTTGTCGCGGGTCAACTGATAACGTCCATCTGCTGTCCTGGTCAGAAATCCGCCGCGAGCCAAGCGGAACACATAATCGCGCACCGTCGCGCGATTTACCGTGAGACCATCAGCCAAATCACTGAATCGCCACATCCTTGAAGTGCCAAACTCCCGGATTGATGCCCAAATTTTCTCCTCGGGTGCCATGGCTATCCGGTCAATGGACCGAATTCTCTTCCTGACAACCGATGGTAACACCCGGCTCATCCCACCCTCCGAATCGCCTTTTTGGGTTCCGCCGGTTTTTCATCACGCCATGCGTCAAGCCCGATCTCCCTTAACCCCATGGCCAACGCCTTCTCCCGGACGTTTTCCAAGTCGATGACAATCCGGCGTGTACACCCAGCATGGCTTCGGTGGATCTCCTCCAATAAATCATCCCCAACCATCACCCCCCGCGCATAAAAATCCCGCAACACCCGCGCATCATCCATATCCAAGGGATTGGCCTCCACCCAGCGCAGAATCCGGTTGTCGATGCGTTCAAAATGCTTCTTCAACTCCAACGGCAACGCCGGTTCGCCAATCAGCACAATCGTCCCCTGATCACGGCTTTTCTTGTAGATATCGAGCAGGATTTCCAGGAAACCCTTCCTGGCCGGGTGATGCGCATCATCGATGATCAACGGTCGCCGGGAGGCCGCCAATTGCTCGCCAATCTGGCCTTTCAGTTCCCGTATGGTTTTGGTGGGTGTCAGCCCCATCTTTTCCGCAATATCCAGCAACAACTCTTTGCGGGAACACGTAGAATCCGCCTCGACATGGTAAGCGCGAAACTGCACGGTCAAAAAGAGTGCCGCCGTCGTCTTGCCAAACCCCGAATGGCCGTGGAAACAAACCAGTCCTGGAAGGTGCGATGGACGATTTAAGGCGTGTTCCACCGCCTCGGTAATGGACGCCACGTTTTTCAACATCGCGGCACTATTGACTTGGGTTGTTCTCTTGGACATAATCGCTCCTTGATAGTGCGTCTGCTGGTTAAACCCTGATGCCCCACAACATCAGGGTTTTTTTATTGGCCCACGGCCACCTTGTAATTTGCAATCCGCTTTTGGCTTCGGTATTCCGCCGACTGGGTATAGAGATCCAACCAGTCAAGATCGTGATCCGACATCGCTTCTCCAGCATCGATACCTTCTTCAATGGTCGCCGCCCGATGGTACCGATCCGCCGCCGTCTCCACCTTTGCAGTCACCTTGGGTTCGGTGTATCGCTTGGCCACCGCATCCAACCGCGCTTTCTCCTCCGCACTCCGTTCCTGGATGGGTTTGCTTGGAATGAACGGCGTCACCATCTGCGGAATTCCAGGAGTCAGTTTGACGTTTGATCGTTCAAAACTCGGCACCATCGCTGCAACCTCTTCTGGCTTCATCGTGACCGCCGCCTTGGCCATGTCCTTACTGGCCTTCCTAAAACTTGCGCGGGCGCGATTGTGTTCCTGCGCCGCTTCGACATCATCAAACCCGGCATCCTCGATACAAGCCGCCTCCACAATGAACACATTATCCCGGCGGTACACACTCAACGGTTTTTTCAACGCTTGCGGATCGAACCGGACGGTCAATTTCTCCCCCCGATATCCCCGCAGGGCAGCATCCCAATAGCGGTTTCCCATCAACGCGATCTCGCCATTCTTGCGGCTGGCCGTCACCCCTTCGGCAGCCATCAACCACAGGCGTCTTTGGGTGGGGGATGCCCGACGTACCTGGGCTTTGGTGTAGGACTCTGCAAAGGTTTCATCAAAGGATCGACCATTGCAGGTTTCGGTACGCCGCCCTATCCGTGCGTTGTGTTCCCGGATCTCCGAGGCGACCACCTCCAAAAACACATCCAAATCCACCACCCTTTCGCCATAGTTTTCCGGCTTATTCTCAGGCGAGTTCCCCGTCCACGCCCCAGCAAAGGCGGGATGTTTGGCAATCGAGTCGCAAAAATCCCGGAACGCCCGCTCGATGGGTTTGGATTGCCCCGAATACGGGGTTGTCCAATGCACTTCCACCCCCAGCGTTTTAAGGATTCCAACGGGATCATCCTCTTTGATCTTGAAGCGATACCGATTGGCCACCCCACCCGTCATCCACTTGGAGGCAAACGCCCGCCCGTTATCCATGTACATGGCCTCGGGAATTCCCCAATTTTCCACCACATCCCCAAAAGCCAGCCGGAACGCCTCCCGGTTTTCACTCTTATCCACCCGCCAAGCCAAGAATTTCCCCGAAAACACATCCCGAATCGCCACCATGCACGGACGCATGGTCTCGCCATCTGGCCAACGCACCCAAAGATCCCACCGGTGACCATCAACGTCGGTGGCCGTCATGGCCGCCATATGCAGTTTGCTCCGGCGTTGCGTTGGATACAGGTTGTCCAATTCCTCTTCGCCCTCACGGCACAACACCTGCGCCTCGATGGGGATTTCCCGGGCAATTTTCCTTTTAAAAGTTTTCAGGCAGGGGAGTTTCCAATCCTTATCCTTGCCGATCCGCTTCAGCCGCCGGTAGCAGGACTCTGCCGAGGGGCGTTCCATACGCAAATAATCCGCCTTGAAGATTTCCCACGCATCATCACTGCATTCCGCCCGCCCTATGGAGCCAATTCGGCCATCCACCAAATGCACCACCCAATCATCCCGCCGCACCCCCCGCACCTTAGCCCGCCATTTGTAGACCGATGATTTGGATGTTTTTAATTCGGCGGCCACCGTGCCATAGGCAAAGTCCGCCTCATGTCCCGCCTTGATCATCGCCTCCACCGACAAGAGTGCCGCCAACCGCTTCTTGGCCACCTCTTTACGGCGTTCCGGCAACCGATCATACCCTTCCCATAACTCTTCCCGGCGCGTCGCCTTTTCCGGTTCCTCCATCTTGCTCGCCTTGACCTGCTCCTTCAGCCACGCCGCCATCGCCCAAGGGGGGAGGAGGGTGTAGTGGTATTCATAGCCACCACCTTTTCCTTGCCGTTTACGCCATTTCACCCCTTCCCATTCGGGACGACGCCAACCGGAATCTATGGCAGTCCTGGCAAAACTCCCTCTGTGTGCCGGAAATCCATACTTTCCATAAAGATCAGCAGCAAATATCCACTCCGAAACATTCAGCGGCAGACCGTATTCAGTGAGAGTTGCCATCACGACACCTCTTTTTCACCTTTGAGATGGTCCAGAAGGTGATGCTCATCGAGCCAGCTAATGAATTTATTTCGCGTCGTAACTGGTGCTTCACCCCATAGCCTCAACAAAGCCCAATACTGTTTTTCCGCCCCATCCATCGCAGACACGGGTTCTCCTTTACCGATGATACGGTCAAGAGCCTTGGCCACACCGCCCGGTTTCTCCATGTGTGTCACCGAGGCAATCAGATTCAACACCTTCTCTTGGATTTCGGGAGTTTGCCGGGACAACATCTCCAAATCCTTACCCGACCGTGCCAACCATGTCCCTGCAATAGCAACTTTGGATTTGGGGGATAAATCCCTGTGCATCCGAATGGCACTTTCAACAGTGCGGCGGGAGAGTTTGAGTTTTTCTGCGGTAGTTTCTGCAAACGCAACGATTGCGTTTGCAGAACTATCTGTATTATCAGTTTTTTCTGATCCGTGATGTTTGGCGATTGCACCAGCGACACCCGCTTTGGTTTGCGGGTACATCTCTTCGTAAATTTTCTTTCTTTCGGCCAAAAACGCAGCCCGGTCAAACGGCGTCAGTTCATAGCGGATCAGGTTTTCATCCACCTCCATCATCCGCGCTTCCAAATCAGAACACTCCGTCACCACACACGGGACCGTCGGCATTCCGATCTTCCGGCAGGCGGCAAGACGATGCGCCCCGGAGATGAGAATAAACCTGTCCTTGGCAAGCGGTTGATTGCGAACCTGGATGGGTTGTTGCAACCCGTTGGCTTGGATCGATGTCACTAAACCCTCAACAACATCCCGGTCCACTTCTCGCAGACGGTTGAATTCAATAATATTCTCAACGGTAATTTCTTGGACGTTCATGGTTTTGCCTTTTCTGCTCGATGTTTTAAATACAAAAAAAATCAAATTTGGCGGAGGGACTTACCCTTTGTTATGATCAAGGTTCACCACAAACCATCAACAAACAAAGGTGCCCTCCA
>JADGCN010000028.1 GCA_015228975.1 Magnetococcales bacterium
CAGACGGAGCCGAAGCATCTTCCATGCGCTTTGGCCGAAACGATGATCAAGGCCGGACGGATTTACGATGAACATAGAAGCCCAAACAAGCTCAGCCACATCTTCCAGTTTATGGTATGATAAATAAATTAATAGGCGATCCATCTTTTATTGCCCGCCATCGTACCGCCACAGAGGATTTTACCCGAGAACGTATATTGACCTTAAAACGTTTGGTGACACTCTTGCTTAACCAATTTAAGTGTTCTCTACAAAACAAACTGGATCACTTCTTCCAAGTTATTGGAGTTGCAGAGTTTGGTGAACGTTTCGTTACCAATGCAGCTTTATCAAAGGCCCGCAAAAAACTGAAAGCATTCGCATTTGTTGAGTTAAACAACAAGTCTCTGGATGCTTTCCATAAAGAAAATTCCATTCAAAAAAAATGGCATGGATTTCGTCTGTTAGCTATCGATGGATCAAAGGTTGAATTGCCAAACGAATAAGATATTCGTGATCTATTTGGTATTCAGAAACCTCAAAATTTTTCACGCCGTCTCCCAGTTCGAAAGTAAAAATTCCATACCCCTCTGGCCGAATCAACGCATTTCGTCCAACCAGGTTTTTGCGTCGGCTTCGCGACGCAAAAACCTTTAAACCGTTATTCGATCGCCTTGTACCAAAACCGGCGCAATCGCGTCCCCATGCTCACCCCGGGGGGTTGATCGACCCGGATCCCGGAGACAACGCCTTCCAAGGTTTTGCCATCGATTTGCACCATAACGGGTGTCGGGGGTGGAAGGAAACCGCCTCCCGGATGGACTTGCTTGCGATCGGATGCGGCCAATTTACTGTCGCTGTTCATATCTTTCACAGCCGTTGCATCGGTATAGGTGACCTGGTACGCCCGTGCGACCCCCAGGTTATTGACGCAACTGCCATCGGTGGCCACTGAAGAGGGTTGGTTGGTATTGAAGAAGACGGCATTGTTGAGGGTTATGGCGTTTCCGACGACCTTTTCACCTTGATCCAAAGCGATATACCACCCTTTGGCAGCGCTCAGCAAAGTGGAGGCAGCGTCAGAGGTTGTCCCGGTTGTGCAAGTACCCGCTGTTTCCTGAGCCGAGGTACAGCAGGCTGTGGAGTCCTGAATGCAGTTGGCTGTCGCGTTATAAAGATCGCTCTCGGTAATGTTGAGATTGGATGAGGATGTACCGGTATAGGTATCTCTGAACATGTACATGCGATCACTGATATTGGTATCCAGGGGGTGTTCCCGGTCGCCACTACCGATCATGATGGCATCATAGCCGGTTTGGTAGACGACATCGGGTGGGTACAAAAATTTACGCAATCCACCGGGAATGGTGGATTGATCGGCCACTGTGGCCAGTTTGGTGACCGTCCAGTTGTTGACATCGCTATCGGCCATATTGATCCGCCAGATAGTACCGCCGGTATCCCCAACGTATCCCCGGTTGATTTCGCTGCCGCCATTGTTGGTGATGACGGTTACATCGCTGGGGATACTGTAATTCATACCGCTGACAGTCAGGTAGGGATGGGTTCCGCTATCGGTTATGTCGCGGCCCGGACCAGCCTGCCACAGGATGGCACCCGTGGTGGCATCAACGACGAAGATTCCCCGTCCCATGGTGCGGCTCGTGACGGTGCCACTGGCGGTGACGCTTGTGGAACTGACAGCGGTAATGGTTGATGGCGCGATATCTTCGACGGGGGGATCATATCCCGCGCCAAAGATTAAAACGGGTTTGGAGACGTTGACACCACTTGTTTTAATAGTCTTGGTGACAACCTTGGGTTCCGACCAGGTATATCCCAGTTCGGTAAAGCCGCTATCCGTATAAGATTTTTTCCACAGGAGCAATGGGGCATCGGGGGTGGTGACATCAAGGGCGTAGAGGAAACGACCGCCGCGCCGCATTCCCAGGAACAAATAGACTTTGTCACCATTGGCGAGCAAAATTTTACCGTCCGCGTTGGCATCGTAATAATAGGTACCGATGGGTCCATCGACAAAATAGGATTTTTTATAGGTGCTGCTGATGATGGGATCATTGTTGCGCAGGCGTTTCAAGTTACCGAAAAACTCGGTCGGGATGAAGCCCCAGATTTCATGGGCCGGGTCCGGTTGCCCGGTATCGGCGGAAAAACCACCCTTGATGGCGCGAAACACCCCATCATTGGCACCGTAGTACACAACAATATCGTTATCCGAGCTATAGCGGTTGTAGTTGATGACGGCAGGTTTGGAATGCAACACGTCACTGTGGATGGAGGCCCGTACATCGGTCAGGCTGGAGTTAAGATTTTCATCTTCATAATTATCCGTGCCTCGGACCCAGTTGATCAGCTCATCTCGTGCCGAAGCTGTGGAGCCGGCACTGGCTAACGCGGCAGTAATGGTCCCGGTAGCGGTTCCTTGCGACGAAGGGATGGTGTAAGTGAAATTATTGGCATCGGTCACGGTTACGGTAAACGTCCCATTAAAGGCGGTGGGAGACGCTCCAGCGATGGTCACGGAGTTGCCGGTGGTGAAACCGTGGGAAACGGCATAAGCTTTGGCTGTAGTGGAAGCGATGGCCGCGGTGGGAGATCCCGTTGCTGCTTGCAGGGGCGAACTGGCCAGGGTGTACTTGAACGTGTTGGAATCCAATACGGTGATGCTGTAGGTGCCGTTGAACGTGCTGGGGGTGGCACCACTGATAATCACTGAATTTCCAGTTGCGTATCCATGACCGGTCAAGGTTGCGAACGCCGTGGGTGAGGTCAGTCGCGCTGTGATGGTGCCCGAGGCGGAGGAGGGAGAAGTTGGGGCGCTGAAGGTAAAGGTATTGGCATCGATACTGGTGATGACATGGGCACCGTTGTAGTCGGTTGGGGTGGCACCACTGATGGTGACCGAATCCCCTGTGGAAAAACCGTGCGCGGTTACCGATGCGGTAGCTGTGGTGGATACCCCAATGCTTGCGGTGATGCTGGTTCCGGTTTGGGTTGCCAGGGCCGTACTGGTGGTATAGGTGAAAGTGGTGCTGCCCGTAACGGTAATGGTGTGGGTGCCGTTGTAGTCGGATGGCGAGGCACCATTGATGGTGATGGAATTACCGGTGGAAAACCCATGGGCTGATGACGTGGTGGCTGTAACCGTGGTGCTGCCCTTGGTGGCGGTTATGGTACCAGAGGCATTGGCCAGGGGTGACGAGGAAAAGGTAAACGTCGTGGTCGTGGGAACGGAGAGCAGCGTAACGGTAGTGTTGTAACCAGTGGGTGTGGCACCGGCAATGGTAATGCTGTCACCAACGCTGAAACCATGGGCCGTCGAGGTGGTGGCGGTGGCCGTCGAGGTTTGCCCCGACGCCGTTCCAAAGACGGTCGGTGACGTCAACACCGACCCTGTAAAGGTAAACGTATTGGCATCCTGCACCGTGATGGTGTAGGCACCATTGAACCCGGTCGGGGTGACACCGGCGATGGTGACACTGGTGCCGGTGGTAAAGCCGTGACCCGTGACTGTGGCGGTGACCTGGGAACTGGTCGTGGTTGCCGTTCCGGACGTGCAGTTGGTGTTCTCGTTACCGTTGATGGCATAGGTGAAGGTGTTGGTACCGGTTACGGTAATGGTATAGGTTCCAGGGAACTTGGAATTGCTGGCGCATCCGGCGATGGTTACCGAGTTCCCGTTGGAATAACCATGATTGGTGATGGTTGCTTGTGCCGTTCCATTGGATGGGCTGGTCAAAAGGGTGATGCTTTTGGTCACTGGCGAGTTGGTTAAATTACTGATGCTGTAAGATTTGGTCGTGGTCAGACTGGAAACAGACTTGGTGACCGATCCCGTGGTCAGGCTGGAGACACTCACGGGGCTGGCGGCGGTCGAAAGCGAACTGACGGACTTGACATCGGTCAGGGCGGAAATGGATTGCGTCACCAAAGCGCTCAGACTTGAAACGGTGTGGGTGTCCAACATGAGTGAAGAGGAGGTGATATCGGCATTGGTGGTATCGAAGGGATAGAGGGAAAGGGCCGATCCACTGGTGCAGGCTCCCGAACAGGTGTAGAGTTTGCGGGTGGATTGAGAAGAGGCGTAATCGATACGTAACTTTTCCGCCACCCCCCCTTTTTCCACCAAGTCGCCATCCGGCAGGTCGGAGGAACCACCCGAACCATTGGAACTGCTATCCCGGAAACTCCAATAATCAGAGCTGGTCGTCCAATAGCTGGAGGCGCTTTGCGTGATAAAACCGGTCGAGGAGTTTTCCGCTTTGACGCCGTTGCTGTCCACCATGTAGAGGGTGCTGGTCGAGGAGTCATAGCCCAGTTTGTAACATTTCAGATTGCCGTACCAACGGGGCAACTTGTTGGCATCGGGGCGAAACATGCCAACGTAAACCTGGTTCAAGTTGGTGCCACGAACATTGACGCTGACGGGCAGGGTGGTTGCGGCGAACACGCTGTTGACCGATTGAATCTCCGTGAATATGGCATTCAACGTATTGATGATCGCTTGACCACCATTGCTGCTGGAGACGGAGTAATAGCGTCCCTTTCCCTTGTTGGCCATGCTTTTGAGCAAAGCGGTCATCGGGGGGCCTTGGCCTGTGGTCGTGGGGTCCACTTCGACGGTGTAGGTGTAAACCGATTGCGTGCCGCTGTAACTGCTGCTGATGTCGGAGGTCGCCAAATAGTTGGCCCACTCATCGGACCAGTTGGACTGTTGGCCGTTGGGGGTGATGGAGATGACCGAGGGGGGGCTGGAACCGGTCAGGGTGGCGAGCTTGTCTTCGGAGACTTTGAGGGCACTGGCGTTTTCGTTGGCCGGTCCATTGCTGATGAGAATGATAAAATTTTTCTGACACCCGTTGGCGATGGGGGCGTTGTACAGGCTGGCCGAGGTGGGCGAGGCGGGGAGGGCATAACTCCCCAGGCTGTTGCTGGATGCCAGATTGTTGGCCGAATTATCGGCATAGTCGGTTTTAATCTTGCCATAACTGGCCCGGGATGCCTGACCGGAATAATAGAGATAGGCTTCGTACATGGACAAGGCGGTTGTGTTGTTGTTGCCCTTATCGTTCAGTTGGTCCAGGGCATTCACCATGGTGGACAACACGGTTTTGTTGGTGGTCGTCATCTGCCGAATGGCAAAGCGGACGTAGCCGCCATCCACATTGTCGTTGGGGTTGCCGGTTTCCGGATACATCATCAACCCCAGGTTGAAACTGTCGCTCAGACCCTGCACCACGGAAACCAGGGCCGATTTCTCGTTGGTGAAGGGTTGATTCCAGTTGGCGGTATTATCCAGAATGATCAATACATTCGGGCGTTCCGCCGTCACATTGGGATCGGCGAGGAACAGGTCGGTATCATCGTTGGACGGGTCGAATGTGGCCCAGGCGGTCTGAGTCGCCATCAGAAAACATCCGACAAGCATCACAAACAACCGGAACAGGGCGGAAATAAGGCAGATTCGTTTCATGGTGATACCTCCGTTTACCAGCGCATCCCCGGATTGTTATCAACAATCCGTGCAACAAACTCCAGCCAATTGTCGTATTTGCACCCCTTGATGGATGGTTGCCACAGCACCGGAACTGGAACTGGTGATGGTTGCGGTCAACTCCCAGGTGTTGTCTCGTGGCGACATGCCCCAAACGGCGCTGCTCCCCGAGGAGACCCGGGAGTAAATACAGGCTGGAGCAGACACCGTTCCGCTGTCACTGCCACTGGTAAACGTTGTCGCGGTACCACTTGACGAAAAAACGCTGCTGTTGGTCAATACGGTTTCCAAAGCCTGCTGGGTGGTGGCATCCAGGGAACGGCTGGATTGTAGGTTGCCGACCACGCGAAAGTTGACCGTGCTGACGTTCAAGGAGGAGATGACCATCATGGTCAATAGCATCATGATGAGCAAACTGGCGAGCAGCGTTATGGCACCACGGGAATCGGTATTCATTCCAGGCTCCTTGGACCCGCCAGATTGGTCAAGCGGACCTCGCTGGAAAAGAGGTGTCGGCGGTAGGCGGAATTGAGATCCGCTGCTGTGAGGGTGATATCGGCCAAGGTATAGCTTTTATTATCCGATTGACCGGCGGATTGCGACAGGGTACGCACCAGGAGCCATGCCTGGACCGACATGACAGAGGTCCATTCGGAGAGCGTGGGTGCGTTACTGTAAGTTGATGGGACACCCGATCCGACCATGCCTGTTTCGCTCTTGGTTGTGGTATCCGTATCGATGCCGTACAGGACTTTCATGAATTCCACCCCCTCGGCTACGGGGGTGATCACCATGGCGGTAGCGCCGCTTGCTGCAGTCAGGTCGAGACGCTTGAGAGTGGGAATGGTGTCGTCACTGCTGGTACAGATGCCATTGGTGCCACTGCCAACGCTGCAAGGGGCCACGAAAAACAGGGTGACGTGCAGTTTTCGCGTATCAGCCGCCGAAATGGTCGCACCGTTACGTTTATTGATGGATACCACTCCGCCATCGGCGGTGGTGGACGGGACATTGGCGGTGGAACTGCCGAACTGGATGGCTGCGGTGGAGACATTGGCCTGGAGATAGACCTCGTTGGTAACGGGGGTACCGCTGAGTACGGCAGTATCAGCCCGACGTATCACGATGATATCGGAGCCGGGTTGCAGGTTGGCATTGGGAAGATAGGATGTTTGACAGCTCGTGCTGCTGATATCGGGGCGACCGGTTTTCGATGTCGCACGATATCCCTGTATCGGCAACGCTATGGCAGCCAGGAGAGAAGTGGCATCGGTGGCACACGGGTCGGGCAGGGTGGCCGGAGTTGTCGGGGTACTCTGGAAATAATGACCAAAATATCCCGTATGGCGTAACTCTTCGTACAGAGTATTGATTGAATAGCTCCCATTTTCTTCGATATCACTCGAATTTTGCAATTCTTTTTGTGTTCGTGATGAGGTAACCAGCATGGAGATGATCGCCAGCAAAATCACCAAACCAATCGCCATGGAGACCATGAGTTCCACGAGGGAGAATCCACTTTGCCGATTGGGATGAGGGTGTATCACTGTTTGAGCCATGGGTTTGGCGCCTTACAGGAGTCAAGACGAGGTCAGATTGGCAAAACGGACTGTTTTACTCACTGCCCGACGTTTGGTTTCAGATCCGTACAGGCCGTTGGCGCAGACGGCTGTGGGTGCCGTGGTATCGGTCATGCCCTGCCAGGAGATGGTGACGGTATAGGTGCCACTGCCGTCGATGGTGGCCCCCGTACTGTCGGTTAACTGGGTGGTTGCATCGTAGCTGATGCAGGCCCTGGCCCCGATCATGCCCCCGGTTTTACTGGAACCGCCTTTAATTTCGAGCTCCCCTCGTAGCTGACTGTTCAGGGTGCTGAGAGTCGTGTCAGCACGGGTATTGATAGAAGCGTAAGAGCTGGCGGCGCAACCCGTTGGTAACGCCCAACCGCTCCCATCCGTTCCGATGAATGGTGTTCCGCTGGTCAGATTGGTGGTGAAGCGGAAGCAGGTGAGGGTCGTGCGATTGACGTTGAGGCGTTCGGTGATATCCGATAACAGGATCAAGGCCTGGGAACGTTGGTAGGACTCCAGTTCGGAGGCGTGTACCCGGGCCATCAGAGCGGCCAGCCCCAAAAGCCCGATGGATACAATGAGCATGGTGATGAGAACTTCCAACAGGGAAAAGCCTGGTTCTACTTTGTCATATTTGTAGTTCAGTGTTTGTAGCCTCTGGATTCCCGCCTTCGCGGGAATGACAGCTACCTTCTTCAACGGATTTTTTGTTTTGTCATTCCCGCGAAAGCGGGAATCCAGGGTGCTTACCCCAATGTGACAAAGTAGAATTAGAAACCAGCGGCAATGCCAAACGTCATGAAGCCGTAGGGTTGGGAAAATTTGTGGGAACTGAACAAATTGTAGGAATAAGGCACGTCACCGAGGAACTGGTTGGTCATGTATTGGGCGCGCACGAAGGCGGCGACATTGGGATGCAGTTTGTAACCCACCTCCCCGGTGATATGTTGGTTGGTATCGTAAACGGTTTTGTCGACGGGTTGCAGAGAGGCGATGGAATTGTCTAATTCTCCCCGATCCCATTTTTGCAGACGGTATCCCAGGCGCAAGCGCCACGTATCATCTTGCCATTGAACCATGCCCCCGAATTGATAATATTTGGCCGAATAGCTGATGTACATGCCCTCGGGTAATTCGGGCAGGCTGTAAGAGGACATGGGCAGGATAAAGGAGGAGACCCCGCAATTCGGATCGCCGGCATTGACCGCCTGACCATTGATGGTGCTATCCATGCCACCGTTGACTTCATCCGGCTGCAAGCCCCGGGTCAATTTGTAATTGCAGCCGCCAATGGTGACATACATGTCCCCCACTGTTACCTTGCTGGTACCCATGCCCCCGAAAAGCGAAACGGACGTTGTTTTGGACAAGGCCCATGAGCCGATGATATCGCCTTGGAACTGCCGATCTTTGGGATCTTGCAGGACCATGGAATCGGTCGTAATTTCGGTACCGAAAATGGCCGTCGGCGATCCTTTGACGATTTGTCCGGAGCCGTTGCCCCACCCGGACAGCCGCAAGGCGATGGCTGGAATTTTATCGTCGTTATCCAGGACTTTGACCTGAACCGCCGCCTGGTAGGCCTTGTTGTTGGCATTATCGTAAGGTGTTTTCACGGAGTGGTCGTTGAAGGTGATATCGGTCCAGATCCGTTCCGCCCAGGCCATGCCGCCGCGCAGATGGTAGCCGGAATAATCACCTATGGAACTCCCCCCGGAACTGGGGCTTTTGCGCACACCGAACACATCCAGATTTTTATTCATTCCATCCCAACCGGCTTCCACCTCCCCATGGAACGGTCGCGTTTCCTGTTGCACGGACAGGAACTCGTCCAAGGGCGCGGCACAGATGACCTGGAAACAAAAGATTCCCGTCAGGAGTGCCACACCCGTGGCGCAAGGGACGATGAAGGAAACGGGTCTGATCACTTTATTGAGTATCCATACCATCGCAGGTGTCAGTACAATGACGATTGTGCCCTTGGAATCATTGTGAAACGTTGAGCATTCTGCGAATGTCCGGGGTGAAGGGCATGCTGAACTCTTCAGCCGCCAGGACGACGCCATCGCGGATACGCACCAGTTGCGCACTGCAAAAGACCCGGTTTTTGGCAACGGAATAGCTGCCGGCCAGGACGGCAAAAGCCTCATGCGTTTTGCGCATCTTGGCGACTTCATCGGTCAGGAGGAACTGTCCCTTGCCTTTTTCCAGGAGCATGTTGTTGCGCAGTTTGACCTCCAACATGCGAAAGCCCTCCTGGGTGAAGCGAGCCGACATTTGCCGCGACAACAGGCGTCCCAAGGGGGTTGATTCATCCATGTTTTGTTCGTTGACAAAACTTGCGGGCAGGATTGCGGACCGTTTGTGGAAGCGGTCACGAAGGCGCAGGATCATGGCATCGGCAGCCTGATAGACGGTCACTTTGAGGTCAGGGGCCTCGAAGTGGGTCAAGGGCATGGAGACCATGGGATACACCTCCGGGTCGGGGGCCAGGGCACACCCCCCCAGAAACGACCAGGAAACGAGCAGAGCAACAAACGACAGGCGACGCATCATGACCGATCCCCCCGTGTTCAGTGTTCCACGATGGACATGGGTGTACCACCGCCGGTATTGAGCAACAAGTCGCGGGTCGTTGTACCCAGGGGAATTTTGGCATCCACCGAAGCCAGCACCTGACGATCAACGATTTGGATCAGTTTGGCGGTGAAGTCCAACAAATCCCGGGTTTCGGTGTAGGTTCCCACCACCACGGCGTAGGCTTTGTTCTCCTGGGCCAGTTTTTCGACATCCCGCGACAGGATGAAGTCGCCTTTTTCTTTGCGAATGGCGAGGTTTTCCCGGAGCTTGGGTTCGACGATGCGGAAACCTTGCTGGGTGAACCGCGAGGAGACGTGATCGGAGATTAAAATGCCCAGTTCGGAACTGGAGTCCAAACTGATCCGATCCACGAAGCTTGCCACCAGGATGGGCTTGCGCCGATGGAACGAAGGATGATTTTTGCGCAATTCCGCCACCAGGGCATCGGTAACCGCATGGCTCATGCGAATCAAATCGATTTCCGCGTCAATTTTTGGCGGCAAGGTTTCCATGACCAATGGTGCCGCCAGGACCGGCGGTGCGGCGACCATCGCGGGTGGTGGCGGCGGCGGTACCGTACAGCCGGCGAAACCAGCGGCCAATACCAGACAGGCCAGGGATGTTTTTCGACACAATTTCTTCATGAGGCGTTCCTTAAGCGCGGCAAAACGTTCTTGATGGTGTGCTACTTGAAGGAGTCCTTGACGTTGGCCTTTTCTCTGGCGGCCTCCTTGGTGATCAACTTTTTATCGACGAGGTCTTGCAAGCATTGTTCCAATGTTTGCATGCCGAAATTGCGTCCCGTCTGGATGGAGGAATACATTTGCGCCACCTTGTTTTCGCGAATCAGGTTGCGAATGGCATGGGTTCCCACCAGGATTTCATGGGCCGCAATCCGTCCGCCCCCCTTTTTTTTCAGCAGGGATTGGGAGATGACCGCCCGCAGGGATTCGGAAATCATGGTGCGAATCATATCTTTTTCCGCTGCCGGAAACACATCGACAATACGGTCGATGGTTTTGGACGCCGACGTGGTATGCAAGGTGCCGAACACCAAATGTCCGGTTTCCGCCGCCGACAACGCCAAACGAATGGTTTCCAGGTCGCGCATTTCACCGACCATGATGACATCGGGATCTTCGCGCAACGCCGAGCGCAGGGCATTGGCGAAACTGTGGGTATCGCGATGCACCTCGCGTTGGTTGATCAGACATTTGTGCGATTGATGCACGAATTCAATGGGATCCTCCATGGTCAATATATGGCCGTATTCGTTTTTATTTTTATAATCGATGATGGCGGCCAACGTCGTTGATTTGCCCGAGCCGGTGGGTCCGGTGACCAGAACGATCCCCCGGGGCGTTTCGGCGAATTCCTTGAAAATGTCGGGACAGTTCAACTGTTCCAGGGAGAGGATTTCCGAAGGAATGGTGCGGAACACCGCCGCCGCCCCGCGATTTTGATTGAACGCGTTGACGCGGAAACGGGCCAGTTTCGGTATTTCAAAAGAGAAATCGGCCTCAAGCGTTTCTTCATATTCCTTGCGCTGTTTGTCGTTCATGATGTCATACACCATGTCGTGTACTTCATCGTGTTCCAGGGGGGGGACGTTGAGGCGGCGAATATCGCCGTCAACCCGGATCAACGGCGGCATCCCGGCTGAAAGATGCAGGTCGGAAGCCTTGTTTTTGACGCTGAAGGCCAACAATTCGGAAATATCCATGGTTTCTATCCATTCCAGGGTTATAACGGTAACCAGCCTTGACCAAACAAGGCTGGCATCATACTTGGTTGGCGGATGCCCCGGGGATGCGCAACCTTAGAAGCGACCCGTTCCATTATCGCATGGTAGCGCGGTTGCCGCCCATCGGCAATTGGCCAAAAGCAAAGGATTGCCACACCGTTGTCAATTGGGATAAATCTGTTACTGTAGATTGGAGGTGGCCGGTCCATCGCAAGGGGCATACCCTTTATCGACCATGAGCCCCCAAGCAACCGACAAACCGCATTGATCCCAACCGAGGAGCCCGTACGATGTCCATGGATCCACAAAAAACCAAAGCCCTGGATGCTGCCCTGGCGCAAATCGAGCGCCAATATGGCAAAGGCTCCATCATGCGCATGGGCGAAAAGCCGGTTCCCGATGTGGCCACGGTGTCCACCGGTTCGTTGAGCGTCGATATCGCCCTGGGCATCGGTGGTCTGCCCCGGGGGCGGGTGTGCGAAATATTCGGTCCCGAAGCCTCGGGTAAAACCACCCTGGCCCTGCACGTCGCCGCTGAAATTCAACGCCAGGGGGGTGTCGCCGCCTTTGTCGACGCCGAACACGCCCTGGATCCCACCTACGCCCGAAAATTGGGGGTCAACGTCGACGAATTGCTCATTTCGCAACCCGATACCGGCGAACAGGCGTTGGAAATCGTCGATATGCTCATCCGCTCCGGGGCCGTGGACCTGGTGGTGGTGGACTCGGTCGCCGCCCTCACCCCCAAGGCGGAACTGGAAGGGGAAATGGGCGATTCCCACATGGGTCTGCAAGCCCGTCTCATGTCCCAGGCCTTGCGCAAATTGACGGGCTCCATCTCCCGCTCCCGCTCCATCGTTTTATTCATCAACCAGATCCGCATGAAAATCGGTGTTTCCTTCGGCTCCCCCGAAACCACCACCGGCGGCAATGCCCTGAAATTTTATGCCTCCGTCCGCCTGGACATTCGCCGCATCAATGCCATCAAGGATCGCGACCAGGTAGTGGGTAATCGTACCAAGGTGAAGGTTGTCAAAAACAAGATGGCACCGCCCTTTTGCAGCGTCGAATTTGATATCAACTATGGCGAAGGGATTTCCCTGGAGGGGGAAGTGTTGGACATGGCAGTGGAACAAAGCCTGGTGGAAAAATCGGGGGCCTGGTATTCCCACAAAGGGGAACGCATCGGTCAAGGCCGGGAAAATGCCAAAAAATATCTCAAGGAAAATTCCGGGCTGCTTCGGGAACTCGAAGACAACTTGCGGGAAAAATTCGGCTTGCCACCCAAGCATTCCGCCGCTTCCGGTGCCCCCCCCGTTGCCACGGCAACGCTGCCGATTCACGAGGATGATTGAGGATTGATGGAAGGTCACGACGATTCAACCCACGGTAGCGGTCGCATTCAGGACGCGCCCATCCGCCTGGAATTGGAAAGCAGGTACCTGGCCTACGCCTTGTCGACCATCATCAGCCGTTCGCTGCCCGATGTGCGCGACGGCTTGAAGCCGGTGCATCGGCGCATTTTGTTCGCCATGCGTGGCCTGCATCTGGAGCCCAACCTGCCGCCGAAGAAATCGGCGCGTGTCGTCGGTGACGTCATCGGCAAATACCATCCCCATGGCGATCAGGCGGCCTACGATGCCATGGTACGCTTGGCGCAGGATTTCGCCGCCCGCTACCCCCTGGTGGACGGCCAGGGCAATTTTGGCAATATTGACGGCGATGGTGCGGCCGCCATGCGCTATACCGAAGCCCGTCTGACCAAAATCGCCATGGCCCTCCTGGAAGATATCGACCAGGATACCGTCCCCTTCCACGAAACCTATGACGGTTCCATGACGGAACCGCGTGTCCTGCCCGCCCGCTTCCCCAACCTGCTCGCCAATGGTTCGTCGGGCATTGCCGTGGGTATGTCCACCTCCATCCCGCCACACAATGTTGGTGAAGTTCTCGATGCGTGCATGGCCTTGATCGACCACCCCGACATGACCGTGGCCGCGCTCATGAATGTGTTGCCCGGCCCCGATTTCCCCACCGGCGGGATCCTGGTGTCCGATGCCGACGAACGCCGGGAAGCCTATGAAACCGGACGCGGCAGCCTGCGTCTCCGGGCACGCTGGCACAAGGAACCGTTGGAGCATGGGTTGTGGAACCTGGTGGTTACGGAAATACCCTACCAGGTGCAAAAATCCCGCTTGATCGAACGTATCGCCCTGTTGATCACCGAAAAAAAATGTCCCTTCCTGGTGGATGTGCGGGATGAATCGGATGCGGCGGTTCGGATCATCCTGGAACCCCGTTCCAGTCGTCTCGACCCCGACATGGTTATGGCCTATCTGTTCAAAAACAGTGAATTGGAAGTTCGTTTCACCATCAATTTAAACGTCATCACCGCGCAGATGCGCCCTGAGGTGATGAATCTCAAGGAATTGTTGCAGGCTTGGCTGGCCCACCGTTTTGAGGTTCATACGCGACGCGCCCGTTATGAACTGGGGCAAATCGAGCAACGCCTGCATCTTTTGGCGGGTTATCTGATCGTTCATCTCAACATTGACGAAGTCATCGCCATCATCAAGGAACACGACGATCCCGCCCCGGCATTGATGTCCCGATTCAGCCTCGATGCCGAACAGGCCGAAGCCATCCTGAACATGCGCCTGCGCTCCTTGCGCAAACTGGAGGAGATGGCCATCCGCAAGGAGATTGCCGAAAAAACCGCCCGGGCGGAAGAATTGCGCGCACTTTTGGCCAATCCTGACAAAATGTGGGGTGATATTCGTTCTGATCTTGTTAAAACCAAAAAAGCCTTCCACGATCCCCGCCGCACCACCCTGGCGGAGGCCACCCGAGAGATCACCATCCGTCCCGAAGATTTGGTGCAAAAAGAACCGGTCACGGTCATCCTGTCGCAAAAGGGGTGGGTGAAGGCGATCAAGGGTCACGACCTGACCAATGTGGATAAAATACGCTTCAAGGTAGAGGATGACCTGTTGCGTGCCTTCACCACGTATTCCAATCAACAGGTTTCGTTCGTGGCGCGCAGTGGCCAGGTGTATTCGGTACTCGCCCACCGATTGGCCGATGGCAAAGGGTTTGGCGATCCCTTATCGGTGTTGTTCGACATTGATTCGGGTGACCGGGTGCTTTGGGGATTGGCGGTGGATCCCGAGCGGGAATATTTTATCGCCACCCGACTCAGCCAGGGATTTCGTATCCTCGGCAAGGATCTCCTGACCAACCAGCGTTCGGGTCGGCAGGTCATCGCCTTTCGGGATGGGGATGATTATCCCCTGCATATCCATCCGGTCCTGGGTAACAAGGTGGCCGCCATCAGTCGTGGCCGCAACATGCTGGTGTGCAACCTGGACGAATTCCCCCTGCTCGCCAAGGGCAAGGGGGTGCGTATCCTCAAACTGACCCATGACGAATTGATGGTGGATTGTGTCACCTTCGACCCGGACGAGGGGATCACATTGGATTCGGGCAAAAAAACAATGACCATGTCCTGGACCGACGTTGAGTCCTGGCAGGGAAATCGCGGCAGTCGGGGTAAATTGTTGCCGCATGGCTTCCGGAGCGGTGCGGTCTTTGCGGGAACCGGCGCCTCGCCCCTTATCGCCGGAAAAGGGTATACGGGGGAATTGTTCTAAAACTTGACCTGAACAGATGCGGTTTCGCCTGCCTTGAAGTCGATGTATTGATTCAAGGCAGGCGACTGCGGGAAGTTTTATTAATGTACCTTGGCCCAGATACGCCGTTTGATGGCATACAACAAAATGGTCAGGACGAACAGATAACCCATGACCCAAAAGCCCAACGATTTTCTTTCCTCCATCGTGGGCTCGGCAGCCCAGGCCAGGAAAGTAACGACATCGCGGGATAGTTGTTTCAGGGAATTGTCGGTACCATCGGCATATTGAACGGATCCGGCACTGATTGGTGCGGGCATGGCGAGAAAATTGCCGGGGAAATATTTGTTGAAGTTGGCCCCACCCACCAACCGTTCCAGTTTGGCCTTCATCTGCTCTTTATCATGGGCATTGATCAACAGGGCCGACTGAACTTCCAAGGCATCCTGCTCGGAAATGGCTCCCTTTGCCATGACTTTTTTAACCAATTCCATTTCGGCTTCGCTGGGATAACCGGTCAGCAAAGCATAGGTGTAATCCTCATAGCCCTTTCTGGCTTTGGTGATGAGTGACAGATCGGGTGGTATGACTCCGAAGGAATCTTTAGCGGCGGTTTCGTCCATGGCGCTTGTCATGCGATCATTTTTGGAACGCCCCTGGACTTCGGCCAGTTTTTTGACCTCAACCTCCGATAGACCCAATGCGCGCAACTGGTCGAATTTGATCAGGCTGATGGAATGGCACCCCATGCAGACCTCGACGGCCACTTGAGCGCCGCGTTTGGCGGCATGTTTGTCGTAGGAGCCGAATATACCGGTATGCGACCAGCTTTGTTCCGGTAGCACCGGGGCACCGGATGAGGCGTGAAGTGCAACGGGAACCATTGCCGCCGCTACGCACACGGCAAAAAATGTTTTGATGAGTCTCATGATCCTGACACCTCTCCTCACAGGCATTTGGGTACGGGTCTGGGCTTTTCGATATCCAACGCAGTGACCAGCCACAGGATGACGAAATAACCGAAATAGATGGCGGTGGAGGTTCTTCCGATAAGGATCAGCGGAATGGCGCCACTGAACAGACTGGCATCGGGCGGGTTGTACCCCACCCAACCCAGGACGAAAGCATTGGCCACGAAAATCCAGAACAATTGCTTGCTCAGCGGGCGATAGCGAAACGAACGCACTGGCGAGCGATCCAGGAAGGGGAGGATGAAGAGGATGGCGATGGAGAACACCATGGCGATCACCCCGGCCAATTTGCTGAACGACCCCAAAAAGTCAATGGAGCGCAGAATGGCGTAGAAGGGGAGGAAATACCACTCTGGGACGATGTGTGCCGGTGTTTGCATGGGATTGGCGGGGATGTAATTGTCGGCCTCCAAAAAGGCATTGGGGGCGAAGAAGACAAAGTAGCAATAGAAGATCAGGAACACGCCAACGCCGTAGAGGTCTTTAATGGTGTAGTAGGGATGGAACGGCAGATTATCCTTGTCGTCGTGGGCATCGATGCCGACGGGATTGTTGGAGTGGACGGCATGCAGTGCCCACAGGTGGACAAAGACCACGCCAAAGACCAGAAGCGGCAAGAGAAAATGCAGGACAAAGAAGCGGTTAAGGGTGGGATCGGCGACTGAGAAGCCGCCCCAGATCCAGATGACCAGATCGTTGCCGACCACCGGGATGGCACTCATCAGGTTGGTGATGACGGCGGCTCCCCAATAGGACATTTGCCCCCAGGGGAGGACGTAACCCATGAAAGCGGTTCCCATGAGCATGAAAAAGATGACAACGCCGATCCACCAGAGGATTTCCCGCGGGGCGCGATAGGAGCCGTAGTACATGCCGCGGAGGATGTGGATGTAGACGAAGATGAAGAAAAAGGTAGCGCCGTTGGCATGCATGTAGCGCAACAGCCAGCCAAAATTGACATCGCGCATGATGTGTTCAACCGACTTGAAGGCGAGTGCCGCATCGGGCTTGTAATGCATGGCGAGAAACAGGCCGGTGGCGATCATGATGATGAGGACTGTGAGTGCCAGCGAGCCGAAGTTCCACCAATAATTCAAATTTTTTGGGGTGGGGTATTCGGTGGCCTGACTTTTGATCAGTTCGGTTACGGGTAGACGTTTGTCTATCCATTCCATGATTGTTGACACGTTGAAAACTCCTACTAAAGTCTGGCAGGACGCCAAGGTTGAAAATCAGGCCAAAGCCTTGCCAATAACCAAGGTATTTGCGTCCTTGAAATCGTAGTGGGGCACTTCAAGGTTTTTTGGTGCCGGTCCTTTGCGAATACGGCCCGAGGTGTCATAGTGCGACCCGTGGCAGGGGCAGAGGAAGCCGCCGTAATCGCCGGTACCGATGGGTTGCGGGACGCACCCCAGGTGCGTGCAGACCGCCAGGAGGACGAGGAGTTCGGGTCGTTTGACCCGGTCGGCATCTTTTGCGGGGTCGGGAAGGGATTCGGAGTCACCCTTTTGTGCCGAAGCGATCATTTCCGGGGTACGGCGAAGGACGAACACGGGTTTTCCTTGCCAGGGAACGGTGATCATCTGCCCGGGTTGCAAGGGGCTGATATCGACTTCGGAGGTGGCTTGGGCCAGGACATCCGCCGATGGGCTCCAGGAGCGGATGAACGGCCAAGCGGCGGCAGCGACGCCCGCCACCCCGAAGGCGCTTGTGGCCAGGATGAGGAAATCCCGCCGGTTTTCTTCTACCTCGATAGCCATGGACAATTTCGACCTCCAAGGGGTATTCGTGAAGGGGGTTGAACAGGTGCCACGGGGTCGTTATCGGGGGGTCAGGCGTTCGATGCCCCGGGCCAACAAATTTTTCAGTGCCTCATGTTCCCGCCCATTGCCCATTTTGTCAACCCGTTGCTAAAAAATCTGGGCCACAAAACGGCATTTTTTACATTTTGCGAGTGCGCGGGATAAAAATGAAGGAAGAAAGCATGCATATCGTACTGTACCAGCCCGAAATCCCACCCAATACCGGAACCATTATCCGTTTGTGCGCCGCCACGGGCAGCCCTTTGCATTTGATCGGACCCTTGGGCTTTCGTTTGGATGCGCCGGGGTTGCGCCGGGCGGGCATGGATTATCGCGACCTGGCTCAGGTCACGCGCTGGCGGGATTGGCAGGAGTATCGGACCCGTTATCCCGATACCCAACGATCCTTGGCCATTTCGACCAAGGGGACAATACCCTATGACCGATGGTCTTTTCAGTCGGACGATCATTTGCTCTTTGGTTCCGAGGGCAGTGGTTTGCCAGAAGCCATTCTACGCAGTCACGCTTCCAGAGTGTTGCGCATTCCCATGCAGCCGGGATGTCGCAGCCTGAATCTGGCGTTGAGTGTGGGGATTGTCCTGTATGAGGCGTTGCGGCAAAATGGTTTTCCCGGACTTGATGGCGCGACTGGTTGATGTGCGCATGTCATCTTTGTTTTCTTTAGAGCCATGATGCACTATCATGAACGAATGAAATGGCGTGTTGAAACACTGAATGTTACTGTTGATGGGGAGTTGGCAGCCCTGGATTCTCACCTTCAGGGGAAGTTTCTGCATATTGCCGAATTGCTGGAGGCCTTCGGTCCGCATCATGTCCGAGAGCCCTATGTCAAATCTCTCGGAAACAAACTTTGGGAGATGCGCTTGAAAGGGCCGTCAGGCATTGCCAGAGCTATTTACATAACCGTTGTTGATCGCCGGATTGTGGTTTTGCACGTATTCACCAAGAAAACCGAGAAAACGCCGCGTTCCGCTATCGACAAGGCCCTTGCTCGGGCCAAGGAGATTGAATCATGACTTCTCTCGGAGACCTTAAAGAAAAGTGGATGCAGGATAATGATTTCAAAGAAAAATATGATGCTATGGCTCCCGAATTCGCCATCGCCAGAGCATTGATTGGCGCACGGGTCACGGCCGGTTTGACGCAAATCGAAGTAGCAGAACGGATGGGAACTACCCAATCCGTTGTGGCGCGGCTCGAAGGCGGCACGAGCATACCCAGCTTGAAAACACTGTTTCGTTATGCCAAGGCCACCGGCATGAAGCCGGAAATTACTTTCATTCCACTGGATCAGGCTGCTTCTGCGCCTACGTGACGATTGCAGAAACTGGCTATGATCGATGAAAAGGTCAAACGACAGGTGACGGATTCCCCCGTTTTTACATCACAGCCCAGTCACCAGGTTTTGCGTAAAAAACAGTTGATACCCGCCCAAAAATGGATCCAACACGGTTTGCTGTTGCAGCAACAAGGTGCCTGGCAAGAAGCCCGGGAATGTTTTATCCAAGCTCTCCAATTACAGCCCCTCTGTTTTGACGCCCATTTTCATTTGGGCAATTGCTGGATGAATGGCGGTCGCTTTGCCGAGGCCTATGATTGCTACCGCAAGGCGTTGAAAATTCGTCGCACCTCGCTGGAAGCGTTGGCCAATCTAGGGAGTGCCGCCTTGAAACTGGGCCGATGGCCCGAAGCCCGCGATCATTTCACCCATGCCCTGCAAAAGGCTCCCGGGGAACCGCTCCTCCGCATCAATCTGGGAACGGTTTTGCACCATTTGGGACACATGGACGCGGCCCTGGAGATCTACCAACAATGCGTTGCCACCACCCCCGATATTCCCGATGCCTGGTTGAATCTGGGTCATGTGTTGCATGAACTGGATCGATTTGTCGAAGCTGAGTCGGCTTATCAAGAGGCCCTGAAACGGAAAGCCGATTATCCCGAAGCGTTGACGGGTCTCGGCATCGTGGCGCACAAGCGTGGGGAGTTCGCTGCGGCACTGCAATGGTTTGCGGCAGCCTTGAAACACAATCCCCAACTGGCGCAAGCCCATTACAACAAAAGCCTGACCTTGCTCGTGACCGGTGCGTATGCCGAAGGTTGGCGGGAATACGAATGGCGCTGGCAAACGGAACGTTTTGCGCCTCATTTTTTTTCGCAAGTACCCTGGGATGGTACTGCGATGCATGATAAAACGATTTTGCTCCATACAGAGCAAGGTTTTGGAGATGCCATCCAAATGGTTCGTTATGTTTCAATGGCTAGAGAAAGAATGGGCAAGATCGTGGTGTTTTGCCCTCCCGATCTGGAACGATTGTTTCAGACGATTCCCCACGTGGACCATGTGGCATCCCGTACAGACCTGTTGCCACCATGCGATTGTCAGGCACCGCTCATGAGTCTGCCCGGATTGCTGGGGACAACCCGGGAATCCATACCCAACCAGGTTCCCTATCTTTTTGTCCGTTCGGATGCGTTGTGTGCAGCTAGGTTGGAAACATTGCCGGGCATCAAGGTTGGCTTGGTTTGGCGTGGCAATCCCCAGCATGCCAACGATCACAACCGTTCTATCGATGCCGGGATCATGGCCCAACTGTGTCGGATCGAGGGCGTGAGCTTCATCAATTTGCAAAAGGACATGCGTGCCGAAGAAAAGATGATCCTGACACAAAAGGGAAATTTTTATGATTTTATGGAAGAAGTGACGGATTTTGCCGATACGGCGGCACTTTTGAACCAGTTGGACCTTGTGATTGGCGTCGACACATCCGTCATTCATCTGGCCGGGGCATTGGCGAAGCCGGGGTGGGTTGTGCTTCCCGAAAACAACGATTGGCGCTGGTTGCGGGATCGGGAGGACTCCCCATGGTACCCAACGCTGCGTCTGATTCGGAGACAGAAGGGTGAAGAATGGTCAAAGGTGATGGTGCGGGTGGGTGTGTTGTTGCGGGACGGAATGAAAAAGTGACGAGAAAAGAAAACCAGGGCCAGACTTGAACAAATGCCCAGCCCTGGTTTTCATTCCGATGATGTCTGTTACATTTCCCAGGTACCGTCGGCATTGCGACAGGCCGTATGGGTGGCCCGATCATGTTTGCCGTCCACAACGGCATCGATTTCCACGTCACGACAATTGCGGCCATTGACGGTTTTTGCCGCCATAGGTGTCACCGCGTAGGTACGACCGGTATCGGGATTGGTCCACTGACTGACCTGATTGGAGCGTCCTTTCTCCAAGGTGTCCGAAATTTTGGCCCGGTCCGCCTTGTCCATTTCATTGCCGACCGCATAGCCCAGCAAACCGCCCACCGCGGCCCCGATGAGGGCATTTTCCTTCCGGTTTTTCGATGGACCTGCAAGGCTGCCGATTAAACCGCCACCCAAAGCCCCCAAACCGGCACCGCTCTGGGCCTTGGATTCGCAACCACTGATGATGACCCCCGGGGCCACCAATGCCAAGCTAATGACCACGTTACGACCGATGGCTAGCAAGCGTTTCATTGTTTTCTCCTTGAAAGATCTAAAATTGGATAACCATGTTGGTTACATTAATTTTCTTGATTTGGCAACGGCTACTTTTGTTCCATAACCATTTTTAACGGTTGTCCCCCCTTTAAGGCGGAGTTGCGCGCCCAATGTTTTCCGTTATCCAATAGGGCGTTTTCATCGCTGCCAGACATTGCGGTCACCTGGATAGTGGCGATGCCAAAGCGCACATGGGTGGGAAAACCTTTGGTAGCCTGCAATCGGTCCAAAATGCGATCCTTGACGAGTTGCGCGACTTCTTTATCGATGTACGCCTCGGCGATGAGGACGGCAATGGTTGCATCCCCGATGTGGAAGGAGAGGCCGAGGTGTGATTTTTGGATATGTCGCCCAACAAATCCCAACACGCGATACACCTCACTCCGGGCCAGTTTCGGCATGGCGTTGGGATCTTCATCAAAAAACACGAACAGCAGGGCCTGGCGGCTTTCCTTGACGTAGCGTTTTCTATGCTCGGTCAGGGCGAAGCGGTTGCCAAGTCCGGTAAATTGGTCGAACAATTCCTGATCCCGGGATTCCTGCAACTGAATGTCCGCCTGGCGAAACAGCCCGTTAAGCTGGTGAATGGCCTCGTCCGCCTTGAGGATATTCTCTTTGGCAAGCCGTGCGGCCTTTTTTAACGCCCGGGCTTCCAATAAAAAATTTTCAACAAATGTCGGCAAGACAACGTTCAAAGGTTCTTTGCTACTGAGTAAAGAAAGAATTTTTTGCAAACCTTCGTTCGGGTGGTGCATGCGTTCGGCAGCCTGCATGACAATGTCGATCAGCCGCAGCAATTCCCCCCGACGTCGTTGCCATTCCCGCTCCTGGCGTCGTTGTTCGCGTCCCTGTTCCTGGATGCAGGAATCGACCATTGCAAGGATTCGAGACCAACCGGTAGTTTCCGTGCGTTCCCCCGTTGTGACGGCGGTCTGGAATTCCGGAATGCGACTCAGGCGCTCCATCAGCCGCTCGGCCAGTTCGCGAGTGGCGGTGGGTGCCGTACCCGAGGGAGAAGCTGCCATTTTGGCAATGTCATCCAGGGCTTCCCGAGGGTCAAATCCGGGATTGCGCCGAATTTTGCTGATCAATCTTTTCAGATTGGAATCCTGTTCAACGCTACCCTGGAGTAGCGGACGCACGATTCGATCCAGCAGCAGGGTGGCGGCGGATTGAAAATACCAGACTTCCCGGTCGTTGACGCCATGGAGCATCATCTCCTTGGCAACGGCCAGGGCATCGTGAAAGGGTACGGGCGTCATCAACAGCAGCCGCCGTAATTTTTCCATGTTTTCAGCGGTGTCAATCAAGGGTGATCTCCTCATGGCTGTCCAGTTCCACGGGCTGGTGCCATTGTTTCGGTTCTTCCGCCACGGGGGCCTTGCCGATGGATTCCGCCAAATGGGCCACCTGGGTCAGGATTTCCTTGACTGTCATACCCGGTTCAGCAGCCATGCTTCCGGTGACCAGCTTGAGTTGTTGTATCTCGGGATTCAGGGGTAACACCGTTTCCGCCAACTGGTGGTCCAAGGTGTTGATGATCGCCGAACAACGGTCCAATGCCGTTTTTGGGAACAGCAGGCCCAGACGATCCGGGGCGATCCGGGCGATGAAGTCGGTTGTGGCCAAATGGGGGCGTATGGCATCGGCTAATGAGCGTATCAGGTGATCGACCCGATCCAGGGACAGGGTGGTGGCGAGGGTGTCATAGTGGCCGATGCGAATGACACCCAGGGAAAAGGGTTCGCCCAGGTGGCTGGCTCGATCCAGGAGTCGATTGAGGTGTACGGCAAATCCCGAATGGTCCGAAAGGCCGGTGTTGGGATCGATGAAATGCGCCGACTGGCTTTGCACAATGGCACCTTCCAATTCATCGATCCGTTGTTTCAGTCGCATCCCTTTGGCGCGGGTATCGTCGAGTTGCTGACCGATGCGCACCAAGTCGCGCATCCAATCCTGGGCTTGGTGCAGAACATCCTCGATGCGGGAAGCCCGATCTCCCGATTGGTTCGCGGTCTCTTTTTTTTGATACAAGGCGTGGGTTTCACGGGTTGGCGTCGAACCAGCCGTGATCTCTTCCATGCCCTGTTGCAGGCGCCGCCAAACATTGTCCCAGAGCCGATCATCGTCCTTCCGGCCCACGGGTTTCATGGGTCCGATGACCAGGGAATCCAGGGCATGGGCCAGTTGTTCCAGCGAGGGTTCCCGTGCTGGAAGGGATTGCAGCATTGTGGCGATGTCCGGTCGGTCGTTCTTCAGCATTTGTAAGGCTTGCAGAAGCCGTTCCGCCAGCTCGGGTGCCGGTTTGGCGGTTTGCGTATCCCCTTTGAGGGGGGTCACGTGACCCAACAGCGGTTGGGCCGCACGGGCGAACTGATCGGGATCCCGGTTATGCCTGGCGAGTTGACGACACTCGGCGATAGCCGCATGACAGGCCGGGTTCGCACCTTGCCACTTCTCCAGCAAGTCCAATAATCCTTCGACAAGCTCCCGACCCCGGCGGCGCTCTTCGTGACACACCCCGGTGGCCAGCGCCTGTTCCACAAGACCCAACACCCGTACCGGGTCGGGAACTTTTTGCCGAAGGAGATCATAAATGGTTTCAATGAGCGCGGCGGTAGACATCTGGCACGACCTTGGGCTGTACAGCACCGTCAATCGGCAACGATAGACACCTTGGGAGTTGGTTCGGTCTTTTGCTGCTGCACGGCATCATCCGTATCCGCGGTTGATTTTGAATCCTGAGCCGGTTTGCTTTTGTTGGCATCGGTATGTTTGACCGGTTTCGGTTCTTTTTTGGCTTGGGTTTGTCCGGTTGGTTTGGCCTTTTCTTTAACCGGGAGCTCTTTAACGGTCCGGGCCTGTTTTGCCGGTGTACCCTCTTTTTTCGCCTGAGACGTGGACGCCTGAGACGTGAACAAAATATGCGAAAGACGTGCCACCTCAATATTGTGACCTTTGAGCGTCGGCAACCAATCCCGCAAGGCTTCCAGTGTGGTTTGATAGGGATGACCGATTCCAACCGCCTGACCGAACTGTTTGGCTATCGTCACCAGTTCCGCCAATTTTTTCAGGGTGGCGACTTTGTTGGGGGCGTTGTCGATAAACACATCGCGTTGCGTTGCCGGTATGCCCAGGGCCCTGGCCCGACTGTAGCCAACGGAACGGTTGGAGGTCCGGCTGTCGAGGAAGAACAATCCCCTTGGTTTCAGATAGCGCATCACCGCATCCATGGCCTGGGTATCATCGGTTAACAGCGATCCCATGTGGTTGTTCAAGCCTTTGGCCTGGGGGAACTCCCGAAAATTGTTTGCCAATATTTCATCGATTTGCGATTCGGACATGCCTGTGAACAAGGCACCCGGTCCCGGTTTGATACCCGGGTAGCCAATGGGTTGCATCGGCTGATGGAGGATCAATTCCTTGCCCTGAGTCTCCGCCAATTGCGCCACCTCTTTGGAAAATCCGCCACCGGGCAGCACCGCCAGCGTGATATCATAAGGCAACAGGGCGATGGCCTTGGACAACGGTTTGTTGAACCCCAAATCATCGATGACCATCGCAATGATGCTGCCACCGGTGTGGGTTCCGGGGGATGGCTTGACCGACTGATTGGTTTCAATTTCCTTGATGCGATCATCGGCGTGGGGCAACTCTTCTTCGTAGGGGAGGCTTTCGCCAACGCTGGGCACCATCGGTGTTGGCGCCTTGACAGGTTCCGGCGGATGGATTTCAGGTTGTAAACGGGCGGTGGGGCGCAATGCGGGATCGGGATGCGTTGTCGTAGTCGCCTCCCCCTTTCCCACCTCGCGCCTGCCATGGTCCAAGGGCGGCGACGGGGCAATGGTGATGGGCGGGATTTGAATGAATGTTTCTGCTTTCGCGGGTGATTCTGATTCTGTCGGTGCAACAGCGGCGGCAGGACCCGTTGTGGTGATCCCGCCACTCGCAGGGGGTACCAGGGTCACCTCCCCGGGTGGCAAAAGTGCCGGAGTGTGATGGAGGTTGGTGAAACCGGTGTCCCCTTCTATGACATCATCCTTGGGAAACGAGTCCGGTTCGGGGATACGGGCGGTATGTTCCACGGGTTTGACACCCTGCTCCGCCCGGGGGGGTGACGGTGGGGGGAGCGGCGGTTTCCCGCCGACAGGCTGGTCAAATCCCGCCTCATCCCCCAAAAACCACCAAGCAGCCCCACCCGCGACGAGTACCAGCAGTGGTATCACCAGCCACAACGCACCCAACCATGTGTGCGAAACGGACTTTCGCTTCCCTCCAGGGTGACGCAAGCTCGTAACCCCTTATTTGCGGGCCAGACTGTTTGCCGCATCCCCGGTCAAATGACTTTTCAATACCTGGAACCCGCGCAGCAAGTCCAGGGCCCGTTGCAATTGGTAATCTTCCTTGCTGCGACCGGTTACGCGATCCTTGTTGAGTTCCGCCTCTTCTTCGCTGCCCTCGGGCTTGGCGGGATCGGCAGTGGGTGATGTTGTTTCCTTGGTGGTTGTTTCCTTGGTGGTTGTTTCCTTGGTGGTTGTTTCCTTTTTCTTCTTAGGAGTGGCTTTCTTGCCGCCATCCCCATCTTCCAGGTGACCGCGCAAATCGGCTTCCGTGGTACGAGGTGTTTTGTTGCGCACGCCACCGATATCCAAATCTTCCACCACGATGTCCGGCTCGATCCCCTTGGCCTGAATGGAGCGTCCACTGGGGGTATAATATTTGGCAGTGGTCAGGCGCAGTCCCGATCCATCCGACAGGGGAATTATGGTTTGCACCGAACCTTTGCCAAAGGAGCGTGTCCCCATGACCACGGCCCGATGATGGTCCTGCAGGGCGCCTGCGACGATTTCCGATGCCGATGCCGAACCGGCATTGATCAAGACCACCATGGGGGCATTGGTCAGGAGATCCCCTTCCTGGGATTCAAAGGACATGTCTTTCCCTTCGATGCGCCCCTTGGTGTAGACGATCAGCCCTTTGTCCAGGAAGGCGTCCGCCACCTGTACCGCCTGATCCAGCAGTCCACCCGGGTCGTTGCGCAGATCCAGGACCAATCCTTTCAGTTTGCCCCCGGCGTTTTTGGCCAGATCGGTCAAGGCTTCCTGGAGCAAGGGATAGGTTTGTTCGTTGAATTGGATGACGCGCACATAGCCGATTTTATCCCCTTCCAGGCGCCATTTGACACTGCGAATTTTAATGATGGCCCGGGTGATCTTGAATGTCAGGGGTTTGGTTTCCCCTTGGCGCACCACGGTCAGGGAAATGGCGGTGCCGGGTTTGCCCCGCATTTTTTTCACCGCATCCATCAACTCCATGTCCTCGGTGCTTTCGTCATCGATTTTGATGATCAGATCGCCCGCCTTCATCCCCACTTCAAAGGCGGGGGTGTCTTCGATGGGGGAAACCACGCGGATACCGCGTTCGGCATGAGTGATCTCAATGCCCAGACCGCCGAATTCCCCCTTGGTATCGACGCGCATTTCTTTAAAATTTTCCGGCGTCAAGAATGAGGAGTGGGGATCCAGGGATTTCAGCATTCCCTGGATGGCGCCGTACAGGACGGTCTTTTCATCCACGTCTTCGACGTAGTTTTGTTTGATCAGACGAAACACTTCAGAAAATACTCTCAGTTTTTCGTAGGTCACTTGACTGACGGCTTGCACACTGCTGCTGATCAGGTTTAGCCCCAGCAGCACGGCTAAAGTCAACGCCAGAAATAAATAAGGTTTTGGAACCCGAAATAAACCTTTCATGGAACTTTTCCGCACATAGGCTGTTATCGAACAGGATGCCCGCTTCGCGAACACGGTGAATAGCCGACACGTTATCAAAAGTTTAAATAATGAGCTAGTATTCAAAAGTATTCAAGGAAGATCCGCTGCCATGACATGGCCGCGTGACTTTCAAGATCCGAGCCAATGATGCGGATTGACCGCTTGTCCCTTGTCCCTGATCTCAAAATAGACCCCCGAAACCCCTTCCAGGGAACCGGTGTTTCCCGAAGTGGCGATGGTTTCCTGGTTTTCCACCCAATCCCCGGGAGCTACCAGCAATTTTTGGTTATATCCGTAGAGAGAGTAAATGTGATCCCCATGGTTCAGGATGACCAGCAAGCCATATCCGCGAAACCAATCGGCGTAAACCACCTGTCCACGATAAATGGCTTTGACGGCGCTTTCGTTGTCTACCGGATAAAACAGTCCCGGGGGATGATTGTGTCCCGCATGGCCTTTGACGGGGGGATGCAGATGGCCTTTTTTTTGAGTGATATGCTCCACCTCCAACCCGGTCGTTGCCTGATTGTCCGGCGCCGGGGGCATCCCGGGTGTGGCACTGGTTGTTTCGGTCCCGTTGGCTGGCGAGGTACCCAGGGCGTGGTGCAGTTTGTCTACAAAAGTTGTCAACACGCCCCGCGCCCGATTCAGTTCATCGATTTTTTGTTGAACCAGATTTTTTTTATCCCGAACGCTGACCAGCAGTTTGCCGCGTTCCGCTCTTTTTTGCTCCAACTGGACCCATTCCGCCGCCAAAGCTTCGGTAAGGCCCTGGGCTTGGGCGAGCAAGGTGCGATGTTGTTCCGTTGTTTGTTGTCGTTTGGCGATCAGGTCGGCGTATTGCCGGAGCTGTGCATTTCTGGCCTGGAGCAACCGGCCATAGTACAGGATACCCTGGCGAACACCGGCGGCACTCTCCTGGGAGAAGATGATTTTCAAGACGCCCTGTTCGCCCAAGCCGAACATGAATCGGATGTGAGCCGCCAGGTTGCCGCGAATTTTGGCGATTTGTTTTTGATCGTCTTCAATCCGCCCGGCCAATTCAGGCAGCTCCTCCCGAGCTTTATGCAATTGGGCGGTTTGTTCGTCCCGGCGCCGCATCAGGTCATTCAATTGTTGATCCAAAAGTTCCAGTTCCGCGAGCAACCCTTGCTCCAAGCCTTCCTGGGCCTGCAACTTTTTGGTTTCGGTTTCCAGATTTTTCAGGATTTTATTGATATTGGCACGGTTTTTATGCACTTGTCCGCCCGGGGCGGCCCACGACCGACCGCAAACCCAGCTCGTTGCCAAAACCGCCAAGCCGAAGCACAACACCAACCAAGGTCGGGTTGGCTTCGACTGGCATGGCATCGGTACCGCAAACCCGGTTCTAAGGGAACCTGACAAGGGACTTTCCTGTCATTTCCTTGGGTTGTGGTAGGTTCATCAGCGACAGGATGGTTGGTGCCACATCGCACAGGGCACCATTGGTCATTGTAACGCCGGGGCGTCCCAGGAAGATAAAGGGTGCCGGGTTGTTGGTGTGGGCCGTGTGGGGTTGACCCGTGGCCTCTTCCAACATGCAATCGGCATTGCCATGATCCGCGGTGATCAGCATTTCGCCACCCATTTTTTTAACTGCGGCAGCGACCCGTCCCAGGCATTGGTCCACGGTTTCGATAGCTTTCAGGGCCGCCGGCATGATCCCGGTGTGACCAACCATATCCGGATTGGCATAGTTGAGAATGATCAGGTCGTACTGACCACTTTCGATGCGTTGTACCACGGCGTCCGTCAGTTCCACTGCCGACATTTCCGGTTTCAGGTCGTACGTGGCCACTTTGGGTGACGGGATCAACAGGCGATCTTCGCCGGGGAATTCCTTCTCTTCGCCCCCGTTGAAAAAATAGGTGACATGGGCATATTTTTCCGTTTCGGCGGCGCGCAATTGCTTCATGCCGGCCTTGGATATCTCTTCACCGAGAATGCGCGTCAAGGCTTCCGGTGGGAAGCCGATATCCACGCCTTTCAGACCTTCCTCATACTGGGTCAGGGTGAAATAGCCCGACAATTGCGGCAATACTTTGCGTTCAAAGCCGGTGAAAGCGCCATCGCCCTGTTTGGGATCGAGAAAGGCATGGGAGATTTCCCGTACCCGATCGGCGCGAAAATTCATCATCAGGATGGCATCGCCGTCTTGCACGCGGGTATTGCGACCATCTCCCGAATCGATGACGGTTGGCAGGACGAACTCGTCATTTTCGTCGCGTGCGTAGGCGCTCTGGACCCCTTCGACCGCTGATTTGGCCGTGTGGCCGGTGCCCTGGGTGAGCATGTCGTAGGCTTTGACCACCCGTTCCCAGCGTTTGTCACGATCCATGATCCAATAGCGTCCCGATAGACTGGCGATACGCCCGGCTCCGATTTTTTCCAGACCTTTTTCAAAATCTTGAATATATTCAATTGCCGAACGTGGTGGGGTATCGCGGCCATCGAGAAAACCATGGACATAGATCTTTTCCATACCCAGTTGGTGTGCCGCTTCGACGACTGCCAAAAAATGATCGGTATGCGAGTGGACGCCACCGGGTGAGAGCAGACCCATCAGGTGGACGGCGCCACCCGCTTTCTTGGCTTTGTTGATGACGGAAACCAGGGCGGCATTGCTTTGCATGGTCCGATTGCGCACGGCCAGGTTGATGCGGGTGAAATCCTGGTAGACGATACGCCCAGCCCCAAGGTTGGTGTGTCCCACCTCGGAATTGCCCATCTGCCCGTCGGGGAGGCCGACATGTTCGGCGCAGGTTTCCACTTGCGCGTGGGGACATTCCCGCAACCATTGGTCATAGTGGGGCGTGTTTGCCAATTGGATGGCGTTGTTTTTCCGGGTATCCCGTATACCCCAGCCATCCAGGATCACGAGTGTCATGGGTTTGGGTCTCATGGTGTCAATCCGTTTTCTCGCTGGTTGATGTAATGATATGTTTGGCAGCGTTCCAAGAGCATGGCGGAAAAAAAACGCTCCCTGCTCTCTTTGGTGCAGTTCCTCCCGCCATAATACCGCATTTTTTACCGCAACCTTCCAGGTTTTTTAACGCTTTGAATCAGGGGAACGCATTTTTCTGCCACCTCTCTTGCACGTTCTTGTGTGTGGCGCGTATTTGCGCTAAGGTTTCACAGCCTGTCCAAAGGTGCGGAAGGGCCTTTATGAAGTCGGGCGGGTGTTGCAACTCAAGCCTTTGTCTACCTAACGGAGAAGTGCCGGAGCGGTTGAACGGGACGGTCTCGAAAACCGTTGTGGGGGTAACTCCACCCAGGGTTCGAATCCCTGCTTCTCCGCCATTTAGTTTTATCTTTAAGTTATTGCCTCTCCGGTGGTTCGCGCCGAAATCTCCAGTCCCTTCCGATGCGTTTACTGGCAAGAAGGTAAACCGTGGGCTGCTTGACCATTGTACAGGCTCC
>JADGCN010000029.1 GCA_015228975.1 Magnetococcales bacterium
TTTCGCGGGAATGACGCTAGAAAACTACGTGTCCCGCGTTGGTTGCGGTTTAGAACGCTTAGAATGCCGATGGAAAACGATGTGTCCCGTGTTGGTTGTGGTTTGGGATCGCAATGATATTGCGATAACCTTTCCAAGTCGTGTTAATTGGGGAAAGTCAAAATCCCATAGTAATAGTCCACGTACCGCTTCAAACGGTTCAGGGCGCTGGCGTTAAGGGCACGCAGATCGGTCAAATCTCTGACACCACTGTGACTCCTGACGATGGCGAATACGTTGGGATTTTTCTTGAGAAAGTCGATTTTTTCTTGAATTTCATGAAGTTCCAAAGACATCGTTTCACTCCTCTTGGTGCTTGGGATTCATTAGCCTCATTAAAGCAAATCAAAGATTATGCCAAGTCAAATCATGGAGGCATAATCTCCCGGAAATCAACAATCGATACAAAACGTTGCGAAAAGCGTGGCGGCAACTGAGAGCTTGGAGCGGCCATGTGGATGAGATGAGCGATTCCCTGCTCTTGCGCCATTTTCAAGACGCTTTCCACATCGTCGGCCAACAATGTGGTTTCAGGGTTATAACCGGTTGCCCGTTGCAAAGCCTGCCAAAATCCGGGAGTCTCTTTGGGGTGGCCCAGGTCGTGGCTGCAATAGACGGTGTTAATCCAATCGTTCAGCCCGGTTTTTTTAAATTTCAAGGCGACCGCATAGGGATGGGCATTGGTCACCAGGGTAACCGAACGGTGTTGCTGTTTCAGTTTGTCCAGGAACGGCACCACATGGGGACGAAAAGCGATCAAATGCGCCACCCGCTCTTTCAAGTGCGGAACATCCATCCCCAAGGTTCCAGACCAATGGTCCAGATCGTACCACGCCAAGGTGCCCTCCCAGGACCGATAACTGGCGAGGATTTCGGCTTGGGCGGCAGCAAATGAAATCGCATTTTTTTCCGCATAGGCCTGGGGGACTGTTTCGCGAAAAAAAACATTGTCAAAGTGGAGATCCAGGAGTGTCCCATCCATGTCCAGGAGAATGGTTTCAATGCGCTGCCAGGGAAGTGGCAAAGCAGGACGGGTGGGCGGACTCATGAGCGATAGTCGGCATTGATGGTGATGTAGGCATGGTTCAAGTCGCAGGTCCAGATGGTCTCCGAGGCTTGTCCCATACCCAGGTGAATACGAACGGTGAACTCTTTCCGGGCCATGACGGCGGCGCCCTGTTCTTCTTGATAATCGGGATCACGCACACCGCCGGAAACAATGGGCACCTGGTCCAGAAAAATGGCGATCCGCTCAACCTGGAGGGGGATGCCGGAATAACCGACTGCGGCCAGGATACGCCCCCAATTGGGATCGGAACCGGCGAAGGCGGTTTTGACCAGGGGACTTTTGGCGACTGTCAACGCCACGATACGCGCCTGGTCCGGGGTTGCGGCACCGGTGACTTCGATGGTGACAAATTTGGAGGCCCCTTCCCCATCGGCGACGATGGCACGCGCCAGTTGACCACACACCGATTCCAGGGCGGCCCCGAAGGCATTCGAGGCGGACTCGTCCGCCGGGTCGATTGCGACCTTCCCCTTACCCGAGGCAAAAACCATGACGGTGTCGTTGGTTGAGGTGTCACCATCGACGACGGCGCGATTAAAGGAACGCGCCACGGCTTGGTGCAGATGGTGTTGCAGCACATCTGCCGCGACAACCGCATCGGTGAAGACAAAGCTTAACATGGTTGCCATATTGGGGTGGATCATCCCGGCCCCTTTGGCGATTCCAAGCACATGAACCGGTTGGCCACGCACCTGGAACTGTTCCATGGCTATTTTGGGGTAGGCATCCGTGGTCATGATGGCTTCGGCAGCCGTCAACCAGGGGGGTTGATCCGACAGTGTCCGCACCAGATGTGGCAAAGCCTCCAGGGGGCGTTCCGTGGGAAAATGTTCCCCGATGACGCCGGTGGAGGCCATGAAAACGGTTTCTTCGGGAATTTGCAGCAGCTTGGCGGCGAGCCGGGTGATTTCGAGGGCGGCCTGCATCCCTTGGGGGCCATTGGCCACATTGGCATTACCGGAATTGACGATCAGGGCGCGCCCCAACCCCTGGGGTAAGCGTTGACGGCACAAAACCACCGGCGCGGCGACCACCTGATTTTGGGTGAAGACCCCCGCCACCACCGTACCCGGTTCCATGGCAACCAAAAGCAGATCGGGTCGACCATTGGCCTTGATGCCGCATGCCGTTGTTGCGAAACGGAATTCTGGCAACATCCGCGGCTGGTTCTGTGGTATGGGGTGATCGGTCATATGTGCCGGACCTGTAGTGTTACATCAGCAGCAAAATGCCGATAACATAAACGATGACGATCCATGGCGCCAGACCGATTATTGAAATTTTTCCACATTTTAAAAATTAATGTTAAATAACAATATATTATAAATTGCCATTAACCCGAAAATTCAAACGTCTATATTGGCATGTGTTTTGAATCAGTCTTTCATGAACGGGATTATTGGAGCAGATGGGTACGGAGTCGTCCACACCCGCACCACATCAAATCGTAATCGATGGATGAAGGATACTTAAGACATGGGACAAAAACTGGATAAACGATCGGACCGCCTCGCTTGGTTGGGTGACATGGAACCGGAATATGAAGATATGTTAGAATGGATGCTTCTGGTGGAGGATGTCGAAAAAAAACCACCCGAGCCCAGGCTGCCCCTCCATTGGGCCTTGGTACCGCGCAACCTTCTCGCCCAACAATCGGATCGTTCGGGCATGTTGTGCCACTGAAGCCCGTCCATTGTAATGGTTGAGTGTTGTCGCAAGCGCCTGGAATCATAAACGAAAGCTTTTTACAAAAGGATTCCCGGACGATGGTGCAACAGGCAACCAAAACACACAGTACAGCGTTTCGTGATCGGATCAGCGGCCCTTTTGACGGCTTGGTGCGGCTTGACGATGCCAGAATGTTGGCGGTTGAAATGGAAGCCTTGGGTCCGTGGTTTCTCAATGAACCCGCCACCGGGGAACACTCGGAACAGGTTGATGGTGGTCGTGCCCGTAAGCATCTGGAATATCTTCTGGATGAAATTCTCAAGGAAGAGAAAGGGGTATGGACCACCATGGTCTATGTGCAATCCCGGGACAACCCGGAATTGATCAAGATTTTCCACCCGCGCCGCGCCGGATGCGGCTGTGGTGGCGGCGGTGGCATCGTGCCGTGGTGGATCATCTCCCGGGTCGAGCCCGAGGCAGTACCGGGTTGGACTCAGGCCACCTGCCAAGGGAACGCTGATAACAAACGGGGCGGCTGGCTCGGGAAATTTTTCCCGTGACGCAGTCCGTTGCAGTCGTCGTCGTTGCAGCCGCCTTGATCCAGGATGCCTCCGGTCGGACCTTGCTCAGCCAGCGCCGACCCGGCGATAGTTTTCCCCTGCATTGGGAATTTCCGGGCGGCAAGCTCTTGCCGGGAGAAACGCCCGAAGCAGCCTTGATTCGGGAACTCAAAGAGGAGTTGGACATTACCCTCCTGGATCCCGAACCCTGGTATTTCGTATCCCACCCCTACGAAACGTTTCACCTGCTGATGGTGATCTATCGGTGTACCCGCTTCGACGGTGACCCCAAGGCCATCGAAGTCCATCGGTTCGCCTGGTTTGATCGAAAAGCCCTGTCCGGCCTGCTGTTCCCCCCCGCCGATCTTCCCATCCTCAAACATTTGGGGATTGAAGACCCCACGCCAACTCCTGGAGGTGACCTATGATCAGAACCATTTTTCTGGCTGCGGCATTCCTTGCAATCGGCAGTTACCCGGTGGCCCAAGCCAGCGGCAAGGATGTCGGACATTTAAGCTCCCATTGGGGTTATGCCGGGGCCACCGGTCCGGAACACTGGGGATCCTTGAACCCCGGATATGGTACCTGCGCCCATGGTGTCAACCAATCACCCATCAATTTGCAAAACTTCATCGAAGCCAAGCTCCCCCCCATTGATTTTGCCTACACCAATGCTCAGGCAACGGAAATCATCAACAATGGGCATACCATTCAGGTCAACTTCCCCCCCAAAACCGCAGCCATTCGACTCGATAACAACACCTTTGAACTCAAACAATTCCATTTCCACGCCCCTGCGGAAAACCAAATCGACAATACCCAGTTCGCCATGGAAGCCCACTTTGTCCATGCCGATTTGTCGGGCAATCTGGCCGTGGTCGCCGTCATGATGCAAGGGGGGGAAACCAATCCTGCTTTGGAAAACCTGTGGCGGGAATTCCCCGCCAAAGCCGACGGCCCCCATCCCTTGGCCGCCCCCTTCTTTGCGGAATCCATGTTGCCTGTCAACCGGGAATATTTTCGTTATAATGGCTCCTTGACGACCCCCCCTTGCACGGAAGGGGTACGTTGGTTGGTACTCAAACAGGCGGTTCCCATTTCCGAGGAACAGGTCAAGGTTTTTGCAACCCTCATGCGGCATGCCAACAATCGTCCGGTACAGCCCGTCAACGCCCGCACGGTATTGCGATAACAAGCCCTTGGAATGGACTCTTGGCAGCATAATCTGCGATGAAAGTATTTAATGTTTGATTGATCAGGGGGATACGATGTCGCAAGAAAAGGTGAGTAATCGTTGGTTTGTCGTTCTGGGTGCCGTCCTGATCCAACTGTGCCTTGGCGCCATCTACTCCTGGTCGATATTCACCCCGAATTTGCTCGCCTCCGGTTGGAGCAAACTGGATACGCAGATCGTTTTCGCCGTTACCCTGGCAAGCTTTACCATCGTCATGTCCCTCTCCAACAAATATCTGTTGATCGTCAGACCCCATCGTCTGGCACGGATCGGCGGATTGACATTGGGATTGGGGTATTTCCTTGCCGGCCTCCTGCAAGGATTCGGTTTTTGGCCGGTTTTGATCGGAGTCGGTATCATCGGTGGTGCCGGTCTGGGAATGGGCTATTGCGTCCCCATAACCGTGGGGATGCGTTGGTTTCCCGATCATAAAAATTTAATCACAGGTATTGCCGTTCTTTTCTTTGGTATGGGTGCCCTGGTCGGAGTTGAAATGGCGGGCGATTGGGGGGGATTGCTGCATCGGTGGGGTTTGGCCAACACCTTGATGCTCTACGGGGTGGCATTTTCCGCCTTGATGCTTGTTGGCTCCCTCTGGATGCACATGCCATCCAATCTTTGGTCACCGCCAGATGATCCCACGCGATCGTCATCCCCCATGCCTTTGGGTCATGAAGATTTTTCAATTGTTGAAATGCTCCACACCCCGCAATTCTACCTTATTTTCCTGACATTCACCCTCAGCGCCGGTGCCGGACTCATGGCCATTGGCCTGATGCAACTTTACCCCATGGAAGCCTTGCAACGCTCAGGGTACACCGCCGCTCAGGCCAGCTCCATCGCCGCTACCGCCCAAGCCGTTTTTTTTGGTTTGGCCAACGGCATCGGTCGCATTGCCTGGCGGCTCATCGGTGAATGGCTGGGGCGCAAGCGTGCCATTCTGCTCATGACGTGTGCCCAAGGAACGGTATTCTTTGCATTTTCCTCCATGGCTGGCAAGGAAAACATGCTCTATCTGGGGGCCTTGTTGATCGGTTTTAACTTTGGTGGCAACTTTGCGCTCTTTCCCACCCTGACCGCCGACGAATTTGGCAAAAATACCGTTGGGAAAAATTACCCCCTGGTTTTTCTCGCCTTTGGGGTTGGCGGTCTGCTCTTCCCCATTCTTGGTGGTATTTTAGGGGACATGGGCTTGTTTCCTTTCGCTTTCATCCTCGGTGCCCTGTCGTGCATCCTGGGGGCCGGATGTTGTGCCATCATCTTTCCACCCCATCTGGAGGATGTCCACAAACCTTTGAGTGTACATGGATTCCTCCAGCAAATCCACATAGCGGATCACGCTACCGATCTTAAAAAAAACCACCCCTGAGCATCCCTGTTCTGGGCCGGGGAATGACCGCCGTGAGGGGCGAGAACGGCGATCATCCCGAATAATACAATCCGACCCATAGAGAGACCATGCCTGAATAGCTTTGGGAAGATAAGGTGAAGAAATTCAGCTATGGCCGCGCACAGTATGAAAGGGGGCCAAATCGTGGAGACCTGTGCATTGTAATTTCTCTTATGGTGGGGTAGAGTCTTTTTAAGGAGGATCTATCATGGGAAACGCCGTTGCATTTGACACTTACGCTGCCATCAAATGCCTGAAGGCCGCCGGTTTTGACGAGGTACAGGCTGAAGCCCTGTCTGACACGATTAAGGTAGCTCAAGATGCACACCTTGATAAACTGGCTACCAAGCGAGACATTGCCGAATCCAAAGCCGATATTCTTAAGTGGGTTGCTGGAATGTTCATTGGCCAGACGGCATTGATTATCGGTTCCATGTTTGCGCTGGCAAGGCTCCTCATTGGCGGGCACTGACTCTGGGAATCCATGGTAAGATTCTTCAGACGGTTGGGGACGATTTTTGACCGCTTTGACCAAAACGTCAAGGTAAGCGTTACCGTTCAGAGTCACCAAGCAAACGAAATTTTTTCAATTTGCGCCACAAGGAAACCCTGTCAATACCCAGGATAACCGCCGCCATGGTCTGGTTGCCACCGGTTTCATCCAACACCCAGCGGATGTAATCGGTCTCCAACTCCTCCAGGGTGGGAGCCCGGTCGCCACGATTGCGAAACGTTTTGATCACTTGAAACCGCAATTCATCGGGCAGGTGTTGGGGGGTAATCGCTTCTTCATTGCACAAAGCCACAGCACGTTCAATGACGTTTTCCAGTTCACGGATATTTCCGGGGAATTCATACTCACGCAGCAAAGCCATGGCTTCCGGGGTAATGGATCGCACACGTCGGTCCATGCGCGCTGATTCCCTCCTGAGAAAATGTTCCGCGAGCAAAGCGATATCCCCGCGCCGCTCCTTGAGAGGGGGGATGGCCAGGGTGATCACATTGAGGCGGAAATAAAGATCCTGACGGAATTTTCCCATGGCCACGGCTTCTGCCAAATTGCGGTTGGTTGCCGCGATAAAGCGTACATCGATACGAATCGGGCGGGTTCCACCTACGCGGATGATTTCTCGTTCCTGAATGGCTCGCAGGAGTTTGACTTGCATCGACGGTCCCATCTCGGTAATTTCATCCAGAAACAAACTCCCCCCCTGTGCCGCCTCCATGTATCCCGCCTTGGCTGTTAACGCCCCGGTAAAGGCACCTTTTTCATGTCCAAACAATTCGCTGGATAAAAGATCCTCGGTGAAAACACCGCAATTGACAGCGACAAACGGACCTTGGGGGCGACCACTGTACTGATGCAGGGTGCGGGCGATCAATTCCTTGCCGACACCACTTTCCCCGGTGATCAGGGTGTTGCAACCACTGGGTCCGATCTGTTGAACGGTCGCCATCAGTTTGAGCATGGAAGGGTCGCGGGTGATAATGGAACCGCTTTCCTTCATACGTTGCAACTGTTTCTTGAGCGCGTGGTTTTCCCTTCGCAGCGAGACCTTGTGCATGGCCTCGCTGACCACCTTGCGAACTTCTTCCAGGCGAAATGGTTTGGCGATATAAAAAAACGCACCTTCACGCATGGATTCCACTGCCGATTCCAGGGTGGCAAAACCTGTGATCAGGATGACCTCGGTATCCGGAGAGTGTTTTTTGCTTGCGTGCAAGATTTGGATGCCGTCTGCCCCTTCCATACGCAAATCCGTGAGCACGACATCAAACGCCTGCCGCTCAACCAGTGCCAAAGCTTCCGGTCCATTATCCACAGAGGTGGTTTTATACCCCTCTTTGCGCATGATGTGGGTCAGGTTGCGTACTGCAATCGGCTCATCGTCCACAATGAGCAATGTACCGGCTTTGGACATGCCATGGCTCCCATGAATGGATTATTCGCAGTTCTCTTGCACTGGCAGACGGATGATAAACCGGGTCCCCTGTCCGATTTGACTTTCGACGACGATATCTCCTGCATGTTCCTCAATCACCTCGAAAACAACTGCAAGACCCAATCCTGACCCTTTCCCAACCGGTTTGGTGGTAAAAAAAGGGTCAAAAATTCGCGACACATGTTCCTCGGAAATTCCCGTACCCGTATCCTGCACGACAATGTCCACCCAGGGGGAACGACAGCGCCCTGCCGTCAATGTGGGTAATTGGGTTGTATTGGGCATCAGGGCGCGTATGAGGATATTTCCAGTATCCGGGATGGCATCCGCACTGTTTTTCAACAGGTTGATGAAAGCTTGTTGCAGACGCTGCCGGTCCCCATGCAGGACAATCTGCTCCGGGATTTCCGTATGTACCTGGATACGGTTGGGCAAATTGCCTTTACTGAAGCGGATGACTTCCGCGATCAACGGTGCCAACAGGAACGAGGATTTTTTAAACTCCCGATCACGGGAAAAATCAAGGAGGGAGCGTACAATATCACGGGCGCGGCGTGTCTGCTCATCAACCTGGGAGAGCAACTCTCTGCGAAACTCCAGGTCATCGCTCTCCACCTCTTCGTAAAGGATTTGACAAGAGGAAGAAATATTGGATAGTGGATTGTTCAGCTCGTGGGCCACTCCAGACAAAAGCGTTCCCAAAGCCGCCAGCTTTTCCGAACGCAGGAGATGTTTATGTCGTTGCTGCAACTCCTGCAACACAAGGTTGAAGGCCTTGGTCAATGACAGAATTTCCCGATCATTGGAGTGGATGTGGATGGAGGTGAACTGTCCATTAACCACCCCGATCATGCTGTCCTCCATGAGTTTCAAGGGTAATACGATCCAGCGGGAGACCATTCGGCCAAGCGCCAGGATCACCAATATTACCACGATCATTGCCGCCACCAATACGAATTGATGTTTTTCCAATGCCTGATGTATTTGAATTCGTTCCGTTGCCGCTACTTCTTCTGCTGAAGTGACAATCATTTTTCCAAGACCACGGATGGTTTCTTCCGTGGAGTTGTCAACGGCGTGTTGAACAAGGTCTGAATATTTAGAAATATTATTTGTTATTGACCCAAATTGATCATTGCGCATTTCATGCAGACCATCTACAACATTTTTAATATAATCCTGCCATTGCTCTCGGTCTCTTTGTTGATGATATAGAAAATAATTTTTCTCAAAACGTCGCATTTCCAGGACATTGTTTAATAAAAGATACACATGCTCCCCAGAGATGAGTTGCAAAGAGACCGTACGTAATTCAACCAATGAGAACAAGCTCAAACACAAGGTCATGGTACTGATGATGGTGTATCCCAGGATCACTTTGAATTGTAGTGAGGATTGTCGCACAGGAAAACTCCAGGTGGCCAAAGGGGAATTGTTGCATTTTGCAATAATTGATTATCTTTGACAATGATATATATATTTTTAAATTTATCAGCAACATATAAACAAATATTCTTGTGTTGAGCGATTTTATTTGTTGCAAAGTGCAATAATAGAAGAGGGGGTCAGACAGTCGTTTCTCGTTTATCTATTTAATAATAATGATATTTTTCTTGTGGCGCACTCTATGCGAAAGATGGGGTTGACCAGCACTCAAACAAATCAAGCGCTTGGGAAACAATTGCCATGTCAAATCCTGTCAATACCCTGGAGCAACCCCTGAAAAGAGCCAACATGGATGCAACAACCCGACAGAAATCGGTATCCATTACGGCAAGGGCACCTTTATTATCATTCTCGTTTTTGCATTCATGGAGGAACTGGCTCTTGACCAAAAGATCCCCTGAAAAAGCGGATTCCATATCGCATCCATGGAGGGTTTGGCGTTGGTTTAGTTGAATGAACAGATCAGTCACAGCCGCATCTGAAAGAGACATGGAAAAAATGTTCGCAGTTACCCCCCATGAAGAGACTGGGAAATTGGGCTCATCCAGGGGGTTTCTCAATGAACGGCGCAACATTCTGCTGGTTTTGTTTGCCTTGGAACCGGCTCCCGGGGTTGTGCGCACAGCCTTGTCCATGATGGAACGATTGGATGCGGGAGTGGAAATCTTGTTACGCGCTGGAGATCAGCCGTATCCCCTCGCCTTGAGTCGTTTTCTGGATGATGTCACCAAAAGCGGAAAAAGCAGTCATCTGATTTTTTTGCCGGAACTTTCCTGGGAAGCGGTGGTACGTCATGCCAGGACGGTTTCGGATATCGTATGTATCCTTGTGGAATCTCTTGAAAATTTTGGATTAGTCAATGACCCGGAAAGTCGGCGGCCCCCGACGTGGAGTAAACATTTACCCTGTCCTTTGGTGGTCGCTGGTTCCAGCGAAACCTGATGGTTATATTGGTTAAATATGTCGATAAGGATTGATCACATGCACAAATTTTTTCCCTTTCTGAAATGGTTTCCCATGGGCCGTGATGCAGTCAAGGCCGATGTGATTGCCGGCATCACGGTGGCACTGGTACTCATTCCTCAGTCCATGGCCTATGCCAACCTGGCTGGGCTGCCCGCCTATTATGGTTTGTACGCCGCCTTTTTGCCAGTAGCGGTAGCATCATTGTTTGGCTCTTCCAAACAGTTGGCAACAGGTCCTGTAGCGGTGGTTTCGCTCCTGACCGGGGCTTCTTTGTTGCCGCTGGCCCCCCCTGGGAGCGACGAGTATGTGGCACTGGCCATCCTGCTCTCCTTTGTAATCGGGATCGTCCAGTTGGCGATTGGATTGCTCCGTTTGGGAGTGGTGGTCAATTTTCTTTCGCATCCGGTCATCCTGGGATTCACCAATGCGGCGGCCCTGATCATCGGCCTTTCCCAGCTTTCCAAAATTTTTGGTGTCAAGATGGGCCGCAGTGATCATTTTTTGCAGGACATCTGGGGAGTTTTACAGCAATTGCACACCACCCACCTCCCCTCACTGATTTTTGGCGTGGTAGCGTTCGCCACCATGTGGACCTTGAAAAAACATAAGCCGCAGTTGCCCAACGTCTTGATCGCCGTTGCCGTCACCACGTTTGCCAGTTGGTTGCTGGGTTATCAGGCCATGGGGGGCAAGGTGGTTGGAGAAATTCCGCAAGGATTGCCCGCCCTGGCCATTCCTCATTTTGACCTGCATCTCGTGGGCAGCCTGTTCAGCAGCGCAGTCATTATTTCTCTGGTAGGATTCATGGAGGCCATTTCCATAGCCAAGGCCATGGCCGTGCGCACCAAGGACAGTATTGACCCCAATCAGGAGTTGATCGGTCAGGGTCTGGGTAACCTTGCGGGATGTTTGACACAGGCCTATCCCACATCCGGTTCATTTTCCCGTTCGGCCGTCAATCTCGGTAGCGGGGCCAAAAGTGGTTTCTCCTCGGTTGTTACCTCCTTGATGGTTTTGGCCACATTGCTTTTTCTCACCCCGTTGCTCTATCACCTCCCGGAGGCCGTGCTGGCGGCGGTGATCATGATGGCCGTGGTGGGTTTGCTCAATGTACGGGGCATTCAACACGCTTGGCACGCCAATCGGCATGACGGCATAGCGGCGATTGCAACTTTTATAGCATCCATGGCTTTTGCCCCGCATTTGGACAAAGGCATCTTTTTCGGTGCCGGGTTGGCGATTGTGTTATTTCTGTATCGCACCATGAGCCCTCGGGTAGCACTTTTGGGGTTGTACCCGGATGGGACGTTACGGGATGTGGCCATTCATCCAGAGTTGCCCACCGACCCGCAAATCATTGTCCTGCGTTTTGATGGTCAACTCTATTTTGCCAATGTGTCCTACTTTGAGGAGATGATTCTCAATGCGGTTGCCGCCAAACCGAGTGCCAGGTTTTTGTTGTTGGTTGGGGACGGAATCAACCAGATGGATGCATCGGGCGAAGAGGTGGTACGTCATCTGGTCGAGCGGATCCAAAAGAACGACATGGTTATCGTTTTTTCCGGTCTGAAGCGGCAAATATTGTTGGTGATGCAGGCCACGGGTTTGCTCGATTTTGTAGGCAGGGACAATATTTTCGCCACAGTGCAGGCGGCCTTGAACAATATCTACGACCGGCTCGGACGGGGGGAAAACCGCCCCTTGTTCGTCCAATAGAAAGATTAGAAAGATCTTGACAGCCGTTGACAACGGTTTGCCAGACAGTTCCCAATCATGCCCGCCTTCTGGTATCGTAAAATTTGCGAGCCTCATTGCGGCTCTTCTTGGTGGCCGCAATGAGTTTTTAACCTAAAGATTGGTCAGGTGTTTCCGCACAGCGCTCGTCAAAATGACGCTCCACGTCCATGCGTGCGTGCAGGATACGGACGATCTCAATTTGGTCTTGTGTAAGCATTCGATAAAAAAACGAGGTGCTTTCCGGTTGGATGTTTCCGATAACCAGAACGAACAGCGTTGCAATCCTGTCCCTTGAGTGGGGCAGAAGCCAAGTCTTGAAAACATCGGTCGAGTACCGACAAGTAGTTGTTGCGCTGTTCCTTGCCCCACATACGTTCCGTGTAATGCCCGATTTCCTTCAGGTCGTTCAGTGCCTTGTTGGTGAGGACAAAACCAGACATCAGTACACGCTTTCCCCGTCGAGTTCGCTGAGTAACTTGTTTAGGGAATAATCGGCTCTGCCACTTGATTCTCCCTCCTGAAGCGCTTGTCTCAAGATGGACAGCTTGATTTCCTGTTCTTCCAAGAGTCTTAAACCAGCTTGGATGGCCTCGCTTGTCGTTCCAAAGCGGCCCATGGCAATCTGTTGAGAAATAAACTCCTCGAAATGGGAACCAAGGGTGACGCTGGTATTCTTCTGCATGAAAGACCCTCCCTGATACGAAAAATATACCATCTGAAGGCATGCTTTTTTCAGGACACAAACGCCTTTGCACGTGCAAACCGGCAGGGACACTTCCGGGGAGGCGGTCGCATGAGCAACCACCTCCCCCACGATACTCGGGAGCAACTGTTTACAACCATTCCACAGTGCCATTGTCGATGCGATACACCGCCCCGACAATCTTGATTTTTCCTTCTTTGCCTAAATGTTGCAATTCTTCACTGTTGGCAGTCAAATCCTGCATGGATTGCCGAACATTTTCCCGAATCGCATCCAGAATCAACTCGTCGCCCACCAATCCCTTGGCTTTGGACCTCGCTGCGGCGGGAACGATCTGATCCACCAGTTTGGGAATGCTGCCGCCAACCTTGTCACCCTTGACCACCGCTGTCACGGCACCGCACTTGGTATGCCCCAGAACCAAAATCAAAGGGGTCAGCAAATGACCCGCACCATACTCCGCAGTTCCGATCTCATCGGTATCGGCCACATTACCAGCAACCCGGATGACGAACAGATCGCCGATACCCCGATCAAAAATATATTCCACCGGCACCCGGGAATCGGAACAGGAAATGATGGTGGCAAACGGATGCTGGCCATTGGCAAACGTATCGGCAATGCGTTCCGGGGTGAGGTTCGGGTGCTGCGCTTTGCCATCCACGAAACGTTTGTTGCCATCCTTCAACATTTGCAGGGCTTGATCAGCACTGATGGTTGGGGCTGGATGACCCGAATCTTTTTTGCCTGCATCTTTATTATCGTGTTGCGTATCACTGGCCCAAGGCAGCCTGGGCAGTACGATAGCACCCAAGCCAACGGCCACTCCGGCCAGAACACTGCGCCGTGATACAGAATCGATGCACATAGTGTGTACCCCTTTCATAAAGATACGTTGAGATCAATACACCGTGCCCAAGGTACCTGACATGGCTATCAGTTGGGTTTCAGTTCCCGGTCGATAACCTCCTTGAAATTTTCCAAGGGGACAGCCCCGACCATTTTAATGCCATTGACAAAAAACGTAGGCGTACCGGTAATTCCCAACTGTTTCCCCTCGGCAGCATCTGCGGCGATGCGCGCTGCGTGGCGACTGCTCTTGATGCATTCGTCAAATTTAGCCGCATCCAGACCCACTTTTTTCGCCAACTCTTTCAAAGCATCCTCAGCCAAAGATTGGGACTCGGTAAACAAGGCGTCGTGGTATTCCCAAAATTTATTCTGCTCATTGGCACACATGGACGCTTCCGAGGCTTTGGGGGCCAATTTATGGAAGGGCAAGGGATAGTGTCGAAACACAAAGCGCACTTTGTCGCCATAGGCCGTCTTTAATTGCCCCAGCACCGGTTGTGCCTTCCGGCAGTAGGGACATTCAAAATCGGAGAACTCCACGATGGTTACGGGTGCATTGGCCAAACCACGGCTTAAATCCTGCGGGCCGGTCACCGTGTATCGGGGTTCCTCCAGCAAAATTTCAACTTTGTATTTACTGGCTATTTCCTCATGATACTTTGCCTTGGCATTTTTCCGGGCTTGGTCTTCGAGAAATGATTTGACCTTTTCCTTGATTGCGGGATCCTTGGCGGGAATCTTTTCCTTGTTGGCCTCCATGAATTTGTTGACCTGTTCTTCGGTTACAGGGGTAACAAACTTGGCCGCCATCTTGTCTTCGACCTGTTCTTTGGGTATTTTGTTGGCTTTGGCTTCCAGTTCCAGGAGATGATCGAGAACTTCCGCTTCTATTTTTTCCATTCTGAGTTCATGGATTTGCCCCGAGAGCATGGCATCCACCTTGGTCAAGTCCAGGGTCCAGTCGCCGACACGAGCCGCTGGTTCGGCGCGGACGAACGTGGGAAAAAGTACCAGGGCCACCAAACTTGACAGAAACAACATTTTAATAGGTTTCATCATCAAAATCCTTGAAAGGGGGAAACAAAAGAGGGAACACATCACAAGTGGACCGGGCTACTTGCCATAAATGGTCTCAGCCCTTTTGCAAAAGGAGTCCACCATGGACGTGGCCGCCTTGCTGAAAACGGGTCCCATGGCGATATCGACCAGTTTTTTACTGAATTTGAAATCGATAAAGAAATCGACCTTGGAACCATGCGCCAAATCCTGGAAGCGCCATTCGCTGTTCAGATGGCTGAACGGACCGGAAAGGTGGGAAATCGTAATGCGATTGGGTGGCTCTATGGCATCGTAGGTCAAGAAGGTTTCCCGTAATCCTTTAAACGAAAAGGTCATTTCCGATTTGAAACCGGTTGCGGATATTTCCGTTTTTATTGACCTGACCAACCATGGTATGAATTCGGGATAACGATCCATGTCTACAACGAGATCAAACATTTGTCGTGCAGAATAGGGAACCTCGACACTGGTGCTACGCCTGGGCATTATTACCACCTCCTTGTCCATAAAGCGCCACAGCCCGCTTGCGAAATGCGCTGATCATTTGTTTGGAAACCTGGGAAAACACCGGTCCCATGATCATTTCCTTCATGCGACTGTCAAACTTGAAGTCGATAAAAAATTCTACTTTCGTTATCGTTGCATCCCCGGAAAACATCCACGTGCTGACAAGATATTGGAAGGGACCCGATTTCAGATTGATTTCAACTTTTTTCTCTGGAATCACAATATCCAATGTTTGAAAACTTTCCCGGATGCCCTTAAAAGAAACTGTTAATTCCGCCATGAACTGGTTAGCCTGCTGGTCCCAAACCCGCGACTTGACACACCAGGGCAAAAATTGCGGATACTGCTCCACATCAACGACGAGATCATAAATCTGCTTGGGGGAAAAGGGGAGGGTCTCACTGACGCGTATTCTTGGCATAAAAAGGTTCGCAATGGTATCAGGATACGGTTGTTGTCAACGGAACGCCATGGCACTATGTCCGGTCCCAAGCATATTGCAATGTGGCGCATGGGTCCATGAATTCCAATTTTTTTCCGGTGCTGGCCGCTCTGGCAATACCTGATCCGAAATATGGCCCCCGTGGAACCGGTCAGAACACTGTTTTTGAAGGAAATCTTAAGTGAACAATCCATCCAGGCCTTCCGAAGCCCCATCGACGCCCTCTTCCGCCCTGCTGGCCAATCTGGCGCAAACCCGGGTTGAGGGAATTTCCATTGATCCACAATACGAAGTATTGCGGGAAGTAGTCCAGGATTACCAGGGAATCCTGGACGCTTTGGACCGGTTGCTCCTGGAGCTGAACCATCCGTTTCGCAACTGGATCGTCATACTTCCGGAATTGAAAGGATTCGTATTAAAGAATATCGGTTTCTACCTGAATCATGATCGGGGACCGGAATCTTTGCTGCTGTTTCACCATTTGTTTCTTCAGGCCCAGGGAGAGGGGGTGCGTACCGATTTGACGCGACCCGCATTGGAAGCCTTAAGCGCCTGTCTGGTGCGTGCCTTCGACCTGATCCAACCCGAACGCATGGCTGGATTCCGCTCGGCGTTTCGGGATATTTTTTCTGACTTGGCAACACTTTCCCCAGACCATCTGCGTCTCTTGGGACAATCGCCCTTTTCCATCCGGCGAGGTTTGCTTGTCCTGCTGCCCAAAGTCAGGAAAGCCGGGGACAACACCCTGGACCTGGAGAGCCTGAAACAGTACAGCCTCTCCAGTTTGCAAGCCAGCCTGACCTATTGGCTCTCTGAGCCCGATCCCGTGCAACTCGCTGGAACAAACAGCGATGCCTTCAAGAATATTGGCCATGAAAGCCTGCAGCGGATCAACAATCAGGTACAGCACTGGAGTGCCCAGCCCCCCACGTTGCACACCTTGGATGCCCTGCTCGCCCTGCCCGACTTTATGGATATCGTGCATGGTTACCAACATGTGTCTGACCAGCTCGGTATCGTGGACCAGGGCACTCCCGAAACCATTCAGGCCGAACAAAATGCCAAATTGACCTTTCTGTTCCATATCATGCGCACTCCGGGGCTGCGCCTGATCCATGAAACGACATTGCGCAGTATCAACCAGACCCTGGGTCACCTGGTACGCATGCGCCAAAGCTTTGATGAGCTGCGCGCCTATTTTTATGAAGCCTTCGCTTTTTTCAAGAACAACGTCGCGGCTTATCCGCACACCGCCTTGCAATCCATCGAAATTTTAGGGGATGAAGTCTTCAAGCGCGACAACAGTCGCCTGGTGGAAATTTTTCTGGAACGCACCGTGGATTTTGGCTTTCAATACAGCAGGATCACCGGGGTCAGCTCCGAATGGCAACCACTCTGCAATCCCAATCATTTGTACAACATTCGCGTCTGGCTCAACCTGATCCGCCGCAATCCCCCCTGGAGCCCGACACTGTTTTCCGCCCTGATCATCAATCTGAAACTGACCGGGGTATTGATTCGCGATACTGATGTTTTCCAGAAAGAAATCACGCAATTATTGAACAGCGGCATCCGTCCCGTTTACAACCTGGCCCGGCAATTCTGTCGCCTGTTGCCGGTCTATTACAACGAAATCGGTGCCGAGGGATTGTTGCGTGATGTTTCCACCCAACTCGATGAAACCCATCAACGCCAGGATCTCCTGATCCATTTTTTACGCAAACAGTGCCATGTCGAAAGCACCAACCGCATCGTCGCCTTGGCCCAAGGGATCCTGCATTATTGGCGAAGCGGCAATCCCGATCACCTGAACGAACTGGTCAGCGACCAGATACTATCGGGCCTGGAGCCCCGGGGACCCTGGTTTGACGAAGTCCATCAGATCACCCGGGATCTGTTCCAGCAAAGCCAGGCAACAGGGATGGCGACACCTTTGCTTTGTCCCAGCGGTGATGTGGAACAGTGGATCATGAAACATCCCACCGCCAGCCTGCACGAACGGGAACGGGTCTGGCTGCTCATCCGTCTCTACCATTTGTTGAATCGCAAATACAACCTGGGCTTCCACGACATCGAGGATTCCCTTAAAGCCGCCATGGACAATGGCATTTCCGGTTTGGAACCCTTGCATCGCATCCTGACCGCCGTCGATGGTCATGCTCCCGGAGAGGAACATGCCAAACTGGAAGCGTTGTTGGACGCCTTGGAAACACTCAACGAAATCATCCTGAGTGATGAAACATTTCCAGCCCACGAAGAGATTTATCAAAAACGACATATCGCCGTCGACATACCCTCGGTTTATGGTCGCTACGCAGAAAAAAAATTTGATGCCCTCTCCCTCAGCCTGCGCCTGGAAAATTTGGCCACCGTGGAATTGGAAGGGTTGGTGGAACGGATCCATGGCGATTTCATCACCCGATCCGCCTTTTTCCGGGTACATCGCTACACCCGCTATTTTCTCCGGGCATTGCGCCTGGATGGCATTTCCTCACGCCGTTTGGACAACCTGAACGATGTATTGCAACGTTTCCTGGAATTCAACGATTTCACCTTTCATCAATATCTGGACGTGTTCCGCAGCTTTGCCGAAGGGGTCAAAGATCTGATCAACACCTATTTCACCACGCACCATCGCGATACCCTGGCCACGATCATCCCCATGATCCCGAAATCGGCCCTGCTACCCAAATATCACCCCCTGGTTTCTGAAGATGCCGCCATTACCGTGGAACAAATCAGCGAATCTTTTTTGCGCGATCTGGTAGCGGAGACGTTTGGCTTGCAGGCCTTTGATCGATTCATCTCCCGCTTGCTGCGCTTGCTGCGTTTGCAAGAGCAGCGCCTGCCGCTGCCCCTTCTCAACCAGCTCATGAACTATCACCCCGGTCGCTTGTTTCATTCTTTCACCGATCCCCGGCGCCAAACATTGGACCTTCTGCATTTGGGGGCCAAAGGGTTCAATCTTCTGGATCTGGCCACCGACAAATTGCCGGTGCCCGCGGGAACCGTGTTGACGACCGAATATTTTCGCTGCCACGAAGTCATTCAAGGCTATCCCCCGGCCAAAGATGATTTCATGGCACGGTTGCAAACCCACCTGCGACACATCGAAGCCCAATGCGATGCCAGGTTTGGCGATGCCGGGCAACCCTTGCTGCTATCGGTGCGAAGCGGTGCGTTGTTTTCCATGCCGGGGATGATGCAAACCATTCACAATGTGGGCATCAATACCGACATCGTACAAGCCCTGGGCAATAAAACCGGCAATCCCTACTTTGCCTGGGATAATTATCGGCGTTTCATCCAATCCTGGTGTGCCACTCTGGATATGGACCGAACCATTTTCACCAACCTGATGCATGCCCATAAAAAACAGGCCGGTGTACGCTGGAAACAGGAATTCAATGCCGAGCAAATACGGGCGCTGACCCTGGACTATCTGGCTGCCGCCCGCGATCACGGCGTCCAGATCCCCGATGATCCCATGGAACAACTCCTGGGGGCCATTCGTCAGGTGGTCAATTCCTGGAACTCCCCCAAAGCGCGAGAATACAGGCAAATCATGGATCTGTCCGACGCCTGGGGTACAGCGGCCGTGATTCAACGCATGATCTTTGGCAACCTGAATCGACTATCGGGATCGGGGGTTTTGTTCACGGCGCATCCGCATCGCAAACTGGACCGAGTGTTGCTCTGGGGCGACTACACCATTGGCAACCAGGGAGAGGATGTCGTCAACGGTCTGGTCACCACCCGACCCATTTCCCTGGATCAATGCGAATACGAGAATCGCGACCCCCAATCCAGTCTGGAGCTGTGTTTTCCCGAGATTTATTGCCGTCTGCATGGCATCGCTACCCATTTGATCTATGACCGGCGCTGGAATCCCCAGGAGTTGGAGTTCACCTTTGAGGGTTCGAGACGTGACGATCTTTACCTGCTGCAAAGCCGGGATATGGTCACTTCCAAAAATCGCGCCCCAGCCTACAATCGTTTCCAGGAGAGTCCCACCTTGCGGGAGAACCGTATTGTGCAGGGGATTGGTGTTGCGGGTGGGGCGTTGTGTGGGCGCGCCGTGTTCAATCTGGAGCAAATTCACCGGATGAAAGCACAATTCGGCGAGGAACCATTGATTTTGATCCGCCACGACACCGTCCCAGATGATATCAAGGAGGTTTCCCTGACCCAAGGTTTGGTCACCAGCCGTGGTGGTCAGACATGCCACGCCGCCATTGTCGCAGCCAAAATGGAGAAAACCTGCATCGTCGGTTGCGAAGAACTCATCGTACAGCAAGATATGGCCAAAAGCACCACGTCTGAGCGGGTCATTCGTTGCGGCGACCCGATCAGCATCGATGGCTTTCGCGGATTGCTATACCAGGGCTGGCTCCCGGTGGAACGACACGTGGAACTCAACCGGAGTTGAGGCATGCAAAGTCATTGCATTTGCCAAAGCGGCAGGCCGGTGGTGGTATCCAACGCCCGTTGCAAAACGGGGCCACGAAACGCTTGAATGACACATTCGCAGGCGAACACGATGGTACCCGGGAACACGTGGCCCCCGTAAGTGCGACCCGTGGCATCGGACAGGGTGACATGGGCATGGACAAAAGGTTTGTCGTCTTTGATGGATACGTTACCCGTTAATTGCACAATTTCCATGTGTTGGTTCAGGGAGATGGTTTGATAGACCTGCTGACCCTGGTCGTAATAACCCAAGACAGCCCTTTGCACGGCCCCGATGGCGGACACCTTGCCCAAACCGATTTGCAATCGTTGACAGGTTTGGTTCAGGGCATCCATGAGATCGGCCCCATGTTCCAGTCGCCCCATGAAATAGCGTTCCAAATGGACTTCCTGCATCATGTCATTACCTCCAAAAACATCCGGCTCACCTTGGGCCATGCCAACGTCTCGGGGTTAGGTTTGGCGCCTTGAACGTCTCAGTGACTTTGGCGATTAATAAAATTGATCTAACACTTGTATTTTCTATAGTAGCAAAAGAGACATGATAAACCCTTGATTCGCGCTTGGTCAATTCGGATGATTACCGATGGATAATGGTGTCGTTGCCTTTTTTGGAGAATCAGCCATGAAAATTGGAATCAATGGAATGGGGCGAATTGGCAAATTGTCGCTATGGAATCATATTGCCAAAAAACATTTTTCTGAAATTGTTGTCAATGTTGGCCGTGAAGTCGGACGGGGATTACCTGATATCTTACAAACCATTGAGAAGGATAGTACTTTTGGTCATCTTGGCGTCTGGTTGCATGGCTGTCAAGGGGGCCGGGTCATTGAAAATATGGACGAAGCGAGTGGAACGGCCACTTTCGACGGTGTCCCTGTGCGTTTTTTGCGCAACCATCGCAATCCCAAAGATATCCAATGGCGTCCTCATGGGGTGGATCTGGTCGTTGATTGTACGGGCGTTTTCATGGATCCCACCTCTGCGGCCAATCTCCCGGGTGGGGCACTGCGCGGTCACCTGGAATCGGGAGCCAGGAAAGTGATCCTTTCAGCGCCCTTTAAAATAAAGAACAAGGGTCAACCCATGCCGGATGATGCCTTGACCGTGGTGCAGGGCATCAACGAAGCCGATTTTGACCCGGGTCGCCACACCCTGATTTCCGGTGCCTCCTGCACCACAACCTGCCTGGCATTCCTGATGAAGCCGCTGTTGGATCATTTCGGTGCCAAACGCATTTTGTCCGCCTCCATGGTCACCGTCCACGCCGCGACCCCGAGTCAAAAAGTATTGGATGCCGTCCCCAAAGCGGGCGCCACCGATTTACGCAAAACCCGGAGTGTCATGAACAACATCATCCTCACGACCACGGGGGCCGCCAACACCTTGCGCCTGGTATTGCCGGAAATGGCTCGTATCGGCTTCATGGCCGAATCGGTGCGAATCCCAACGTCCACCGGCTCCCTGATCGTCCTCACTGTCAATTTCCAGTCGGAAAGTGCGAAAAATCCCATGGAACGCGAACAAATCCTGGATGTCTACCGCAAGGCGGCCCAGGGGATTTACCAACCCTGGTTGGAATGCTCCGAAGAACAAAATGTCTCCTCGGACATTATTGGCTATCCCCGCAAGGCGGCCATCATCGAAGCTCAGGAAACCCATACCCGGACCGGCTTTGTCACCATTGATCCCCAGCATCTCGAAGGATCGGATCCGGCGCTTGTGAAAGCGATGGGGGGAAAATCTTTGGAGATCCCGGTGACCCAGGCGACCATCTTTGGATGGTACGACAATGAATTGGGAAGCTATGCCAATCTTCTTGGCGAATTGACCATCCGTGTGGCACAACACATGTGAATCCCACTCTTTCGGAGGAGACTTCAAGTCCCCTCCATCATTCACCAACCAGAACGGAAGTAAGAGGGCGGAAAACCGATGGCGGACGATGAGGAAAGGGCAAAAAAGCTGCTCGAAATCATACTCCGATCCGATGGCAGTTTACGATATGACCGGATAACTCCAAAGCAGATGGAAGAGCTGTTGGACCAGGAAATATTGGCCGACTCGGGTATGGAAATGATGATGGATTTGGCGGAAGAAGGGACCTTTCAACCACTTCAGGCGTCTTTGGGTTGCATCAATCCTGATTTTTTCCCCCGAGCCTCGCAGACCATCGCCAGCACTTTAACAACAACAGCCATTGAAAACAGTCGTTTTGCGATCCCGCTGGCACGCGCATTACGACGAACCCTCGCCGATTTGGACAACCGCCTGCCCAGCGCCATTCAAGCGCAAAATCTGGCGACGGACAGGGAGGGGAATGCCAAAATATTACAAGAGATCATGGATTTGGAAACATCCTGTTTGTGTGGCAGCGGCAATGGAGCCGATCACGACCAATGCCGGCTGAAATTTTGGCAATTGTGGGAATTCGCCTGGGCACGGCGCATTTTTGAACCCGATGATTCGGTGATAGAAATTCTCGAAAAGCTTTACTTTGACAATCCCTTTTTGGAAATACGCTCCGGCCAGCGGCGCCAATTGAAACCGCCGGGGAGTATCCAGGACCCTCGAACCGATGATAACACGCGTGGCCATCAGTAAGACTCTCTTGTAAAGGTTTCCCTCCCCATCAGCCGCTCGCCCCGACAAACCAACCTGTGAACCATCCCTTGGGCGTGTCGTCGAGCGATGCGGTGGCATGCAGACAGCGACCTGCGGGAAATGACAGGTACTGCGGTTTGGATGATAAATTGGCCAGCAGATACAACGTTTCCCCGCCTGCCAAAGACCATGCGACCTGTACAAAACCGGGTTCCCGGGTCACAACCCGAGCCGAGCGTGGCTTCAGGCCATCCAGGCGGGGCCAGATCTCCTTTTTTCTCAATTCGAGCAACTCTTTGTGGTACCGCAACCATTCTTGATGACTTGGTGATTGCATCTCATTCCAGTCAAGCTTTGAGGCCAAAAACGTTTGCTCCCGTGTCGGATCGGGAAAGCGCGGCACCGGATCGTTTTTGGACAAACGAAAAAAATGGACAAACTCCCGACTCCGACCGGCAATGATTGCTGGCCACAAACCGGCTTCCAAATCGGAAAAGAAATAAAAAGGTTGGATACTGCCCCATTCCTGTCCCATAAACAGCATGGGGGGCTGAGGCGCCAGCAACAAGAGGGCCGTCAATGCCCGCATCACATCGGGTGCAACCAATGCGTGCAACCGTTCACCCTGGGGACGGTTACCGATTTGATCATGATTTTGTAAAAATTGGACAAAGCATTCGCTGGGCAAATGGTCGCTGGGAGATCCACGCGGCATGCCGAAGTAATCGGAAAATTCCCCTTGAAAGGAGAAGCCGCTGCCCAGGGTACGTCCCAAATGTTGGCTCGGAGCCGCGCAATAATCCCGGTAATAACCATCCCGTTCACCGGTCGCCAACACATGAATACTGTGATGAAAATCATCATTCCATTGGGCGCGGCCACCCGGGTACCCGGCGGGCGAACCCATTTGTAGGAATCGCGACGCATTGTCCCCATTCTCCAAAACCAGGTGGACATGGCGTTCCCGACCTGGCCCGGCCAGGATGGATGCGTAGAGTTCATCGAGGAAGTGGATTGGCGAAGGATCCATGATGGCTTGCACGGCATCCAAACGCAAGCCGTCCAAATGAAATTCTTCCAACCAATAAAGGGCATTCTCGATAAAGAAACGCCGGACCCAATGGCTTTCCAATCCCGCAAAACGAATGGCGGTCCCCCAGGGGGTGTGTCGATTACGATGAAAGAATGACGGGGCGTAACAGTGCAAATAATTGCCCTCGGGACCGAAATGATTATACACCACGTCGAGCAGCACCATCATGCCGCGAGCATGGGCTGCCGCGACCAAACGTTTCAAGGAATCGGGGTGACCATAGCGGGCACAGGGGGCGAACAGGGCAACACCATCATACCCCCAACCGAATCCCCCGGGAAAATCGGCCAAAGGCATCAATTCCAGAGCGGTTACGCCCAATTTGGCCAGATAGTCCAATTTTTCGCGGACCCCATCATAGGTTCCTTGCGGGCTAAAGGTACCCACATGCACCTCATGAATGATGGCCTCATGCCAAGGTCGCCCGTACCAGGTGGCATCTGGCCATGAAAACCTGTGCGGATCAACGATCTCGCTCTCCCCGTGTACATGCTTTGGTTGAAAGCGGGAGGCGGGATCAGGGACAATCCATTTCTGGTCGATTCGGTAATGATAGCGCTGACCCACGGCAGCCCTGGCATCCAGGGCAAACCATCCCTCCTCCTGCCGGATCAAAGGCATGGGATCCGGGCAGGAACGATCCTTGGACAAACACAGCTCGACCGATTGCGCCCCAGGCGCCCACAGACGAAAGCGCGTCACCCCGGAATCCGAGGGAACGGCCCCAAAGGGCATGTCATGGCAACGTGGGCGGGTAGTCATCAAAGGTTGGAACGATGGGTGGGCGCTTGGGCGTGGATGGAGCGGACGACATCAAGAAAATGGTTTTCCACTCTCAGAATGGCAAAACCGGCTCGATCCAGGTTGCCCAGGGTATCGCGATTCAACTCAGGACCAACAATGCGGCTCATGGGTGTCATCAGATGCAACATCAGGTTGAAAGGGAAAATACGGCTACCGGTATGTTCAAACATGCGCAACATACCCCCTGGTTTGAGTACCCGTCGAATCTCTTTCAGCCCCGAAACCGGGTCGGGGACCGAACAAAAGGTACAGGAGGTATAAACCTGATCAAAACAGCCATCGGGGAACGTCATTGCGCGGGCATCCATCTCCATGAGTTCGATATGGCCAGGGTACTGTTGGGCACGCACACGCGCCCGCTCCAACATTTTGGGACTGATGTCGATGGCGGTGACACGCTGACCCGGTGGAAAGCAGGGAAAATCAAGGCCAGTCCCGGCCGCCATGAACAAGATGGTGCCATCCATCCAAGAAAACATATTTTTTTTAGAAGGAGCCCACCTTTTTTCAGTGCCCCAGGCGGCACTGACATCAAAAAAGGAGGCGGCACGATCCCATTTATCCCGGGTTTTGGTATCCGTCATGGCCCGTGACCCCTTGCACCCGATAATGGGCCAGGAGCGTCCACACGAAGGCTACGAGACCGCATAGCACCCCGATCAGGCCGCTCCACCATTCCGACCATCCGTGCATGGCCAAGCCCATCCCCACCACCATGCCCGAAAGTTTGCCAGCAAGCATCACCGGCAACATCACTTCCATGGCGCCAAAGAATGGCATGAACACAAACGTCAGCAGCATGCCCATCACCATTCCGACAACCATACCCGCCGCCATGGCAAGTATCATCGACCCTTTCGAAGGCACCGAGTGATAAACCACCCATGCCGTCAACCCGCCGGTTACGCAACTCGAAACCAAGTCACCCAGAACGAAATAGGGGCGTTTTTCCATGCCAACAGCTACCTTTGCACCCCCCTAATGGGTGGGCTGTAACGCGACTGGTTGCACGCTGAGTTGACCTGCGCGCACCGTATCCAATTGTGGCCATTTCTTGCCCAGACGAATAAACGTGGGTTGGTCGAAACACCCGAGCGCGTTCAGCGCGTCACACGAGTGGCCGCGACTTATTTTCGGAGTCATCCGCTCGCTCAAGGTTTCAAAGGGGTTGTCGACATTTTCAGGGATTTCCCGGATAAAGCCGTATTCTACCATTTCGCCAAACTCGGAAGGTGTCAAAATTCCAATGAAACGAGATGGCATTTCTGCCCGTTTGATAGAGGCATCTGTTTGACTTCCCAAACAATTTAACATGGCTATCTCCTTGGACTAAAGAAATTCTCATCTCTCTACCATCAAGGGACGTGCCAACAGCGCAATCCGGCAGCAACCAACAAAACTCCTTGCAACTATTTTTTTCTCATCGTCCATTGTTGCACGGTCAGTGGAGGTACGATTATCATTGGTGGTTCGTATGATCGCTTGCAGCCTGAACAGGTTGATGTGCCACAATCATTGGGGAAACATGACATGGAATCAATCTGGAAAAAGATGTCCGGAGGTGAACCCAAGCCACCCAGGATGCCGGCTGTAGAAATATTCTGGTCATGGTTGGGATCGTTTTTGGGTATCGGTTTGGTCGCCCTGCTGCACGAAAAGCTGCTGGCACCTCACGATCTGATATTGATCATCGGTTCCTTCGGAGCGTCCGCCGTCTTGATCTACGGTGCCATTACCTCCCCTCTGGCGCAACCTCGCAATCTTTTGGGTGGGCACCTGTTGTCGGGATTGGTTGGAGTGGGCATGTTTCAATGGTTTGGCCACACCCTCTGGCTGGCCGCGGCACTATCCGTCTCATTGGCCATTGTCACCATGCAGATGACCCGCACCCTGCATCCACCAGGAGGTGCCACCGCCCTTATCGCTGTTATCGGTTCACCCGATATCCACAACCTGGGATGGCTGTATCCCATCGTACCCGCCTTATCCGGGGCTTTGGTCATGCTCCTGGTGGCACTCCTGGTCAATAATCTCGCTCAAACCCGCCGTTATCCCCTCACCTGGTAGAAATGTCCGGGTCAGCGGAATTTTTTGCCCCTGTTTACGGTGCCGAGGTGAGCAACCAAGCCGTTGTAGCCACTGCCGCAATCAAGGGAAACACCAGAATAATTGAAACTATTTTGTTGATTTTACGTTCTTTTTCCAGTTCATACAATGGTGTTGTGTGCATTTTTTTTCTCCCGTTAATCGTCGAAATCCATGAAGCTTACTTTTTGTAGAGAAATTTAAATGCCAACATGGAGCGACCTGTGACGCCTTTTCCATCGACAGCCTCGATACTATTGATAAAATTAAAATTTTTTCATTTAATCAAACATAATATACAGTAAAATAAATGTTTTATATGGTTCTTAATACGAAGATTTATTATGGAATCTGTAGTTACTTTGCATGAATTATACAATTTTATGTGCCCATAAATTATTGTGCAATCTACTTCATTTTGAGCTTGATTCTGCTCATTCCATTCCTTTACCATCGAGCCGGTAGATGTATCCTCGGCTTTCGCCCAGGTTCACGGGGACGCAGATCCTTTTCTTGCGCACGGGAGAATTACCTCATTTTTATGTTAATTCAGGATTGCCTGATTTGGCCCGCTTAGAGATAAATAATTGGTCACTAATAACAACATACGAGCAGGCCATGATGTCGTTAGACCTCAATGGGCCAGGCACATGGGTTTGTATCCTATTTCAATAGAGTCAAGAGTGATGTCTGCTATCGGGTGCGACAGCGTGAATGGGGAGATATCATGAATCCAGACAGAAACGACATCATTGAAAAAAAAATTGATTCTTTGTTATCCCTGGTTGATTCCTATGAAAACCGGTTTTCCATTGTTGAGGAGCATCTCGGCTCGATCTGCCGACGTTTTAATGCATTGATAGGCATCAAAGATGTGGAACATTTGGAGTACATGGAACGCCTATCCCAAAGCGATAAAAGGGAAAAAGATCTGGCCAACGAACTGGAAAGGTCGCGATTAATCACCTCGACTTTGACAAGCTGCAACAAAGCCTTGGCCTGTGCCGAGTCGGAAGAACAATTTTTATTTCAGGTATGTGATTTCATAGTTAAAAGCGGTGGTTTCTGCATGGTATGGATTGGCTATGCCCTGGATAACGAACAACGAAGTATCCAACCCATGGCCTACAGCGGCGTCGACAAGAGCTATATCCCGCACCTGAATCTGACCTGGGCCGATACCCCGCATGGCCAAGGCCCCACCGGACGGGCTATTCGCAACAAACAACCGGAACTATCGCGCAACATCAGCACGGACGAACAGTTCGCCCCCTGGCGCTCGGAGGCCCTCAAACGGGGCTATGCCTCATCCCTGGCATTACCTCTGATCCTACCAGACGACCACGTATTGGGGGCGTTGAATCTCTATTCCAAAGAAACCAATTATTTTTCAGATGATGAAGTCCACATCCTGTTCAACATGTCGCGAGATATCTCTTTAGGCATTCACTCGTTGCGCGACATTCAAAAGAATCGCGAACAATCCATCAAACACCAACGCGATTACAAGTCCAGGATTGCCATCTCCGCCCTTCTGGAAACATCGTTGCAGGCCATGACCCTGCAGCAACAATTGGAAGCAGCCATGGACATCATCATCTCAGTCCCCTGGCTGACCATTCTTCCCAAGGGCAGTATTTTTCTCGCCGACGATGCCAATAAAAAATTAAACCTGGCCGTGCAGAGAAATCTGTCCACGCCCTTGTTGGAACTGTGTAAACAAATCGATTACGGGTATTGCCTCTGCGGTCGTGCCGCCAAGGAGAGGACGGTCATTTTTTGCTCCGCGATAGATGAAAAGCACGATGTCACATTCGATGGCATCAAACCCCATGGCCATTTTTGCATACCGATTGAATCACTCGGCAAGTTATTGGGCGTTCTCAACCTTTACGTTGCCCACGGCCATGACCGGGATGAAGATGAACAGCATTTCCTCGTCACCTTCGCCAATACCCTGGCCGGCATCATTGAACGCAAAAAAGCGGAAGAAAAAATCAATCGCATGGCCCGCACCGATGCCTTGACCCAGTTGCCGAACAGGGCGGCTCTGCTGGAGCGGTTGCATCAGGAAATCCTGCGCGCCAAACGGAAAGGCGAACGCCTTGCGGTCATGTTTATCGATCTGGACGGCTTTAAGAAGGTCAACGATACGCATGGGCATCAGGTCGGCGATGAACTTCTCCGCATTGTCGGGAAACGGATCATCGAATGCTTGCGCGAAAGCGATGTCATAGGCCGATTGGGTGGCGACGAGTTTTGCCTCATCCTGCCCAATATTTCCTTAAATGACGATGCCATCAAAGTCGCCGGCAAGATCATCCAGTCGATCAGGGTGAATTTGTTCCGGGACAAAAATATTTCTGATTCAAAGAGGTAGTGATCTGATCTGGACATTGTCGATTTTTTTTGGTATGAAAGTCTGACGTCAACATCTTGCAAGGTGGAAATCGTTGGACCTGAAAAACATTGAGGTGCGGATAGTAGCACGGACGGAAGAGGCTTGTTACCAGGATCTGATGGAGGCTCACCATTATCTTCAGAGTTCTTGATCCCGCGCTACCTCTGGATGGCACTTTTTTTTGTGGGGAA